>CAZTLE010000343.1:0-1594 GCA_964614415.1 uncultured Aureitalea sp. | reverse complement strand
CGCTCTCCCACACTTCTACCCGGGCGGGTGTGAGTCCGTATTGGGCGAGTAATTGTTGTGCCTCCTGAGGATTATCATCATCCAGCGGATTGATAAACTCAAACTGAACATTGGAATTAAAAGAAGCAAATTCCTCAAGGATCTGTCGTGTTTCTACAGCCAGTCTTCTGAATTCAGGAGGGAAATTGCCTTTAAGGAAGACGTCGACCACAATAGGTGAGTCCACGGTTGCTACAGTGGCCTTTGCCGCCCGTGAAAGCGTATATCGCTTGTCCTGAGTCAGGTCAAAGCGCTTGTAGACATAGCTCCCAACGAAGTTGAGCAACAGCAAGCCAATGACAACGAAGAGTATTTTCTTAATGTGCTTTCCCATGCCTACCGCTCTTTCTTCAGATTAAAAACAGTAAGCGCCAGGAATAACAAGGCAATGCTTACAAAGTAAATAATATCGCGAGTGTCCAGTACTCCTCGCGAAACACTGTCAAAATGCGCTTTCATACCGAGGCGGGTAATATCCCAGCCGGAAGACAATCCGCCAAGCCCCTCAAATCCATAGTAAAGCAGGAAACATAGGAAAATGGCAATGATAAATGCCACGATCTGGTTTCCGGACAGGGTCGATGAAAATACACCGATCGCTGTATACGCAATGACCAGGAAAAAGAGACCGATGTATGACCCTAACGTACTTCCAATATCCCAGTTACCGGGAGGATTACCCAGTTTCGAAATAGCGATCACATATAATACCGTAGGCACTAATGCCAGGAGAATAAGAACAACCGCGCCCGTGTATTTTCCAAGAACGATGTTCCGTACGGAAATGGGTTTGGTAAGAAGTAGCTCCAGGGTACCCATGCGACGTTCATCACTAAATGAACGCATGGTTACTGCCGGAATAAGAAACAACAACACCCAGGGACCCAGTGCAAAAAAAGCGGATAGATCGGCAAACCCGGCATCGAGTATGTTGTAATTACCGGTAAACACCCAAAGGAACAAACCATTTATGACCAGGAAAATAGCCACTACGAGGTATCCTATGGGACCCGCGAAGAAGTTGGAAATCTCTCTTTTAGCTATGGCTAGCATTCAGGTTTAATTGTTTATGGTTATTGAGTTATTAGGTTAATGCGCTTATTCGTTGAGTAGTCCTAATTCCCGATTCTTGTCTCTTGCCTCCTGTCTCTTCTCTCTTCTCTCTTTTCTCATCCCTTACACCTCAAATCTAACTGCCGCAGGCAGGCCTCATACCTCACACCTCATACCTCACATCAACACTCCAGGCTTGAGCCTTAGAACGAAATAGTTGTTTGGTTGTTGCCCATACCGATCGAAACAACTCGCTTTGGCGATAGGCCTCCAAATCGGCTTCCGACTCCCAACGACTATAGGTAAAAAAGATCTCCGGGGCCTTTTTATCCTGTAACAACTTTAGGTGTATACATCCCGGAAAATTCCGAATCCGGTTGTGCACGCGGTCAAAATTAGCAAGAAAGACAGGTACATCTTTTGGATTGAACTCCATTTTTACAATTCTTGTTAACACTGTAAGGTTTGTTGATTTGTTATTAAGTTATTAAGTTATTAAGTT
>CAZTLE010000342.1:0-1611 GCA_964614415.1 uncultured Aureitalea sp. | reverse complement strand
TCAACCCGCCCTATTCCATGTGCAGGAGTTGACCCAGCCACAAGGGCATTCTACCAGTGGGTCCCACGAGCGCTACAAAAGCAAAGACCGTCTCACCTGGGAGGTTGAACATGATTGCAATGCAAAGATGCGTGCCTGGATGATCGATTCCAATATTGCTACTTCGGAAGAGTTGGACGAGCTCGAAAAACAGATCAAAAAGCAGGTACGGGACGGTAAGAAAGCCGCCTGGACGGCATTTTTGGCTCCTCAGCGGGTAGAACAGACCGAAGCGCTGACATTGCTGGGCAATCTGGCCGAATCCAGTCCGAACAAACCGTTTATTGAAAAGATCCACAAGGACCTGGCCGAGAACAAAGAGCCACTGCGTAAAGATATTATTAGTGCCGCACGAAAAGCGCTACGCTACGTGACTGCCGAAACTACTACGGAAAAGAAACAACTCCAGGATTGGATCAATAACTACTTCGAGATCATTCAGCCAAAGTACAGCTCGCTGTTGTATTCGGAAAATGAGCAGCGTGCTACGGCGATTCAGGAGATCAAACCCGCCTATTCTGAAAATTCAGAAGAAGTGGATGGCCGTGTGGTATTGCGTGACAACTTCGACGCGATTCTCAAGAATCATTCGGATGTACTCATATTCGGTGAGGACAGTGGTGCGATCGGAGATGTGAATCAAGGGCTTGAAGGTCTTCAGGAGAAATACGGAGAACTTCGGGTAAGTGATACAGGCATACGGGAAGCCACTATTCTGGGTCAGGGTATTGGAATGGCCATGCGAGGTCTTAGGCCTATCGCCGAGATACAATACCTGGATTACATCCTGTATTGTTTGCAGATCATGAGTGACGACCTGGCAACGGTACGCTATCGAACCCATGGAACTCAGAAAGCACCGCTCATTGTAAGAACCCGAGGCCACCGACTGGAAGGTATTTGGCATTCGGGATCCCATATGGGTGCGGTACTTCACCTCTTACGCGGCATGTACATCCTGGTGCCAAGAGACATGACCAAGGCCGCAGGATTTTACAACATCTTACTGGAG
Source organism: uncultured Aureitalea sp. (assembly GCA_964614415.1). GTDB lineage: Bacteria > Bacteroidota > Bacteroidia > Flavobacteriales > Flavobacteriaceae > CAZTLE01. The sequence continues at coordinate 560 of CAZTLE010000342.1, read as the reverse complement.
TCTGACGAACCGGCTTTGATCGTGGAATGTCTTAATGGTTATCGCTTAAAGGAGAAGATGCCCGATAATCTCGGGGTGTTAAGAACGCCCATCGGCGTTGTGGAAACTGTGAAAGAAGGTACTGATATCACTATTGTGTCCTACGGAAGTACGCTTCGTATTGTTCAGGAAGCGGCCAGGGAATTACTTCAGGCAGGTATTGATGCAGAAGTCATCGATGCACAATCACTGCTCCCCTTCGATCTGAATCACGACGTTGTAAAGAGCGTTTCCAAAACCAACCGACTCTTGGTGGTAGATGAAGATGTACCCGGTGGTGCTTCAGCCTATTTGTTGAATCATATTCTTACGGAGCAGGACGCCTACCAATATCTTGACAGCCGGCCTGAAACACTTTCCGCCAAAGACCACCGACCTGCTTACGGATCGGACGGCGATTACTTTAGCAAGCCGTCAACAGAGGATGTGTTCGAAAAAGTGTACGCCATTATGCACGAAGCCGCGCCTAACGACTTTCCGAAACTTTAATCATAAAAATCATTAATGTTTTTGATTAAAAA
>CAZTLE010000341.1:0-1640 GCA_964614415.1 uncultured Aureitalea sp. | reverse complement strand
TGCCAGTGCCATCTGGAATTTCTGGAATTGGAGAAAAAACGACAAGGGTCCCAGCTAAAAATCCAAATACAGCAGCTGCCAGAAGTAGCGGGAGACGGAAGCGGTGGTGCGTTGTGGGGACCGTGACTGGGGCCAAACCACTCAACAAATGAGACACTTCTTCCTCTGATGGTTCGCTATCTTCAATCTCCAGAGGACTGGGAAGGTAGAGAGACCCATCCGAGCCTTCTTGGGGTCTAGCCTGGTGCTGCAATTCTTGGGCCATGCTGCCACTTTGCCTATTCAGCGAATGGAACCACACTTCATGGCAAGGCCAAGGCTTGCGCTGACACCAGCGAGCGCTCACAATATTCTTTTTTTTTTGAAAGGCATAATTATATCTCTAATGGGTCTATATTTGAATGTGTTAGCGTTAAAACAATGACGTGGCCACCTTCCCGCTTTTCCTTTTTCTGCAGCAGGCTTTTCGGCGAGTCCATTCGACAAGAGAAGGTTGCCTTGGACCCTCCCTAACTCGAGATTGCCCCACAATATTTTGCTCGAGACATTGTTCAAGAGAAATGATGATTAGAATCTCATTCGCAACGATTTCGGTGCTGCTAACCACCGCGAACGCTTTCGTGACAGTCTCTCATTCTGCCAAAACAGGGAAGGGCCTCTTCATGTCGAGTGGGTTTTCACCCAATGGAGAACCCAACGCCATTGACGAGCTAGCTTCTCTCCAGAAACAGGTCGACTTAAAGTTGGCCGAAGCCAAGACTGTATCCAGCGAGTTGAAAACGTTGTATGCGTCGCTGCATGAGCAACTGCGAGGGGTGAAACCGATACAGCCACTGGAAGAGAATTTCGGTTCAATGGAAACGACGCAAATGGAAAATACGATGACATCAGGAACGCACCAACAGTCGCATATGAACCAGAACATTCCATCTGAATCTTGGGACGCTTCCATGTGGCAACCATCCATGGCAGCCTTCCGCCAAGAGGATCGATGTAAGCTTGAAACCGTGGGCGCAAGAGATTTTGACTGTGACTGATTCGTCTCATCTTCGAACACTGTTCGCTCTCCAGTCATGTCTCCGTCCATGTTGAATCCAAAGAAATGGCAATCTCCCGCTTCAAATGCTTTGCAGTGGCAACCTCCCAGGATGCCGTCCTTTCGACAAGAAGATCGATGTAAGCCTAAACTTGTTGGGGATACCAACTCCTTACCGACCACTCCATCTAACTGTAATTTACGCTTTATTGTTCCAGTCATGTCGCCTTCTATGATTAATCCTCAACGACGACACTCTCCATCAAATAACAACAAAAATCCATCTCTCGACGCCGATCCGATCGATCAATGTACGTGGAATCAATTTGGAATACGCCAATCTTCCACGTATACTCTCTTCTCACCGGTCCCCCTTTTTTATTTTATCAGATTTGTGGGGACTTTATGGCGGTGACAAGGCCAACCAACACAATGCAAGACCGGGGGCTCCTCCGGACGATTTGCTGGAAAGGCGTGTGACAACTCAAGAGAATCCATCGCAGGGCCAGCTTCGTAGCTTTAGTTTCCTTCCTTCCTCCAGTCCCTTTAACATGAACGAGCAGCGCGAAGAGTTGGGGTTACGGTGGCAATCGTTCGCTGGAAA
>CAZTLE010000340.1:0-1651 GCA_964614415.1 uncultured Aureitalea sp. | reverse complement strand
ATTCAGTGCGGTTGTTATCCTCGATTTCAACAATCTCATTTATGTTAAAAGGAGCCCCGGCAGGTGCAGGAATTACGGTTTCAACGATGTTAATTCCTCCGGGCTTATTCACGCGTTCGTTAAGAAAGGTGATAAGAGAACTAATCGTACCGTCCTTAGGCCTAAAACCTTCCGAATACACGATTTCCACGGTAAGCCTCTGAAAAAAATCAGAAGACAGGATGGCCCCTGCCGATTCACCGAGGGCCAGTTTATTTTCAGCTGTGTTATCCGGTGGAGGTGGTTCACTGGTATCATCCTCATTTTTACAAGCGGTTATTACAGTGAGAGACAACAACAGTAGTGCGAGATTACGGTAAAGGGACTTCATTTGCATATCTTTGTTATGTAACAAACTTAAAACTTTCACGGCGCACCATGAAGAAGCACGTTCTTTTTTTAACGCTTTTTTCGTTTATGTATTTTTCAGTCTCTGCTCAGGCCGATTCCTTTCAGCAGGATATTATTGATTATCTCAACATAAATGGGACATACGAAAAGTACGACGAAGCATATGAAAATATGTTCAATGTACTAAAACCTCAGTTCGAAGGCTCGAATGTACCGGAAAGCGTATGGAACGATCTCAAGAAGAACCGCGAAGCAAAAGTACAGGAGATCATTTCATTTCTCACCTATGCCTATCGCAAGCACTTTACACATGAGGAGATTTTGACCATGAAGGCCTTTTACGAGACGGAAGCCGGAAAGCAATATGTGGCCAATCCCGGTGAGCTGACCGAGACACAGAATGGCGAGGTAACCGCTTTCTTTAAAACGGACCTTGGACAGAAAATCGGAGCCAAGCGTCCCGAATTGGCCCAGGATATAGCTCCGATCTATCAGGACTGGAGTAAGGATATGTTCAAAGAGACGCTAAGCGCGCTTATTAAACTCGGGTACACTACAAAGTACTAAGACGGGCCAGGAAGTCGAAGTTCTCTCCGCGTTTCAGGATTTCAAAAGAAAATCCAGCCTCTTCACTGAGCTTTTCAAACGTATGTTCGTCAAGGTATAGCATCCAAAAAGGATCATCGGTTTCCCCTTTATAGTGCACCGTGTATTCCAGTTGTCCGTAGTATTCCAGATCGGCCGGAATCCAGATGCCGCCATCTTCCCCTTCATCATACATGTATTGCAGATCGCTTGAGTCGATGAGAATCTGTCCGTTAGGGTTCAGTAATCTTTTCAAACGGTTCAGGCAGTCGGTTACCCGCCCCAGTTTTTGGAAAACACCACTTCCGTTCATAAGGAATAAAAGCGTATCGTAGGTTTCTCCTTTCAATTCAAACACGTTTTGAACCCGTGCATCCATCACACCACGCTGTTGGGCAACGGAAACGGCTCCTTCGGAAATATCAATAGCCATGACATCATGTCCTTTTTCCTGGAGATATAGCGCATGGCTTCCGGCACCACAGCCCACATCAAGGATCCTTCCCCTGGCCAGATCAAGTGCCGTTTGTTCGATCCCGGGCATGTCCGGGTAGCTTCTGAAAAGATACGGAAGTGGAAGTACGTCCAGATCGCTTATAGAGGTTTCGGTGTATAGATCTTCCGAATAATTACCCGATTGGTAGTCCAGCAAAGCCTTTCCGAAGAGATCTTTCAT
>CAZTLE010000339.1:0-1652 GCA_964614415.1 uncultured Aureitalea sp. | reverse complement strand
GATTATCTTCACCACGGCCTTTGATGAGTATGCATTACAAGCCTTTAAGTTGAACAGTATCGACTATCTGCTCAAACCCATAGACGAGGATGAGTTGAAAACGGCAGTCGATAAGTACAAGGAAATAAAACCGGATGCTAAAAACGTTCAACTCAACTTTGACGACATAAGAAAACTGTTGGGCAATCCCCTGGAGCGGGAATATAAGAAGCGATTCACTACAAAGATCGGACAGCATATAAAGATGATCATGGTAGATGACATTGAGTGTTTCTATTCTGAAAATAAAGCCACCTATGCCCACACAGTTGATGGACGAAATTATTTGCTGGATACCACCCTGGAACAACTTGAAGACGAGATCTCTCCTGAAACTTTTTTCAGGATCAGCAGGAAGTTCTATGTGAATATAAATGCCATCCGGGACATCATCAGTTATACCAACTCCAGATTACAGATCAAACTCAATAGCTATAACGAACAGGAAGTGATCGTAGCCCGGGAGCGCGTTAAGGACTTTAAGTTGTGGTTGGAGTAGACTATCGTTTTATGGAAACAACTTCGATCTCATAGACCAATATTGAGTCTTTTGAAATAAAATCGGGATATGCACTGCGGTGGCTTAGAGAAGTAGGAACTACGAGTCTGCGTATTTCACCTGCTTTCATTCCGCGAAGGCCTTCATCCACACCATCGATTACCTGTCCGGCACCCACAACAACAGAAAGGGTAATATTCATTTGATTGGTATCGTACAGTAGTTCCCCGTTGCGATATAGCAGCCTTTCCGAGATGGATACCGAATCACCTTCTACAACCATTTCCTCTCCGGACCCCTCCTGTAGTATGCTATAGGTCAATCCAGATGGGGTTGTGACCTCCTGGGGGCCATTGTCGGCGCATCCAACAGCCAATAGTGTTGAGAAAACTATTGCCAGCGCGTTCCTAATCACGACTGGGGCATGTTTAAAAAGAGTTGCCAGGAAACACCAAATCGATCTTCAAGCCAGCCGTAATTGTCATTGAGTTCCATGAATATCTTTCCGCCTTTGGACAAGGATTTGTACAGGTGTTCGATCTCCTCGGCACTCTCGGTAGCCACAAACAATGAAATGGCAGGAGTGAACGAAAAATCGTGCTGTACAGCACTATCTATACACATGAAGTGACTGCCGTTCAATGAAAATACTGCATTCATCACAGTACCGGCTTTACCTGGCTGTCCCTCCTGGTAACGCACTATGTTGATAATCTCGGAACCACTGAACAGGGACATATAAAATTTCATAGCTTCCTCTGCATTGCCGTCAAACATAAGGAAAGGGGTTACGGTGGTGGTAGTCATGCCAGTAGAATTGGTGAAAGGGGAAGGTACGTATTATTCCTTTTCAATCCTATTGTCCTGAAAGGCCGAGGGAAGCAATTGCGGAATGAACTTCACTAATAACGGTAGGAGTACACCGCCACCGGGAAGCAGGAAAATAGTGAGCGATGGAATTGTCTTGCAGATGTCCAGCAACTGTTCCTTGACTTTCTGCTTTTCGTCCGAATCCAGATCCCGAAGGGTCGATTGGCTCAGTAACACCAATAATTCACCACTTTCACTTAGTTCTTTTAATAATCTTCTTTTGTTCCTGAGTATAAGCAGCTTA
>CAZTLE010000338.1:0-1681 GCA_964614415.1 uncultured Aureitalea sp. | reverse complement strand
CCGAAGTATCCGGTTCCAAAATGAAATACGACATCGCTACCGGTCCTGTGGTAAGGGGAAAGTCCTCCTTCTCCGGTATTGTGGTAGGCATTGGCCAGGCCACAACCTTTATTGAGGGATTCAATGGCGCGGGCGGACAGTGAGCCGAAGCTCATTGCCGATACGTTAATTATGGAGGCCGGTCGGTAGGGTCGCTTTCGTCTGCCGTCTCCCATTACTTTGGCACATGGAAGGAAATACGGATCCTTTTTGTTGGGATGATCCATTGCCAACTTATACGGAAGCATGGCGTTATTGATGAATACGTAGTTGGCCGAATAAATATCACGATCGGTCCCAAAACCTTCATAATTATTCTCATTTTTTGCGGAAGCATAGATCCATCCGCGCTCTATACGATTAAAGGGAAGCTCCTCACGGTTGTTTGCTACAATGTACTGCCGAAGTTCAGGGCCAATACTTTCCAACATATACCGGAAGTGTCCGATGATTGGGAAATTATGCAGTATGGTGTGTTTCTTACTGAAAAAGATATCCTTGATGGCTACAAGTACCAATACGATCAGCACCCAGCCCCACCAGGGAATTGATTTTATGAAATCCAAAACAGCTTCCATTAAAAGAGGTTTGTGGCTTATTGACCCAGGTAATCCATGGTTAGTTGGACAAATGTTTCAACACCCAGGATCAATCCGCTCTCGTCTATGTAAAAGTCAGGCGTGTGATGCGGATAGGGATTCGGATCGTTCGGTGCCTTTCCGCCAAGGAAAAAATACAAGCCGGGTACCTCCTGCGCAAAAAATGAAAAATCTTCGGCCCCGGTGATGGCCTTGATCTCGAATACCATATTGTTAGCCGCTTTTTTCAGGGAAGGAAGCATCTGTGCGGTGAGCTCCGGGTCGTTATAGGTGACCGGGTATCCCTTGGCGATGTCTATCGTTGCCTCAGCACGATAGGCCGCTGCAATGGCCGGTACCATTTCCTTCATACGTTCATTGATCTTTTTTTGCATGTCGACGTCCAGCGTACGCAAGGTACCTACGATCTGAGCGCTCTCGGGAATGATATTGCTGCGCACACCGCTACTGATCTTCCCTATGGAGAGAACGGCGGCTTCCTTGGTAAGCTCGGTTTCCCGAGAGATCAAGGTTTGGAGTCCGTCGATGATCTTTACAGAGGCCATAATTGGGTCTATGCCGGCCCACGGTTGCGACCCATGGGTTTGTTTTCCGCTCACGTTGATCTCAAAGCTCTGAGACGCCGCCATGATACCCCTGGGTTTGTAAGCGATGGTACCAATAGGCTGAGCCGAAGCAATATGAAGTCCGAAGATGGCATCCACTTTCGGATTATCCAGGACACCTTCCTTCACCATCAGCTCGGCACCTCCTTCTTCACCCGGAGGTGCTCCCTCTTCGGCGGGCTGGAAAATAAACTTCACCGTACCGGGGAAGTCATTGTTTTTTGCCAGTACTTCGGCCACTCCCATAAGAATGGCAATGTGTGTATCGTGTCCACAAGCATGCATGACGCCCGTTTCTACACCACGAAAGGTGGTCGTTACCGTAGATTTGAATGGGAGGTCAGCTCGTTCTGTTACCGGAAGTGCATCAATATCGGCACGAAGGGCCAGCACTTTTCCCGGTCGGTTTCCTTTCAAAATACCTACCACTCCGGTATG
>CAZTLE010000337.1:632-1695 GCA_964614415.1 uncultured Aureitalea sp. | reverse complement strand
CATACGATCTTCCAAGAGGTCTTTGAGTCCATTTTCAGAATGAAAGCGCTCTCCATTGAAGTCAATGGTTAGGCCAGGGTTCAGATAGACGTAGTTCTTGAGCATCTTGGCCACATACTCCGTGCGGAACTTGTAGTTCTTAAAAATACTGTCATCTGGGATGAAGGTGACTTTGGTTCCTTTGCGCTTGCTGGAATCCTCGACCGCTGGGTCGCTGGTAAGCTCCCCTAAGGCAAATTCAGCGGCCTTAATTTTATTCTCCCGAACCGATTCCACTCGGAAATAGGAAGAAAGTGCGTTGACCGCCTTGGTCCCCACACCATTCAACCCCACCGATTTTTTAAAAGCTCGCGAGTCGTACTTTCCACCTGTATTCATCTTAGAGACTACATCCACCACTTTTCCCAGTGGAATCCCCCGACCGTAGTCGCGAACACGAACTTCCTTATCCTTGATCCGGATTTCAATGGTTTTGCCCGCTCCCATGACAAACTCATCGATACAGTTATCGATGACTTCTTTCAGCAAAATATAGATCCCGTCATCGGGAGAAGATCCATCCCCCAACTTCCCGATATACATTCCAGGACGCATGCGAATATGCTCCTTCCAATCGAGGGAACGAATGTTATCTTCGGTATACTGTGTTTGAGCCATAAGACGGGTGTGAATCCCGGCTAAGATAGAATTTCGAGGTAAAAATCAAAACCTCCAGCGGCTAAAGTAATTAACAATAGGGCAGAATAATTGTTAGTAATTATTTTGGGTAGTATCGGAAGGAAAAAGTGTCCCTAGACGTTGAATCGGAAATGCATCACATTGCCGTCCTGAACGATGTATTCTTTGCCTTCCACACCTAATTTGCCCGCTTCTCTGACCTTGGCTTCACTTCCGTAATTGGCATAGTCATCGTACTTGATCACTTCGGCACGAATAAAGCCTTTCTCAAAGTCTGTGTGAATGACGCCTGCCGCCTGTGGTGCTGTTGCTCCCACCGGAATCGTCCAGGCACGGACTTCCTTTTCACCTGCGGTGAAGTAGGTTTGTAAATTCAGTAGCTTAT
>CAZTLE010000337.1:0-622 GCA_964614415.1 uncultured Aureitalea sp. | reverse complement strand
AACCAGGCTCTTCCAAACCTAAATCTTCCAAGAACATTTGGCGCTCTTCGTAGGTTTCGAGTTCAGTGATATCAGCCTCCGTTCCCACAGCTAGCACCAATACTTCGGCATTCTCATGAGCAACAGCAGCTCTCACCTGCTCCACATACGCATTCCCTGTGGCAGCAGAGGACTCATCCACATTGCAAACATACATCACAGGTTTGTCCGTAATAAACTGGACCTGATCGGTATATTCCTCTCGTTCTGCTTCCGTAAGGTCAATAGCGCGAACTGAAACCCCTTGCTCTAGGCCGTCCTTCACCTTTTGAAGGGCCTGTTGCTCTTTTAACGCTTCTTTGTTTCCCGTACGAGCCGCACGAGTCACTTTTTCCAAGCGCTTTTCTGTAGTCTCTAAATCCTTCAATTGCAGCTCGATGTCGATGGTTTCCTTGTCTCTAACCGGGTCAACACTTCCATCCACGTGAACTATATTATCATTGTCAAAACAACGCAACACATGCAAAATCGCATCCGTCTCACGAATGTTCCCCAAAAACTGATTTCCAAGACCTTCTCCTTTACTCGCACCCTTAACGAGACCGGCAATGTCTACGATTTCGACGGTAGCCGGCATTACCTT
>CAZTLE010000336.1:0-1737 GCA_964614415.1 uncultured Aureitalea sp. | reverse complement strand
AGAAGAGCCATATTTGCCGGTGCCTTCAATTACAATATCCAGGCACTTGAAGCGCCTTTGTCTCCGTGTTCCGCTACCACTGAATTTATAGGAGGGGCATGGAATAACGGTACCCCGGATCTAACGACCAACGCGATCATTCGCACCAATTATGACTCTGCCATCCATGGAAGCTTTACATGCTGCTCGCTCGCGGTCGATACCAATACCAGCCTTTTCATCCGTGGAGGCGATTACGTAGAAGTCGCTTTTAATGTGGATGTAAACGGGACACTTGATATCAATCACGAAGGAAGTCTCGTACAGCGTGATGGAGCATCTTTAGCTACGAATAATGGAGTTATTCGGGTACGTAAAACTACTCCATTCCTCAGAGTAAGAGACTTTATGGTCATGGGAAGCCCAATGACGGCTGAAACAAGAAGCGGAGTATTTGGTTCCGCGGTATTTGTGTCCCGGCACACCACCGCCAATTTCGTTCCTAACCCTGATGTGGCAACCAATTTTCCCCTGGCTGAGAACTTCGCGGATGATAATGGTGATTTCTGGAACCCATATTCAGGCACATTGAATCCAGGAGAAGGATTTCTGTTGCGCCCCCAACCCAATACGACATCCGGAAATACAACCTATGATCTCGTATTTGAGCAAGGTACATTGAACAATGGGGATATAAATCGCTCTGTCATCTTTAACACCACGAAGAATGATAGTCCCAATATTTTTGCGAATCCCTATGCCTCGGCCATTTTCGCCGATGATTTTATAAATGCGAATAGTACCGTGGATGAGGTCTACTTTTGGGAACATCTCACAACGCCTAACTCGTCATTGCCCGGATACTCCGATATTAGTTACAGCATGGAAGACATTTCCATGTATAACCTAATGGGCGGAACTAAAGCGGCCAGTGACCCCGGTGACTCCACGCGGCCCAACGGTTATATTGCCTCCGGACAGGGCTTTGGTATTAAGGCAAACGCTGCAGGCACGGTAGTTTTTACCAATGCCATGCGCCGTCTTACGAACAATAATACCTTGCGAAACAATGAATGGGATAAGGACCGACTGTGGCTGCTTGTGGAGAATGAAGAGTATGAACTGAGCAGTTCAACGCTTATAGGCTTTTCGGATGTCACAACGATGGGATTTGATCAGGGTTATGACAGCCGTCGTCTCGCCAGTATCGTTTCCCTGTATTCTCTAACGGAAACGGGAGAACACCAGTTAGGTATTCAATCGCTGGAAGCTTTTGATCCGGAAATCAAGATACCGCTGGGCTTTTCTTCCATGGTAGACGATCAGTTGCAATATAGAATATCACTCGACCAGATCGAAGGCAGCAACCTTCAAAATGCCCGGGTATTCCTATACGACGCTCAGCTGAATACCATGACTGAACTAACTGCGGGTTCCTATGAATTCCGATCGGGAAAAGGAACGTCCAACGGTCGTTTTACACTCCTGTTCGAACGAGAGCCATTAGGGGTGGAAGATGTGGCACTGAGTGATCTGCGCATTTTCCCGAATCCGACTTCGGACAGGTTGTTTGTGGCCTCAACGTCCGGTGTCCTTATACAAAAAGCCGAAATACTGGATCTTTCGGGCCGACTGATCAAAACCGTGGCGTTTTCCGGTAAAAGTGAAGACCTGTCGGTTCCCGTAGCTGATCTGCAGAGCGCGACCTATTTGCTGCGAGTCCATACGGATGCAGGAATAAAGAACTTCAGGTTTGTT
>CAZTLE010000335.1:0-1797 GCA_964614415.1 uncultured Aureitalea sp. | reverse complement strand
GTAGCGGCATTGGTGTTGTTTTTTTGCAACCGAAACCGATCTACTAACAAGAGGACGACAGCAATTGAAAGGGTCACTACGATGAAAATGTTCAATTTTCGTCCTACGGCCGCCGTTCGGTTTTCATCAAATTCTTCTGTTTGCGCGGCGGTTCGTTTGATCCCTTCGGGTGTGATATCATAAAACCAGGAAAAGGCCAGCCAAAAGGGAAATAGTATGAGCAGAGTGATCAATGCCGTTTTTCCGGTCCAGGGGGGTATTTCAACCAAAGAACCCAGTACCGAAATTACCTGGAGTATAACCCAGGAAAAAATGACGTATGAAATTATTCCCTTAGGAACATTTCTACGACGCAGTTCATTCCAAAAACGAAACAACGACTTCAATACGGGGAGTATCACGTTTGCGAATTAAAGATACGGTTTTCCCGTAATTTGATCGCATTACGTCTTCGGCAGTCGGGTTATGGAGGTACTACGGATACGGATATTATTGATTCAGTTCGGTGAAGTGTTGATAGAAGTATGGAATGGTCTCAATACCTTTCAAATAATTCCAAATCCCAAAATGTTCGTTCGGGGAATGGATGGCATCACTATCGAGTCCGAAGCCCATTAAAATGGTTTTGCTTTCCAGTTCCTTCTCAAACAAGGCTACAATAGGAATACTTCCACCGCTTCGCTGAGGAATAGGCGTCTTTCCGAAAGTCTGAGTGTAGGCCTTTTCCGCTGCCTGATAGCCTTTACTGTCGATCGGGGTAACATAGGCCTGCCCACCGTGATGGGGAGTCACTTTTACGCGAACTCCGGCAGGGGCGATGCTCTCGAAGTGCTTTTGAAAGAGTTCCGTGATACGCTCCCAGTCTTGATTGGGCACCAGGCGCATGCTGATTTTTGCATAGGCCTTGCTGGCAATTACGGTCTTCGCTCCTTCACCAATATATCCTCCCCAAATGCCATTAACATCTAGGGTAGGTCGGATAGAATTTCGTTCATTCGTCACATAGCCCTCCTCACCGTATACGGTGTCAATGTCCAGGGCCTCTTTATAGGCGTCAAGATTGAAGGGTGCTTCGGCCATTTTTGCACGCTCCGCATCCGAAAGCTCTTCCACATTGTCATAGAATCCCGGGATGGTGATATGCTTATTCTCGTCATGGAGTGAGGCGATCATTTTGGTAAGCACATTGATAGGATTAGCTACGGCACCTCCATAGAGTCCGCTGTGTAGATCGCGGTTAGGACCGGTCACTTCCACTTCCACGTAGCTCAGTCCGCGAAGGCCGGTTGTAATGGACGGAATATCATTTGCGATCATCCCGGTATCGCTGATCAGAATAACATCATTGGCTAGTTTTTCCCGGTTCCGGGTAACGAACCAGCCCAGGCTGGCACTTCCTACTTCTTCCTCTCCTTCGATCATGAACTTCACATTGCAGGGTAGCTGATCGGTTTGCGTCATATATTCCAACGCTTTTACGTGCATATACATTTGTCCTTTGTCGTCGCAGGCCCCACGTGCGTATATGGCTCCGTCCGGATGGCGTTCGGTGGTTTTAATGACCGGCTCAAATGGGGGACTGTCCCACAGATCAAGCGGATCCGGGGGTTGTACGTCGTAATGTCCGTATACCAACACGGTAGGTAGTGAAGGATCTATGATCTTTTCGCCAAACACAATGGGATAGCCTGGCGTTTCACAGATTTCAACCGTATCACACCCTGCCTCCTGCAGACTTTGCTTTATGGCTTCTGCCGTTTTGATCACGTCATTTTTATAGGCTGAGTCGGCGCTTAT
>CAZTLE010000334.1:0-1882 GCA_964614415.1 uncultured Aureitalea sp. | reverse complement strand
AATCATGGAACGAATCTACAATCTCGTCGGCCAGTCGTACAAAACCATAAATATTGTAAATGTCCTGACGAATAGATGGTGCCAGCATCCGCGTCGCCAGGGAGAAGGACGTACTGTAGGCTGTAGTGAACTTTTTACTACAGGACTGTGAGACTGTGTCGAAAATTTCTTTCATATGGCAACTTTTTGTATTAAACCGGCGGCAAGTTTTCCTGAGATCAACGCGGGTGGTACTCCGGGACCTGGGACCGTTAACTGTCCCGTAAAAAACAAATTGCGCACCTTCTTACTTTTTAGCTTCGGGCGTAAAAATGCCGTTTGCAATAATGTATTGGCCAAGCCGTAGGCATTTCCCTTGTAGGAATTATACGCCTCTTTGAAGTCATTTATACAAAAAGACTCTTTAAAGATAACGTAATTTTTGGCGTCTTGGTTGGTTAGTGTTTCAAATCTTGTGATGATTTTTTCGAAATAGTCTTCCCGTAATTCGGGCGTATCTTCTATGCCGGGTGCCAAAGGAATCAGAAAGATACCGGCCTCTTTTCCTTCCGGGGCGACAGTAGTATCCGTCATGGAGGGAAAGCTGGCATAAAATAGCGGGGAATCAGGCCATGAGGGTTCATCGTAGATGGCCCGTGCGTGTTGCTCAAACGGTACATCGAAGAACAGAGTGTGATGGGATACATTCTTAAGGCGTTTATCAAAACCTACGTAGAACAAGAGAGCTGCCGGGGCAAATACTTTCTTGCTCCAGAACGCCTCGGAATATTGCCTTTGGTTGGGTTCGAGCAACGTTTCCGTATGGTGATAATCGGCACCGCTAAGGACAATGTCATAATTGATGGTCTTTCCGTTTACCGAAATACCGGAAGCCGTATTGCCGGAAGTGATGATCTTATCCACAGGAGCATTTGTATGCACCTGTACTCCCAGTTCTTTGGCGAGTCTGTACATACCATCAACAACACTGTACATGCCATTCTTGGGATGGAAAGTACCCAGGCCAAAATCAGCATAGTTCATAAAGCTATAGAAAGCCGGAGTTTTCGAAGGTTTGGCACCCAGGAAAAGCACCGGAAATTCCAATATCGAAATAAGCTTGGGGTTAGCGAAGTCTTTGCGTACCTCTTTACTTATTGTACTGAAAAACTGATTGAGCTTCTTTATAGTGACCGGGGTAATCAATTCAAGGGGCGAGACGCCGGGGCGATAGACCAGATCTTTGATGGCAATGTCGTAGTTGTTTTGCGCCTTGCGGATAAACTGTTTAAGCTTCTTTGAGCTTCCCGGTTCCTCCATATCGAAAGCCTGACAGATCTTGCCCAGGTTATCGCCTATGGTCATGAAATCATTTTCCCCAAAGTACACGCGATAGGCCGGGTCCAATTTGGATACGCTGTAATAATCGGACGGCTTTTTACCAAAATCACCGAAAAAACGTTCAAAGACATCTGGCATCCAATACCAGGTAGGCCCCATATCAAAGGTGAATCCCTCTTTACGAAGTTGTCTGGCGCGACCTCCTATGGTCTCATTCTTCTCATAGATGTGCACGTCGTAACCATCTCTGGCCAGGTAAGAAGAAGCGGCGAGGGAGGAGAAACCGGAGCCGATAATAGCAATGCGTTTATTCATTTTGTTTAACTAAAGTACAAAATAATTAAACAAAACAATAAAGTAAAAGAACATTAAGAATTTTTTAGGGTTCGCAACTGACTAACGAAGTCCTTCATGTTCTTAAAAATAGAGACTCCCAGCGGGGTAGATTTTTTGTCCATCGATCGGGTTTGATGCCCCATCAGCCAAATGTCATGCTTCACATTAGCATCCAGTTCACTGCGCATGGCAGCCACATATTGACCTGGTGTGAGTCCGTTGGGCT
>CAZTLE010000333.1:0-1936 GCA_964614415.1 uncultured Aureitalea sp. | reverse complement strand
AGCTTTTCCGCCTTGTCGGGATCCGAATAACAGGAATAGATTTTCCATTTCACCCCCCATCTCAAAGGCGAGGTCTTTCATTCCTCCGGCATCCAGATCGAGTTCTTTTGCGAGGAATTGCACCCCGTTCACTTCGGTGATCTCGTTCTTTAAGTCTCCCTTCAGGTTTTTTGCTTTGTCCTTGAGCAGGTGTTGTACTTGCTTTTGTAGCTGACTGTTCTCCTGCTGAAGGCCACTAATCACACTTACAGGGTCTTTGGCGTTGTTCAGTACTTTTTGGACCTGCTTGTACGATTCGCTTCGGGCAACGAAATAATCTTTGGCCGCATCACCGGTGATCGCTTCGATACGCCTTACGCCCGAGGCTATGGCGCTTTCCGAAGTAATTATAAAATGCCATATATCAATGGTACACCCTACGTGGGTTCCGCCGCAGAGTTCCATGGATTTTCCGAATCGTATGGTCCGCACCGTATCGCCGTATTTCTCTCCAAAGAGAGCAATGGCCCCCTCATCAATGGCTTCCTGGTACGGTTTACTTCGATGTTCTTCCAGGAGAATTCCCTCCCGGATCCGGGCGTTCACAAAGTCCTCTACCTGGCGTAGTTCCTCTTCACTAACCTTACTGAAATGTGAGAAATCGAAGCGTAAGTTCCTGCTGTGTACCATCGACCCCTTTTGAGTGACATGATCTCCCAAAATATTGCGAAGTGCCTGGTGCAAGAGGTGTGTCGCTGTGTGATTTGATGCCGTTCTGGAACGCTGCACCTTGTCTACCACCGCCTTGAACGTATCCTCCGGATTTCTCGGCAGGTTCTTGGCAAAATGAATGATTAGGTTATTCTCCTTTTTAGTATCTATGATGTACACAACCTCCCCATTGGGAGCTTCCAAATACCCTTTGTCACCCACTTGTCCTCCGCCTTCCGGGTAGAACGGGGTTTGGTCGAAAACCAACTGATACAGCTCCCCGTCTTTCTTACTATCTACCTTTCGATAGCGCATGATCCGGACCTCGGTTTCAAGTGAATCATACCCTACAAACTCTTCGGAAGTGCTTTCATTTAACACTTCCCAGTCTCCGGTCTCTACTTTGGTCGCTGCTCTGGAACGGTCTTTTTGTTTCTGAAGTTCGGTATCGAAGCCTTCCTTATCGAGATCGTAGCCGCGTTCTCTCAATATGAGCGCCGTCAGATCAATAGGAAAACCGTAAGTGTCGTACAATTCAAAAGCCTTGGTACCGGCTATTGTCTCTGATTCTGACTTTTCAATAATGGAATCCAAAAGTACCAGTCCCTGATCAAGCGTGCGAAGGAAGGAGATCTCCTCCTCACGGATCACATTGGTAATCAGATTCTTTTCAGATACTAACTCGGGAAATGCCGTACCCATTTGCCTCACCAGGGTTGGTGTTAACTTATGAATGAAGGGAGTCTTCATGTCCAAAAAGGTAAACGCATAGCGAATGGCCCTTCTCAGAATACGTCGGATAACATAACCCGCGCCCGAATTGCTCGGCAATTGCCCGTCGGCAATAGAAAACGCCACGGCCCGAACATGATCGGCGATTACCCGTATGGCTATATCAATCTTTTCGTCCTTACCGTAGGTAGTCTCGGTGATAGCCTCAATCTCCCGAATGAGCGGTGTGAAAACATCCGTATCGTAGTTACTTTGAACTCCCTGAAGTACCATGCAAAGGCGTTCAAAGCCCATCCCCGTGTCTACGTGCTGTGCAGGCAGTTTTTCGAGTGATCCGTCAGACTTCCGATTGAACTGCATGAATACGAGGTTCCATATTTCAACCACCTGGGGATGGTCCTGATTCACAAGAGTATCCCCCGGAACCTTTGCTTTGTCCTCTTCCGAACGGATATCAACATGGATCTCACTACAGGGACCACAGGGTCCTACATCGCCCATTTCCCAGAAATTA
>CAZTLE010000332.1:0-1978 GCA_964614415.1 uncultured Aureitalea sp. | reverse complement strand
AATGTTTACAACCATTTTGAAGTCAACTTCCGTACCATCACCTGATGTCTTAGCTTCTCCATCCATTGACATCTCTGCACTTCCTTTACCCTTTGAATCGAGTCCTTTGCCCTTCAACGTCATTTGATGATTGTCATTATCCATTTTTTCAATGGTAATTTGACCGTCATACTTAGCCTTCACAGGACCAAATTTCAAAGTAACTTCTCCCTTGTAATTATTATCATCAATCTGATTTGTGATTGTGGCACCTGGAACGCAGCCGGATATTTGCATCGGGTTGCTTAAGGCGGCCCAGACTTTATCAATAGGTTCCTGTAGGGTGAAATTTTTCGTTATAGTAGCTTCCATATTCTCTATTAAAAATACCGGGCCTAAAAGGCACCGGCATTTTGGGTTATCATTTTAAATTAAGCTTCAGCAGTTATATCCTTGTCAAGAAGCCCTTTTTCCTTCAACTCTTTAAAGATCTTGTAAGGAGTAATAGGAATATCTAAATGTGTGATTCCGTACGGCTTTAACGCATCGACTATCGCATTAGCAATTGCCGGAGGCGCTCCAACTGTTGGAGATTCACCTATTCCTTTCGCACCAATAGGGTGATGAGGGGAAGGTGTGACGGTATGACCCGTCTCCCAGTTTGGTGATTCCACTGCTGTAGGAACCAAATAGTCCATTAGAGTTCCATTCAGGATGTTCCCATCATCATCGTATATAAGCTCTTCGTACATCGCAGGAGCGATACCCTGAGTTAATCCACCATGAACCTGACCTTGCGCAACCATAGGATTGATGATATGACCCGCATCATCGATTGCCACGAATCTTCTAACATTAATTTCAAATGTGTCTTTGTCAAGATCAACCACACAGATGTATGCTCCAGAAGGGAATGTCAGGTTAGGAGGATCATAATAGTGAGTTGCCTCAAATCCAGCTTCCATTCCCTGAGGATGATTTGTGTAGGAGGCGAATACTATTTCCTGAATAGTCTTCGATTTCTCCGGCGCTCCCTTTACGGAAAACTTACCAGGCTCCCATTCAAGATCGTCTTCACTAACCTCGAGGAGGTACGCTGCTATTTTCTTAGCCTTATCTCTCAATTTCCTTGCCGCCATTGCTGCAGCTGCCCCAGCCGTAGGAGTACTTCTACTTGCATATGTTCCTAATCCATAGGGTGCTGTGTCAGTATCTCCTTCTTCAATCAAAATATCTTTAGAAGGGATACCTAACTCCTCGGCAATAATCTGAGCATAAGTTGTTTCGTGACCCTGTCCCTGAGACTTCGTTCCAAAACGAGCAATCGCTTTCCCTGTAGGGTGAACTCTAATCTCTGCTGAATCAAACATCTTGATTCCCAGAATATCAAAGTCCTTTGAAGGTCCGGCGCCTACAATCTCAGTAAACGTGGATATACCAATTCCCATTAGCTCCCCATTTTTCCGCTTTTCCGCTTGTTCAGCTCGCAGAGCCTTATAATCGACAGCTTTCATCGCCAACTCAAGGCCTGCATGATAGTCTCCACTATCATACTCCCAACCAGTTGGGGACTTGTATGGAAACTGCTCCTTCTTAATGAAGTTGTCCATTCTTAAGTCCGCAGGATCTTTCCCAACTTCCAGAGCAAAACGATCGGTCATCCTTTCAATAGCATGAACGGCCTCAGTAACACGGAAGGAACATCTATATGCCACACCTCCAGGAGGTTTATTCGTATAGACAGCATCCGCCTCCATAAATGCAGTTGGATAATCATATGATCCCGTTCCAATAGAAAACATCCCAGTTGGGAATTTTGAAGGATTTGCTGACGCATCCGTGTATCCATGATCAGCCAGCACCTTCATTCTCGTAGCCAGGATTTTTCCATCCTTTGTACCCGCCATTTCAGCAGTTATATGATAATCTCTTGCAAAAGAATCTGCTTGCAAGTTCTCACTACGATCTTCAATCCATTTTACAGGTTTTCCAATTAGGA
>CAZTLE010000331.1:0-2017 GCA_964614415.1 uncultured Aureitalea sp. | reverse complement strand
AATAACAAAAAATGTTTAGAAACAAGTCTCCGAAAGGGATAGCATTGAGTGCAGCTCCCAAGAAATAGAGAGCGGGTATGAGAAAAGGCAAACTAATTAACTTTTGCCATGGCGTCAACTCGCGCGTCTCCTCCGCATCATTGTTGTTTGGGGACGATGATGGCCAAAATTTTCTCCACATACCGAGCGTTAATAGGGCGATCGCCACTACCAGAGCTAGACCACTCAGAAAATCTTCACCAGTGCCAAACAAAGGATCTTCGCCTGTTTCAAAGAAAGCCATCCCCAACTGATGCTTCGTCACGAAAGACTGCTGATATAGAAAAACCGCTATCGTGCTTGAGATAAAACTCCCGACGAAAAAGCGGTTGAACCCATATCGAACCCAAGAAACTTTAATTAGTGCCGCGCACCATAGAGTAAATAAGCCTAGAATTACCCACACCATTATTTCTTGACTGCTCATGTTCCAATCTTCATGCTGCCCATGGAGAAATAGATATCGCTAAATCGGTCTTGTCCTACTCTCTTTTTATCAAAATCAAATTATGACTTTGATATGCGATGCGGTGACTCGGCTACAAAAAATAATTCTCCTTGATGGCAAAAATCTAAGGAGTACTTTGTGTCCAGAACCCAACAAAAAAGAAAAAGAGGAGACTATTTGCCTCCCCTTGCTGTAATCTCAAAATTGTATGAGTCTGTTATTCCTCCATTGTTTTGTCTTGAACGCCGCGCATAATCCGAGTGAGCTCACTCTTTTCATCCACAGCAATCCTTGTGGGAGAACCACTGATAATTCGTTCATAATTCCGGAATGAATCTTTGATCTGAGCACCACCCTCACTAATCGAGTATTCACGAATACCCTTGTCATGCCATGATCCCCGCATCTTAAAGACGTTGAGCGCACGGGACATTTCGCCGCGAATCTCTACATATTGCAGCATCAAAATTGTGTCTGTAATGGTTGAGATATGAGACTCAGTGATTGAGTGTGCTCCCATAAATTGGTCAGTGGTATTCGTGAAGAAACCAGTAATTTCTTCTTGCTTGGCATAACCCGTTACACCAATCACAAACTGACGGAAAGCATTATTTGTGACCCCCCTAGCCAGAGCTGAGAGCGAGTCAATCGCAATTCGAGAAGGCTTAAACTCAGAAATCTCCGACTTAATCATCTGGAGGTGATCCTCTAGACCAGCTGACTCAGGATAAGAACAGAGCAACTTCAATAGACCTTTCTGTTCCATCTCTTCAAAATCGATGCCCCAAGATGAAGCATTTCGAGAGAGCTGGGCGCGGGATTCCTCATAGGCGAATAAAATTGCCCGTTCCCCTTTCCTACAGCCTTCTTCAAGGAACTTGCTGACGAGGAGTGTTTTACCAGTACCCGTTGCACCAGTGGCAAGAATAATTGAATCCTTGAAGAAACCGCCACCACACATCTGATCCAAGGTTTCCACACCGGAAGAAATACGCGCATTAGAAGAACGTTGGGTGAGACGCATTGCACCGAGCGGGAATATATTGATGCCGTCGTTGGTGATCGTGAAAGGATATTCCCCTTTCATGTGGGTCGTACCGCGCAATTTGAGAATTTCGATGGTGCGTCGGCGTCGTTCTCCCTCAAGGACATTCCGGAGAATAATAACGTTATCCGAGACAAATTCTTCGACGCCAAACCGGGCTACGGGGCCATATTCATCGAGACGCTCAGTGGTCATAATCGAGGTAACCGCCAGTAATTTGAGGCGGGCGACCAACCGGAAAATTTCCCGACGGACGACTGGTGCTGCATCATATTGCTGAAAAACGGCGGTTACGGAGTCAATAGAGACTAACTTTGCGTCATATTTGCGGATAGCGTATTGAATCCGTTCGATCAGCGCGGAAAGGTCAAAATTACCAACGACTTCTTGGCCATCGGGATCAGGAGATGCATCAAGAATGAATAGTTTCCCTTCATCGACTAGGCTCTGGAGATCCCAGCCAAAACTATAGGCATTTTGGATAA
>CAZTLE010000330.1:0-2041 GCA_964614415.1 uncultured Aureitalea sp. | reverse complement strand
CGAAACCAAGGCCCTCCATGCTCACCAATTCTTCAAGCTCGGTAAGAGATTTCTTTCCGAAGTTTCTGAACTTCATCAAATCGTTCTTGTTGTAAGAAACCAGATCTCCAAGGGTATCTACCTCGGCTGCTTTAAGACAGTTAAGGGCACGAACGGAGAGATCCATATCAACCAGTTTGGTCTTAAGAAGTTGTCGCATGTGAAGCGATTCTTCGTCATAGGTCTCTGTTTGTGCAATCTCATCAGCCTCAAGCGTGATACGCTCATCGCTAAACAGCATAAAGTGATGGATAAGTGTCTTGGCGGCTTCAGTAAGCGCATCCTTAGGATGAATAGAACCGTCGGTCACAATTTCGAAAACAAGCTTTTCATAGTCTGTCTTCTGCTCTACACGATAGTTCTCAATACTATACTTTACATTCTTGATGGGTGTATAGATCGAGTCGGTAAAGATAGTTCCCAAAGGCGCATTGGCTTTCTTGTTCTCTTCAGCAGGAACATATCCGCGTCCCTTTTCGATGGTGATCTCAAAATTGAGGTTCACCTTAGGGTCCATGTTGCAAATCACCAAATCCGGGTTCAACACCTGGAATCCTGAGATGAATTTCTGAAAATCACCTGCTGTCAATTGCTCAGCGCCCGATACAGATACGGTCACGGTTTCGTTATCGATCTCGTCGATCTGTCGTTTGAAACGAACCTGTTTCAGGTTCAGTACGATCTCTGTTACATCTTCAACTACACCGGCGATCGTAGAAAACTCATGGTCAACACCTTCTATACGTACCGAGGTGATCGCAAATCCTTCCAAAGAGGAAAGTAATACTCGTCTTAGTGCATTACCAATTGTCAATCCGTAGCCAGGCTCCAAAGGGCGGAATTCGAATTTCCCTTCGAAATCCGTCGAATTGATCATGATAACTTTATCTGGCTTCTGAAAATTAAATACTGCCATATTGTTGTTCTTCGTTTTAATTGTTATTTGGTTGCGCGGTTTAAAAGTTTGAAGAGGACTAACAAACCCTTTGGCCAAATACCAATATGATTAGTTTATTATTTTGAGTACAATTCGACGATGAACTGCTCATTGATGTTCTCGGGAATCTGGATACGCTGAGGAACAGAAACAAAAGTTCCACGCTTGTTATCACCATCCCAGGTAATCCACTCATAAACGTGGCTGGCGTTGGCCAGAGAGTTCTCGATCACTTCCAGTGACTTTGACTTCTCACGTACAGCTACAACATCACCGGGCTTCAATTGATATGAAGGAATATTCACTCGCTTGTCATTCACAGTAATGTGGCGGTGTGACACCAACTGTCTTGCAGCACTTCGGCTGGGTGCAATCCCCATTCGGTACACTACGTTATCCAAACGAGATTCGCATAATTGAAGCAATACCTCACCCGTAATTCCGGATGCAGCGGTTGCTTTTTTAAACATATTTCGGAATTGACGCTCCAGAATACCGTAAGTATATTTGGCCTTTTGCTTTTCGGCCAATTGGATCGCGTATTCAGACTTCTTACCTCTCCTACGGTTGTTACCGTGTTGTCCCGGAGGGTAATTTCTTTTTTCGAAAGACTTGTCGTCTCCGAAAATAGCCTCTCCAAATTTTCGGGCTATTTTAGTTTTTGGACCAGTATATCTTGCCATTTATTAGATTTATTGCGAAGGGAAAGTCAAATTAAGGTCATCCTCTAACTTCCTTGTTCCTTCCGTTATACTTATTTATTAAACTCTTCTTCTTTTGGGTGGTCGACAACCGTTGTGCGGCATTGGTGTAACATCGATGATCTCGGTTACTTCGATCCCGTTATTGTGAAGGGTACGGATAGCAGACTCTCTACCATTTCCAGGCCCCTTAACATATACCTTCACTTTGCGTAGTCCTGCATCACGAGCCGCTCCTAAAGCGTCTTCGGCTGCTAACTGTGCAGCGTAAGGTGTGTTTTTCTTAGATCCTCTAAAGCCCATTTTACAGGCTGAAGACCAGGAGATCACACATCCGTTATTATTGGTAACAGAAACGATAATG
>CAZTLE010000329.1:0-2101 GCA_964614415.1 uncultured Aureitalea sp. | reverse complement strand
CTTAATTCCTACAGGCAAACCGGTCTCGCGGGCAATATCTTCAATGAAATCCAACAGTTCAGGCACGGTAGAAAAGGCGGTATGCGTGGGTGGTGAAAGCACGTCCTTTCCAATTTCCACCCCGCGTATGGCGGCAATTTCTTTGGTGATCTTCTTACCAGGTAAGACACCACCTTTACCCGGTTTGGCTCCTTGAGATAATTTAACCTCTATAGCTCGTATCTGTGGGTTATCGGCAACTAATTGCTTCATTTTCTCCATAGAGAAAGTACCGTCTTCATTTCTAACCCCAAAGTATCCGGTTCCGAAATGAAAGACCACATCGGCGCCTTTTCGATGATAAGGGGAGAGGCCGCCTTCGCCAGTATTGTGGTAAGCACCTGCTTTGTGAGCACCAATATTCAAAGACTCAACAGCTCTTGCAGAGAGGGACCCAAAGCTCATGGCACTTATATTGATCACAGAAGCCGGGCGGTAAGGCCGCTTTCGTTTGTTGTATTCCCCCATAACCTTGGCAGAGGGCAGAAAGCATTTGTCTATGGCATTCGGATGATCTTTCCCTATCTTATAAGGAATCATTGCGTTATTGATGAAAATATGCTGATAAGCATATATGTCGCGATCGGTTCCAAAGCCTTCGTAATTGTTCTCTTTCTTGGCCGAGGCGTAGATCCAGCCCCGTTCGATCCGGTTAAAAGGCAATTCTTCGCGGTTGTTCGCAACTAAATACTGACGCAGTTCGGGCCCTATACTTTCCAGTATATAGCGAATGTGACCAATTACAGGAAAATTATGGCTAATGGTGTGTTTGCGCTGCAATACATCTCTAAGAGCAATTATTGCCAGGACAATTAACACCCAGGCCCACCAGGGAATAGTACCTAAGAAATCCAAAATTGGTTCCATTAATTTTAGTTGTTCAAGTAATCCATACTCAATTGCAGGAATGCTTTTACCCCTAGCAGCATACCGGATTCGTCTATTTTAAAATCAGGGGTGTGATGCGGGTAAGCCTGTTCACCACCGGGGGCCATTCCTCCTAAGAAGAAATACAGGCCGGGAACCTCTTCAGCAAAGAATGAAAAATCTTCAGCCCCGGTTACGGCTTTGATCTCTGCCACCTTGTTATTGCCTGCCACTTTCTGCAAAGAGGGCAACATTTGGGCTGTCAGTTCAGGGTCGTTATAAGTAATCGGATATCCTTTGGGAATCGTTATAGTTGCTTCAGTTCTGTAGGTTGCAGCAATGGCTGGTACCATTTCCATCATTCGTTTGTTGATAAATCGCTGCATGTCCTTGTCTAGGGTATGAAGTGTTCCGACAATTTTTACTTCCTCTGGAATAATGTTGCTTCGGACTCCACCAGAGATCTTCCCGATGGACAAGACAGCAGCCTCTTGGGTAAGTGGTGACTCTCTTGAGATTATGGTTTGCAAACCGTCAATGATCTTTACTGCCGACATGATCGGGTCTCTTCCGGCCCAGGGCTGCGAACCGTGGGTTTGCTTTCCTTTTACAGTGATCTCAAAACTCTGAGAGGCCGCCATGATTCCACCGGGTTTGTAAGCAATGATTCCAACAGGTTGCATGGAGGAAATATGCAGGCCAAAGATGGCATCAACATCAGGATTCTTTAAAACACCTTCTTTAACCATAAGTTCTGCGCCGCCTTCTTCCCCAGGAGGAGCTCCCTCTTCTGCAGGTTGAAAGATAAATTTTATGGTTCCGGGAAAGTCGCGATTTTTAGATAGGATCTCTGCCACACCCATCAGTATTGCAATATGCGTATCGTGTCCGCAGGCATGCATAACCCCGGTTTCAACACCGCGGAAAGTGGTGGTTACCGTACTTTTGAAATCAAGATCGTTACGCTCGGTAACTGGTAAGGCGTCAATGTCTGCCCTTAAGGCAAGTACTTTTCCGGGTCTGTTTCCTTTCAGTATTCCAACCACACCTGTTATGGCAATGTCTGTTTGTACTTCCATTCCCAAAGATTCAAGATGGGCGGCGATCTTCTTGGCGGTATTGAATTCTCTGTTAGAGAGTTCCGGGTTTTGATGAAAATACCTGCGTCATTCTATGACTTTAGATTCAATGGCGT
>CAZTLE010000328.1:0-2240 GCA_964614415.1 uncultured Aureitalea sp. | reverse complement strand
ATCAGGGATTCATCGGTGAAGTGATGGTTGAATCGTTGATTTGTTTAACCGTTTAACCGTTTAACCGTTTAACCGTTTAATCGTTTAATCGTTGAATCGGAGATTTCCTCATGTCGTCTTCGATATGCGGTCCTTCGCCAGGGCTTCGGAACACTCAGACCGCTTCCGGCTTCGTACTTCCAGCTTCGTTCTTCCAGCTTCCAGCTTCCCGCCTTCTCACTACTCACATCTCACTACTAACCTCTACCGACTACATCACCCCATCAATATGATCCATGACCTCTTTCTCAATGGCTAGTGCGGATTTGTAGATGGCTTTGGCTCTGGATAGGATGTCATCCGCAAAATCACGGTCTTTAATGTCTTTTGCATTGATACGTACATTGTAAAAGGCACCGATCACCGCCGTTCGGGCACATAGGATACCCACACCGGCATCCGAAAGTGACGACTGCATACCTTCTTTGATCATCGCTTGCATGACTTCCATAGAATCGCGAGCTGTTTCCATTACCTGGAAGGGGATCTCAGTGGCATATATGGTGGCTGCTTCGATCGCTTCGGCTCTGGCTTTGATCTCGGCCTCACTGCCTTTCGGCATTCGGAATCCGTCGATGATGCGGTTGAAGGCGTTGGTATCTTCATCGACGAGGAAGAGCAGTTTTTCTTTATATGCCTGACCTTTTTCCGCCCAGACGGAGAAGAATTCCCATTTGTCATCCCAACCGGCTTTGTGCGAGGACATATTGGCAACCATGGTTCCGAGGGATACACCCAGGGCACCTACATAGGCCGAAATGGAGCCTCCTCCGGGAGCCATGGACTCGCTGGCTGTTTCTTCCGCAAAATCGCGAGCGGTGAGATCAACCAGTTGTTTCGCATCATCTTTGAGCATGTACTCAATGATCTTTTCC
The DNA here is from genome assembly GCA_964614415.1 of uncultured Aureitalea sp. GTDB lineage: Bacteria > Bacteroidota > Bacteroidia > Flavobacteriales > Flavobacteriaceae > CAZTLE01. Next base: position 1,326 of record CAZTLE010000328.1, on the reverse strand, counting down.
CCGGGATTGAATGGTTTCAGGTCGTCCAGTCCAAGCGACTTAACCGCTATCTTGATTTTCTCACTTTCAGCGATTCCCAGCGAACGATTCTGTTTCTCAAGGAAATAATCGGCGGCATCCAACATAGCCTGAAGTGGCACCAGACCTACCAATTCGGAGCCTGTAACCCGAAGGCCTCTGGCATCCGCTGCTTTGCATGTTTCATCAAAAGCAACATGCATAGAGGTAATCGAAATATTGGTAAGATTGTATGAGATCTGGGCTATTCCGTATTCTTCGATGTACCATCCGATTCCCTTAACCGCCTTCAGTTTACCAGGAATCCGAACGGGTTCTCCGTTTTCGTCCAGGATCTTCTTTCCGGTAATAGGATTGCCTTCTCGTTTTATTCGACCGGCCTCGCGAATGTCGAAAGCAATAGCGTTGGCACGGCGGGTGGAGGTAGTGTTCAGGTTGATATTGTAAGCAATAAGGAAATCACGGGCTCCAATGGCCAGGGCTCCTGTCGTCGCTACCTGAGCGTTGAATTCGGCAGGTCCAAAATCGGGTTTCCAATCGGGATCGACCAGTTTTTTAGCAAGCCCTTCGTATTCTCCGGATCGGCAATTGGCCAGGTTCTTTCTCTTTTCTTCTTTAGCTGCATTCTCATAAAAATAGCCCGGAATACCCAGCTCTTTGCCCACACGTTCACCAAGCTTGTGTACATAGGTGGCAGTTTCCTGCATACTGATGTTGGCAATAGGTACCAACGGGCAAACGTCTGTAGCTCCAAAGCGCGGATGTTCCCCGCTATGTTTGCTCATATCGATAAGCTGGGAGGCCTTTTTTATAAGCAGAAAGGCTGCTTCAATAACCGGTTCCGGCTCCCCCACAAAGGTGATTACGGTACGATTGGTTGCCTTTCCGGGATCGACATCCAGCAGTTTGACGCCTTCCACAGTTTCTACGACATCGGTAATTGCTTTGATTTTGGCTTCATCCCTTCCTTCACTGATATTCGGGACGCATTCAATGAGTTGCTTTTGCATGGTTTACGTGGCCTTAGAATTGCGACCCAAAGTTAGGGTTTGTTTCGATTTTTGAAAGCGATTTTTTGTCTTATTTCTATTACAGAAAAAGTCTTCTAAACGCGCTTTCCGTCAATGAAAACACTGTCGATCAGATCGCTGCCAAAGGAGTACGGGAGATAGCCATAGGAAGGAACTTCTTTTGTGATGATCAAATTGGCTTTTTTGCCAGGCGTAATACTACCGTGCGTTTCGGAAAGGCCCATGGCGTATGCCGCATTAATGGTAGCGGCGTTAATGGCTTCTTCAGGTGTCAGCT
>CAZTLE010000327.1:0-2240 GCA_964614415.1 uncultured Aureitalea sp. | reverse complement strand
AAGCGGAGTGATACGACCCTCCGGAGTTTGTGCTTTTTCGTTCTTCGGTTTTGCAGTGAAGGCCACTTCGTCGGGGAAAGTGATATGCGATACGTCCCGTTTAAGCAAGGCGTGTTTAATGGCTAGTGACATCAGCTCCGAATGTTTGGAGTGCTCCTGTACCGAATGATTGAAATCGGCTACTGTTTGAAAGGCCCGAACGAGGTCCACTTCCTGGAAGGCCCCGGTTCCCAGAACATGGGTATCAACCTGCCCGGACAGGGCCAATAGTGGTACCCGATCTACTTTGGCATCCCACATACCGGTGAACATATTCGTAGAGCCGGGTCCTGCAATTCCGAAACAGGCAGCGGGCTTTCCGGTGAGTTTGGCGTATCCCGAAGCAGCAAAGGCGGCCGCTCCTTCATGGCGAATTCCGAAGTATTGCAGTTTGCCTTGCTTTTCCAGTCGGCGCATGGCATCGGCAACGCCCAGATTGCTATGTCCTACCATTCCGAAGACGGTATTCACACCCCAGTTGACCATGGTTTCCATCATTACATCCGAAATGGTGTCTTCGTGGGGTGCTTCTTCCTCAAGTCCTACGAAAACCGAATCTCCTTCTTCTTTAACGTCGAATGTTTTTACACCGTCATCATATCCTCCGGGAGGTAAACCCGTGCAGGGATGGAAATCCCATCCATGCCAGGGGCAGCGGAGCATTCCGTTTTCAATAGAACCCTCACCCAGAGGGCCTCCCTGGTGTGGGCATTTGTTATCCAGCGCGGAAAACTTTCCTTCGAAATGTGTTAAACAAATACTTTGATGAGCCGCCGTAACGGTTTTCACCCTTCCTTCGGGGAGGTCCTTTTTATTGTCGAGTACTTTGTACCACACTTTTTTGGTTTCGGACATATCAGTTAGGTTTTGAAAGGAGCTTCACTACTAATTTTTCAATAGTAAGCCCCTGAACTATAATTGAGAATATTACCACTATATAGGTTGCGAAAAGGATCATATCCCGGACTTCTCCAGGGGGCAAAGTAAGGGCCAGCGCTATGGAAATTCCTCCTCGCAGACCCGCCCAGGTAAGAATATACATTTCTTTTTTGTTGGAGCGATGTTCCTTCCGAAGTAAGAAATTGGAAAAGAACACGGCAATAAAACGAGCCACAAGCACTACGACAATGGAGGCAAGTCCCAGGAAGAGGTAATCGATATTGAAATCCAACGCGATGACTTCGATTCCTATCAAAACAAACAATACCGAATTGAATATCTCGTCCAGTACTTTCCAGAAGATGTTCATGTGACTCTGCAGTTCTTTGCAAGCTTCTTCCTTGTGCAACCCATGACCAATAATGAGCCCGGCTACGACCATGGCCAATGCGCCGGAAATATGAAGCCAGGACGCCAGGCTGTATCCACCCATAACGATGGCCAGCGAAACATGTACGGCAATTACCGGTTGATTTCGCAGGGTTGCTATTAATTTGCTGCCTATCCATCCCAATACGGCACCCATCAACAAACCACCTCCGGCTTCTTTGGCAAATTCGCCGGCAATATGACTCACTTCAAACTCGCTCATCATGGTAGCCAGCGAGAGAATGGAGAGGAAAACGACAATACCTACCCCGTCATTGAACAATGATTCCCCCACGATCTTGATTTCCATCTTTTTAGGAGCCCCTGCTTTTTTGAGTAAGGCCAAAACGGCGACAGGGTCCGTAGGTGATATAAGCGCTCCGAAGACGAGCGCATACAAATAGGGGATATCCATACCGAGAACCGACGCAATATAGTAGATGGCCGTCCCGATAATAAAAGTGGATATGACCACTCCAAAAGAGGCGTAGGTTATTACCGGTCCTCGTTCTTTCAACAATGATCCCAGGCTCACGTGGATACTTCCGGCGAACAGCAGGAATCCCAACAGAAAATCAAAAACAAGGGTCTTGAAATCGATCTGTTCCACTACCTGGCAGGCACTTAGGAAGGCCTCTTTATCCACAAAAGAATAGGCGCCAAACCCTAATGCCGCAATGATAGCCAGGATCATCACCCCAATGGTGTCGGGAAGCTTTAGCAGTTTTCGGTTTACAATGCTAAGCACTGCTGCCAAAGAAATGAGTCCGATAAACAACTGAAAAGTGACCATGTTAGGTAGTTTTATAGCGAGATATGGCTTCGTTGAAGAAGGCGACCGCAATGTCTTTGTCGATACCGCTTACCGGTAGTGCGACGCCCTTCCAGCCTTC
>CAZTLE010000326.1:914-2327 GCA_964614415.1 uncultured Aureitalea sp. | reverse complement strand
CAATTTCTGCGATGTTCACAGCTGCTGCCATTATGAAACTGGAAGAAGAAGGGAAATTAAGTGTTACTGATACGCTCGATAAATTCATTCCTGAAATTCCGAATGGTGAAAAAATCACGATTCATCATTTGCTTACAGAAAGGTCCGGGCTACCAAGGGTTGCCCCCGTGCGCGATGGTTCGTATGCGAAACTCACTCAAACTGCCCATACACTGGACGAATTGGTTGCGCTAATTACGAAAATAGAACCACTGGCCGAACCTGGAGCAAAATACCGACATTCCGGAACTTCCTTTATTCTCCTGGCAAAGATCATTGAGATAGTTTCGGGAAAAACATTTGGAGCATATCTCGATCAGCAAATTTTTAGCCCTTTGGAAATGACCAATACAGGTCATTATGGATACGAGACCATATATGAAGATATTCCAAATTTAGCCACCGGTTATGAGCAAGAAGGGGTGACCGAACTAAAGACTGCTGAGAGAATTCATTGGTCGACAAAAATAGGACACGCATCTATCTACTCTACTGCAGAAGATCTAAACAAATTTGCAGAAGCTATTATAGGAAAGGAGTTATTATCTAAAGATTCGTGGAAGAAAATAACGTCCGGATATTATGAAACTACATTGGGATACGGCATTTCCAGTAGTCAGGATGATCACGGGTCCAAATACTACAGAAGTGGTAGTTCTCCGGGTTTTTCCTGCTACTTTTTAGTATATCCTGAAGAACACCTAGCGGTGATCATGCTATCCAATATTAAGATCCACATTCCCTATTTTGATGCCCCCAAGCTTGCAGCTATTGTATTCGAAGAAGATTATGAACAGTTAAACCTTGTAGATCCTACAGAAATTAAGGTTAACGACGTTCCCGGAATGCTTGGAACGTATCAGTTCGATGAGAACTTCTATAACCCGAACGGCACCGTAACCATAACTTACGACAATGAAATGTTACTTTCTGATGGTGCTCCGCTAATACCTGCCGTCGACGACAATGGTGAGATCATTAAATATATAAACAGGCAGTTTTGGTCACGGTTGGAGTTTGTTACAGATAGTCTTGGAAACGCGCACACGTTAAAATTTGATGGGTATTTGGGCATGAAGAAAGAAGAGGCCGCTGAAGACTAGAACAATAAGCGTTTTATTTGTTTGTGGTGCGAAGCTGGAAGACGGGAGCTGGGAGCTAGAAGATGGAAGCCAGAAGCAGGAAGACCGGAGACTGAGCCTGCCTACCGGTTTACCTACCGCAGGTATGGCAGGTAGGTGGATGACGCAGTCGGACGTATCGAAGTCGGAGGTGCGAAGCTGGAAGACCGGAGATGGGAGCTAGAAGATGCAAGCCAGAAGCCGGAAGACCAGAGACTGCAGTTCGAGAGGCTCACTGTATAAGCGGCAGTAG
>CAZTLE010000326.1:0-904 GCA_964614415.1 uncultured Aureitalea sp. | reverse complement strand
TAAGCTGATGTATCGAAGTCGGAGGGTATACCAGTAACTGTTTTGTTGAATCTCCACGTCTGAGCCGGAAAGTCAACACAGTTTGAACCTTTTTGGTCGCAATAATGTAGGCCTTTTGAGCTACTGGATTTACATTTTATAAATTAGACTATCACTTCTTTTTTTAGAAACGGCAATTTTGCCGGTGTATATCATTATTTCCAATGGATTCCAATCAATCATCCTATATCTATTAAAATGAGAAAAGTGGCATTCGTACTAGCAATATTGACTTTCGGCTACAAAGGCCAATGTCAAGACCCTGATCTCACAAATATTATGTGGTACTTACAGGAAGTTATTATTGATGGGCAAAGCCATACTACTCCTGTTAATTCTGAAGTAAATGGTGTTTTTGCCATTTTTGGGCCCGTTGGATTTGCAACTTCAATGTGCAACGATCTGGGAGGTCCTATACAATATACTGGGCAAAGTTTTAGTTTTCCAAGCCCTCTCGAATTTACTTTTCTTGATTGTAACCTCCAGGTAAACGTTGATTTTGAAAGACTCTATTTTGATTTTTACTTGGATAACCAAACGGAAGTTTTTGACTACAATATCGTCAATGGAAGCGGAGATGCTAAAACACTAACGGTAACAGCAATTAACGGAGATGTAGCCATTTATGGCAATGAATTGTTGTCTACAGTTGACAATAAGAAGGTTTTCTTCAGCATATATCCAAATCCGGTAGTTGAGCGCTTATTCATACAGATGGACCTACCTGGTAAGTTTGAAGTCAGTATATTTGACATACATGGCAGGAAAATAATATCCGCTATGGATTCTAAAGAATTGAATCTTCAAAGTTTAACCTCGGGGGTCTATTTTATTCAGATTAATGAAGATTCGGGAAAAACAGGAG
>CAZTLE010000325.1:0-2359 GCA_964614415.1 uncultured Aureitalea sp. | reverse complement strand
TGGCACTAGGAATGGCCCGTTGACGTGCAGATTCAACGGTTATGGGGACATTCTTTTGTTGTGCCTGAGCGAAGGCACTTGCAGTAAAGAAGAACAATAACACAAAAGAGAAAGTTGTAAATCGTTTGATCATAATGAAATTTTGTAAGGTTTTGATTTCTGTTGCTAGGCAACAATTATCTTGAAAATATACTGAGATATAGTCTGTGAGTTTATTGGCAATAAATTGCCTAGGTCGCCAATGCTACTGTTTAAGTGAGCCGGTGTTAAGCAGTAAGTGATACAATGGCGTGAAATGCAGTGGGAAAGGTAGGGGAAATCAACAGGTATTTCAAGGTTTAAGGTGAAGGGAACTCTATTTTAAGGCAAATTTAACAGGATATTTGCTGGCCGGATGACAAAACCTTAGTCCCGAAAAGTACGTAGAGTAGGTTAATTCTGGAGTGAGAGTAAGAGGTATGGGTGAAACGCATTACTTTTTTGCCTGAAATACCGTATTTTAGCTTCTTGAACTTACAAGTAAAAGTTATATAATACTTTTAACTTATACTAACTAAGCAGCATGGATATAGATGTAGGATCTTGCATAGCATCATTGCTATATGATAATGACACCGTAGGTATTCCGGGGCTAGGGGCGATTGTGGGGCATTATAAGTCGGCCGTGATAGAGCCGGTGCAAGGAGCTGTACATCCACCTTCCAAATCTTTGGAATTCAATGAGAACCTAGTGATGGATGATGGTCTTTTACTGGACCTGATCGTCAGTAAGTATGACTTACCTCGGGCAGAAGCGGAGAAGATCATCAGTGACTATGTAAACGATGTCAAGTCGGCGATCAAAAGAAAGGAGTTTGTCGTATTTCCAAACGTGGGTCGCCTCTATCAAAATTACGAAGGCAAATACCAGTTTCTTCCCGACGATAGCAATTTTAACCCTGATTCTTTTGGCTTACCTTCGGTACAATTCTATCCGATTATCCGACATAATCGCCCAGTTATGACGACGGCCCAACAGCAAAGGCAGAAGAAGGGCTTTAGCTTGGGCAATGTGGTAAGTGGAAATATCGCGGAATGGTTTCAGCGCAACTTGGCTGCCTTCATCACCTTGGCAGTGGTGATCGTATCGATCGGAATTTGGCTGCTTGTGGCCTATAAGGTTCCCAAAGATGAGATTCTGACCGTTGTCCCCGAAGAGCGCGTAAATATTAGCCCCTCAGAAATTGAAGGAGGCCCCGACGATCTCAAGGAAGTGGATAATACAGATCCACTAGAAGAAGAATCGCCACCACCGCCCGCTGAGGAAGAGGTGGCGGACAACAACCCGCCTACGCCCGCTCCGGACGAGACGGAGGGCATCACTCCCGATCCGGCGCAAGAATACGCCCTCATCGCCATCGGAGCCTTTGGAAATCCTGATAATGTAGAAAAGCTGATTAAGAAAGTCTACGAGGAAGGTTACGAGGCTTACACTCGCAAAGTAGGCAAGCTTACCCAGGTAGGGGTCCAGTTGCCCTACGATGATCAGGAAGAGATCGATGTAGCTTTAATCGAAATCCGCAAAAAGTTCGATAAGAAGGCTAAGGTGGTGCAGCGATAGTTTATAAGTAAGAATGTTGAATGGATAATTGATAAGGTGGACTTATCATGATGAGTGTCCGATTCCCATTTAACAGTAAAGTTATCTCACCAAAGCCACATCCCCCTTAAACACCTCCGTTCTTCCGTCCACAAAAGTAACTTCCACATAATACACATACACCCCTGAATTCACGACTTGCCCTCGATAGGTGCCATCCCAGCCCAAACTAGGATCGTTTGGTGCTGCGTCATAACCCTCGTAGAGCGGACTGCCCCAGCGGTCAAAAATAAGGAAGCTGTTGATCCGTAGGATGGAAGGCCCAGCAAAAACCTGGAATACATCATTTGTCCCGTCATTATTCGGGCTAAAGGCAGTAGGTCGGAAAAGGTCAACACTTCTATCTACAATAACCGTAATCTGATCACTTACCGAGCAGCCCGCTGCATCGAAAGCGGTCAAGGTATATCTGGTGGTGTTCGTAGGACTTACGCTGAACTCATTGTTACCAAGGGAAATAATGGAATCATTAGGTTCCCAGATGAATTTGTCAATAGCAAAATTTGTGATTGCGTTGATGGTAGCGGATTCACCCAGACCAATCGTGATATCTGCTCCCAAGTCCAACAATAGGCTTTCTTCATCCGGGATAATCACTGTACGCTCAAAGGAACAGGCATTGGCATCTGTGATGATGAGTTGATAACTACCGCTAGACAAAGAAGTCAGTTCAAAAGGTATGCCCGTGATCGTCTGCGGTGAATTCCCATCTAAGCTTAC
>CAZTLE010000324.1:0-2524 GCA_964614415.1 uncultured Aureitalea sp. | reverse complement strand
TCCGGCATTGTCGAAGTTGTTGCCCGAGGCACCGATGAATCCGGTGGCATAGACCGACAGATTTTGATTTGTGTCGAGTACCTGTATGTCATTGGGGATTCCATCGGGATCAGGAGCCCCAAGGCTATCACCGAAGTCGGCAATGTACAGGTTTCCATCGTCATCCAGACACAGTCCGCCGCTACCCTTGATTTCGGGCGTTACCGTTGTCACTTGTGTTTGTGCAAACAGAGATCCGCAAAATAAAGCAATGCAGATAAAGTTCATTTTTTTCATAGCTGTTCAAAAAGTTAATTATACAGCTCGAAGAAAAATTAAAATTTAACAGGGCTTGTTACTGCTTACAAAAGTTAACAAGGGGCGTGGTAATAGTTTATAGGGCTTTTCCCGGGAACGGAAAATCGCCGCTAATTCCCTTCCTTAAATGCTCCGGGAGTGGTTCCGGTAAATTTTTTAAAGGCCCTGTAAAATGAGACTCTGTTGTTGAAACCGCTGGAGTAGATTATGTCGGTTATATTAAGATCGTTGGACTCCAGTAACAGTCTTTTGGCCTCCTGAACCCTATACTTATTCACGAAATCAAAGAAGCTAAGATCAAAGTGTTGATTAATGACCTGGGATGCATGATGTCGCGACAAATTGAGATGGGCTGCAAGGTCCGAGAGACGAAGGTCATTTTTAAGATAGGGTTTGGCTTCATCGAAGTACGAGATCAGTTGCAATTTCAGCTCCCTCGAATGGGCTTCGGAAAGTCCGGTAGTGCGATATTTCTTGAACGGCAGAATTGAACTCATCGGGCGGCCCTCAAAAACATGTGGTTGCATGATTCCGAAATAAGAAAGCGAACCTATAAAGAAGACAATGGTGTAGGTAATAAAGTAATCATGCTCTCTCGAAATAAAACCGAGCTGGGACAGCACAAAGTACAGGATCATGGCTGTAACGTAGCAGGTAAAGGATCCAAGTGTCCAAAGGAACCAACGTCTTTTGTTAAGGTCTGCATTGGAGTTTCTGAATGAAAAATAAGTGACCAAAGTATAGAAAACCATAATGAAGACTACGCCCCATCTCATATACGCAACAAAGCGAATATGCTCGGATAGCGTACCTTGAGAAATGGCATCAAGCTTTTGGGAGGCTTCCAGGATGAAAAAAGGAAAATAGGCCCAGATAACTATGGCCAGGGGCAACAGATGTATGGTGTCCCTGAACCTGATCTTTTGCCGGGTCATTACCCTACGCGCATACAAATACATAAGGCCGGGATAAAGAACCCAAATCAATACAAGAAACCCGAAGAAATGAACATTTTCTATTTTAAAGATAAGTTCAGACCAATAGAGAACATTGTAGAGCAGGTTGATAGAAAACAGCACCAGATAAATCCCAAGAAAACTGTTCGCAAGGCGATCCCCCTTTTTCTTAGAGAAAAAATATAAACCAAAGAAAAAGGCGTTGAAAGCGAAAAACAGAAAGATTGTTTCCCAGATATTCAAAACAGCAATTTTTCTAAAGTTAGCTAAAAATTGCTACAACAATTGAATTTTCGGGTGTTAGAATAAATTCGGACCCATATGTGTGAAATGGGGGGCTTAAAGGAAGTTTCTAAACGAAGGGAGCGTCAACCGGAAGCACTTTTACTTTCTTCTTTTTGATGTTGAAACGATCTCCGTTGGCCAACACATGAGTCTTTAGATTGGTAAGCGACATAGGGGTGCCCACATCCAAAATGCGTTCGTTGTTGTGTTTCAGCTTACGAGGATCGAACACAATCACCATACCCGAACCGATCACCTCAAATTCATTACACTTCTTGATCACAAGTCCGGTATCCTCGGCAAGCCCTACACCAATGAGCATGGGGAATTTGGCAACAGCTTCAGCCAGCCGTCCGAATCGCCCTCGCCGGATGAAGTGCGAATCAATAATCAGATTTGGAATGAAACTCATTCCTTTCTTCATATGAACCGCGCCTTTAATAAAGGCTTCGGTACTACTTCCGCCTGCTATCATCTCACGGGACATACACATTGCTCCTGCGCTGGTTCCGGCAATAACCAGAGGCTCTTTTTCGAAACGATCAAGTAAAATATCGTGTAGGGTAGTACCTCCTATTTTTTCAATGATCTTAGACTGATTTCCACCGGAGAACATAATGCAATCGGCACGACGGATGCGCTCCAGGTTATCGGGGTCTTCCGACTGTTCGCGCTCCTGAATGTTCATGACAAACACGTTGTCGCATCCCAGGTTATCGAAGGCCTTCAGGTAGTTTTTCCCTACTTCATCAGGTATGCTGGAAGCTGTTGGGATCACAACGATGTCGGCATCGGTTCCGCCGCTCTCACGCACCACGCGTGCCAGAATACCATCTTCGATATATTCGAGAGTATACTGTTCGTTGGTCCCTATACCTTTATCTTCGTTTCCTCCTATGGGAATTAAAATGCCTTGTGCACCCATTCGAGCTGATTTTCAGACCGCAAAAATACGTTAATTGTTATAAAAAAAATTATATATTTAT
>CAZTLE010000323.1:0-2534 GCA_964614415.1 uncultured Aureitalea sp. | reverse complement strand
TGCAACAGATCCCCCGGCAAAATGACCTTATCCTTTTCTCCTTTGCTGAAAGAACAGATATGACTCTTCAGTGCTTCGTCACTTCGTTGAGCATCTATGGTTGGATGAAACCAGGTTTCAAGGCCCATATCGGTCACCTTTTGCCGCATCCACCAAACTACGTCATCGGTAGTTGTTACACCCGGTGTTATCACCTTTGACGAAAAGGCTTCGTCAATTATATCATGCGTAATCTCCACCAGCGTATTGTACAATTCCATCTCCCGGGCCGTACGGGTTTCAATCCATCCTATGGCCAACTTTTCGGCCGATACCAACCTGGATTCCAGATGTGCGGGAAGTGCTTCCAATAGTTCGTCGTAATCGGTTCTCACCAAACCGTCTGCGATCCCGAAATTTGTTGAATAGTTGATTCCGATCTTTCCCGGATCTCGTGCTTCAATAATATCGACCAATGCCTGCCATTGATCGGGCTGCTCCTCTTTGTTCCAGGCAGACGAGATGTTCTTACCTACATCGTATCGTGCTACCGCCAAACGCTCCAGGGTGTCTTTGGCTTTATCCCTGTGAAACACTAGTATGGTGCGTCGCCGGGCGTTCAACCACAACGCGGGAAGCATGGTTTTGAGTACCGGATCTTCGTTGTACTCCCGTGAAATTACAAGCCACATATCGATACCGGATCTATCCATGAGTTCGGGTAACAAATTGGTGAATCGATCGGCCAGGATCTCATCCTTAAGCTCGGCCCGGTCGCGTTCGGACAGGATTTGAGCGTTGATACTAATTGTACTGAAGAGAAACAGGAGTAGGAATGTACGGCTCATGCGGTTGAATGGTTTGTTGCTAAAATTACAAAATGTGCAACAAAAAAAGGAGCATCGTGTGATGCCCCTTTCGACGGCGCTCCAGGCTTCCCCCCAAGCCATAACGAACCCGTCCGGGAGATTGTGTCTAAGGCAATCTCCAATGCTAAGTGTTGGTACTATCTACGGAGGGAATGGGAAGGGTTCAAAGGTTGATGGTTGTGTTATGATGGTTTGTGTTATAATGGTCTTATTCATATACAATACAGTTCAGTGGAAAGGATGGTTGTCTTTCCTGATTGTTTGATTTGTATTGATTGATGAATTGCCCCTGTATGAAAGTTGGGAATCGATTGCTGATCGTCTGATTATCCCAACTTGTATACTATTCGTCGGTTGAGGCCCTTTTTTGTTACAACCGCTTACTTCCTAACGGAAATTACCAGCCCTTAGTATAGAAGGTTTTACACGAGTTGATTACTTTTTTCCAACGTATTGCAACCTAACTATTTCCAACTACTTACCGGTAATTGCCGATAGTGGTTAACCACAAATATCGAGCCATGAATCAATAGCTTCTTGGCTAACTAATGAACCCGACTGCAAGTTTCTGGGTACATAAACGACAGGTCGTAATAGAACTTTTCTCATAGTGTTGGATGTTTAAATCAAAGCTAACTTTATCTTACACAATAAGTAAACTAAAGTGAGTGAACGGCAGCTCCCAGCTAGTTAACGCGCTACCATTAAATCGTTATTGCTTGATATTCAGTGTTATGATGAATCTTCAGTTGTTCCGACCGCAACAAAAAAGGAGCCAAAATGGCCCCTTTTCCTAATATTTAACATCGGCTATATCTTCACGGATATTGCCGTTTCTTTCTTATTGAGCTCATGTAAGCGTATCACCTTGACCTGCTTTGTCTGTCCGGGTTTTCCGAAGTTCTTATAGGTAGTGATCTTCACATAGGCCGGCTGATTGTTATCGCCGGAACGCTTTCCGAAATACGAAATATTAAACAACCACTCACCCTTATCGGCTGCCGTTAGGAAAAACTCCTCCGTACCATGTCCCTGACGCATTTCCTGAACCAAACGAGGTCCTTCGGCTCCTTGTGTATGTGACCAGGTGAAGAAGCGTTTTTGCGGATTTACAATCTGAAGATCAAACTCCGTATCATATACATTCCATTCGAAAACGATTCGAGTATCGTACACTACGTTATTTAAGTACTTCGGGTTTACATAGCTGGCACGTAGCTTATCGTTGTGCAATGCCAAAAGGTTCTTGAACTCATTGTCGATTGTCTTCGCCAGACCATTATAGCCTACGATGGGCTTGTAATGTCCACGATCCATACGGTCGTAAATGATCAATGCCTTTTCCTGTTGCCCTGCATTGTTATAAGCCAGGGCCATATTGCGATAGTTCTGCACCTTACCCGGATACTCTTTTAAGATACGCTCGTACACGGTGACGGCCGATTCATGTAAACCGAATTCCTCATACTTATAGGCCTGAGCAACCAACGTACTCATGTCGGTATTAGACAATTCTGACACATTGGACAGAATACGATCCAGCATAAACGGATTGTTCCAGTCTCTGAAATAGGTAGCCACATCAAAGAAGAAACTGGCCTTATCGCCATGGGTTCTGCGTTCGTTGAGATATGTGGCGTATGCTTCATCTATATTCGTCGATTTTTTTAGCGCATTGATGTACGA
>CAZTLE010000322.1:0-2607 GCA_964614415.1 uncultured Aureitalea sp. | reverse complement strand
TCGTCAAAGATGCTGGTCATTCCTATCTTTTTTCCAATTAACCCAGACATTGTTATTAATTATTAGTTATTACTATTTCTATTCTTTATTCTTTACACCTACGCCGAAGCTTCAGTGTTCATGTTGGAAACTTTGTTTCAAAAAAACAGGGTCAAAATAAATTCAACCCTTGAATTTTATTTTGTTTCCGTTTTTCCTTCGCTCGCAGCTCCGGACATGTTCACCTCCCGCATTGGCGGGAGAATTTTCTTGAGATCCCGATATTCATCGGGATATATTCAATTAAGGCCCTTACTTCACCGCTTAATGCGGATCATAAAGGCCAAATTTCATTATACTTTGATCTCTACTTCAACTCCACTCGGCAACTCCAATTTCATTAGAGCATCGATCGTCTTGGAAGAAGAGCTGTAAATATCCAAAAGGCGTTTGTAAGAGCTCAATTGGAATTGCTCTCTACTCTTCTTGTTCACGTGGGGAGAACGAAGTACAGTAAAAATCTTCTTGTGTGTTGGTAACGGGATTGGACCTGTTACAACAGCACCGGTACTCTTAACGGTCTTTACGATTTTCTCAGCAGATTTGTCTACCAAATTGTGATCGTATGACTTAAGTTTTATTCTGATCTTTTGACTCATTGCTGAAAAAATTAAACGTTAGCGGTTCCTCTTGCTGCGGCGATCACTTCTTCGGAAATATTCGAAGGAGTTTCGGCGTAGTGTGAAAATTCCATAGTGGAAGTAGCGCGTCCTGAAGACAGCGTTCTCAATGTCGTTACATATCCGAACATTTCAGAAAGTGGCACTTCCGCCTTCACTACTTTAGATCCTGCACGGTCGCTCATGTCATTTACCTGACCTCTACGACGGTTCAAATCTCCTACAATGTCACCCATGTTTTCTTCCGGAGTCAATACCTCCAGCTTCATAATAGGTTCCATGATCACAGCTCCGGCAGCTTTAGCAGCAGCCTTGAATCCGAGTTTCGCAGCCAACTCAAAGGACAACTGATCGGAATCCACAGGGTGGAAAGATCCGTCCTTAAGAGTTACCTTCATACTATCAACTTCGAAGTTGGCCAAAGGACCATTCTTCATCGCTTCTTTAAATCCTTTTTCAACAGATGGAATGAATTCTTTAGGAATGTTACCTCCCTTAATCTCGTTAACGAATTCCAATCCAACTTTTCCTTCTTCGGCTGGGCCCAGTGTAAATACGATATCGGCGAATTTACCACGACCACCCGTTTGCTTCTTGTACACCTCACGGTGATCTGCAGAACGAGTAATAGCTTCCTTGTACTCAACCTGAGGCTGACCTTGATTCACTTCTACCTTAAACTCACGCTTCAAACGATCCACGATGATATCCAGGTGAAGCTCTCCCATTCCAGAGATTACCGTTTGACCTGAGGCCTCATCAGTTCGAACCTGGAAGGTTGGATCTTCTTCAGCCAGCTTGGCAAGAGACATACCCAACTTATCCACATCTGCCTTCGTCTTAGGCTCTACGGCAATACCGATTACAGGATCCGGGAACTCCATAGACTCAAGCACAATAGGGTGCTTTTCAGCTGACAGAGTATCTCCGGTCTTAATATCTTTGAATCCTACCGCAGCTCCAATATCTCCAGCTTCGATAGCACTAATTGCATTTTGTTTATTAGAGTGCATCTGATAGATACGTGAGATACGCTCTTTCTTACCGGAACGATTGTTCAATACGTAAGAACCTGCATCCAGTTTTCCGGAGTAAGCACGGAAGAATGCCAAACGACCTACGAAAGGATCGGTAGCAATCTTAAAGGCAAGTGCAGAGAAAGGCTCGTTCACATCAGGCTTACGGGCAATCTCTTCTCCGTTATCAGGGTTTGTCCCTACAATGGCGTCCTTATCTACCGGTGAAGGCAGGTATCTGCAAACGGCATCCAACAGGAACTGAACTCCCTTGTTCTTAAATGCAGAACCGCATACCATAGGAATGATGGACATATCCATTACGGCAGCCCTCAGTGCAGCATGCACTTCGTCTTCGGTAATAGAATCTTCATCCTCCATGAACTTCTCAAGAAGATTCTCGTCGTAAGCAGCAACCTCTTCAATAAGCAGCGCTCTGTACTCGGCAGCTTCTTCTTTAAGATCTTCCGGAATATCGATTACATCAAAAGTAGCTCCCATGGTTTCGTCGTGCCATACGATCGCACGGTTCTTAACCAGATCGATAATACCTTTAAAGTCTGCTTCTTCTCCAATAGGAAGTACGATTGGTACCGCATTGGACCCCAACATGTCCTTAACTTGCTGACAAACATTCAGGAAGTTAGAACCCTGTCGGTCCATTTTGTTCACAAAGCCCATACGAGGTACTTTGTAGTTATCGGCCAATCTCCAGTTAGTTTCAGACTGAGGCTCAACACCGTCAACCGCACTAAACAAGAAAACCAACCCGTCGAGTACACGAAGGGAACGGTTTACCTCTACTGTAAAGTCAACGTGACCGGGAGTATCGATAATATTAAAGTGGTATCCTTTGGCGTCCGGTGTAGGTTTTCCATTTTCAGTTGGGAAGTTCCAGGTACAGGTAGTCGCAGCCGAAGTAATAGTAATAC
>CAZTLE010000321.1:0-2625 GCA_964614415.1 uncultured Aureitalea sp. | reverse complement strand
GAAAGTAGGGGCCAGGGAGACCAATAGGTACATGGAGAACACAAGGAAGAGCATATCCGCGTAGTTCAATTGCACTCCGAAAAAGTATAATAACAGGCAGAATAATTGTGTAAATACCAGGTATCGGAATGCCGAAAGTGCCAGGGTGCGTACCCATATAACCGAAGGGATGATTTTAAGTTTTCGAAGTACGTTCGAAACGGAAAAACCGGAAATCCAAAATTCCTTGTTACGCAACGCATAGCCAAGTGAGACAGTAAGCGCAACAACTATGGCAACAACGGCCAGATTCGTCCCTGAGAAACTGATAGAATACCGAAAACCAACGACTATAAGACCCAGAACACCGAATAGCACGGTAATGAACATCTGAGTGCTATTCACCACAAAATTGAGCAGGAGTACCTGTTTTCGTTGCCCGGGAGGATAAAACAAGGCTTTGGCACCGTAATCGCCGATGCGCCCCGGAGTGGCAAGTGATAGCGTAAGTGCGGCAAGACTTTGCTTCAGGGCTTCCCGGAAAGAGATGTTTCTCAAGGTGGAAACAACGGTTTTCCATTTGAAGACCTCAAGACTCCAATTGATGGCTGCCAGTGTGAGAAAGACGAGAATCCAAAGGGTGGAAAGTGCCGATCTTCCGGTCATGGCCTCCAGGAATTGAGACAAGGTGAGTCCTTCACCGTCGGTTAGTTTTTGATAAATGATCCCGAAGGTGAGTCCCAGAACAAAAACTTTTAGGGTTACCAGTAGATATTGTTTAGCTTTGTTGGGAAGGACGATCATTACAGGCTAAAATACTCACTTATTTCGTGAATTCTGAAAAGATCATATTGGGAATTGACCCCGGAACCACCATCATGGGATTCGGACTCATAAAAGTGACCGGCAAAAAGATGGCATTCATGCAGTTGAATGAACTGGCTCTGTCCAAATACGACGACCACTACCTGCGGCTCAAACATATTTTTGAACGCACGGTACACCTCATTGACACCTATAAACCCGACGAGATTGCGATTGAAGCCCCGTTTTTTGGTAAAAATGTGCAATCCATGCTCAAGCTGGGAAGAGCTCAGGGGGTAGCCATGGCAGCAGGTTTATCACGCCAAATCCCTATTACGGAGTATTCCCCCAAGAAGATCAAAATGGCGATAACCGGTAACGGAAATGCCAGTAAAGAACAAGTAGCCAAGATGTTACAAAGCCTATTAGATATAAAGGAGCTTCCTAAGAATCTGGATAGCACGGACGGACTGGCAGCAGCTGTGTGTCATTTTTACAATGCCGGAAAGTTGGATACCGGTAAAAGCTATAGTGGATGGTCGGCCTTCGTAAAGCAGAATCAGGATCGAATTGATTAAAGAATTACAGCTATGGACAATCTGGAACAATTGCGCTACCCGGTAGGCAGGGTACAAATTCCCGATACTATTTCGGAAGACCAAATACAGGGATGGATAGCAAATATTGAAGTCTTTCCGCGGCGAGTCGAAGATGAGGTACGGGGACTTAGTGATGAGCAATTAAAACGGCGATACCGACCCGATGGCTGGACCATTCATCAGGTGGTAAATCATTGTGCGGATAGTCATACCAACAGTATTATACGCTTTAAATGGGCACTTACCGAAGACCACCCAACAATCAAAGCCTATCAGGAGGCCAAATGGGCCGAACTGGATGATACCACTCAACTGCCTGTGGAAGATGGCGTGGCTTTATTAAAGAGTCTGCATAAACGTTGGGTGTTTTTACTGAAGAGCCTCACCCCGGAGCAACTGGAACGTACCTATGTGCATCCCGAAAAAGGACAAACGTTCAATCTGAAACAAACCATTTGTCAGTACGACTGGCACTGCCGGCACCATTTGCAACATATTAAGAATGCTAAAGAAAATGGGTTTTGAATAACGAATAACGAATGGCGAATGATGAAGTGAATTCTAAAAATTCAACACTCAAAACTTAACACTTAAAACTCATCCGTCCGAGTGTCCGGCATCTACCTCCATATCCCTTTTTGCAAACAGGCCTGTCATTATTGTGATTTTCACTTTTCGACTACCTTAAAAAAGCGTTCCGGGATGATCCAAAGTATGGTCCGGGAACTGGAACTACGAGCCAATGAATTGGAAGGACCGGTAGAAACAATCTACTTTGGAGGAGGGACCCCTTCTTTATTGACGATTGATGAATTGCGATTGCTGATTGATGCATGTTACGAACATTTTCAGGTTGTGGATGATCCTGAGATTACCCTGGAAGCCAACCCCGATGACCTGTCCGACGTGGCTTCTGCGAAGTTGAAAGATTTAAAACATTTGGGTATCAACAGGTTGAGTATCGGAGTTCAATCTTTTTTCGAGGAAGACCTGAAGCTTATAAACCGGGCGCACAATGCGGAAGAAGCCCGTCAATGCATCCTTGACAGTAAGGAACACTTTGAAAACATAAGTATTGATCTCATCTACGGAATTCCGGGAATGACCCTGGAGCGATGGGAGGAGAATCTGAAAATTGCCTTGTCTCTCGACGTGCCGCATTGGTCCTGTTATGCACTTACGGTGGAACCTGGCACAGCCCTGGAAAAATTCATAGCAAAGGAGGTCGTACCTCCTGTGGATG
>CAZTLE010000320.1:0-2634 GCA_964614415.1 uncultured Aureitalea sp. | reverse complement strand
GAAATTCTGCCATGTGTAATGACCAAAAGCAGAAAAAATATAATTGTGATCTCCCTTAAATTCAAATTGATTGCAGTTGTTTGGGGTTCGCTGCAGCGGAGTACTATACTTGCTGTTGAGGCCTAAAACCCCGAAAGACAGCCTTCTATTTGGATTGTAGTGGATGACTCCCCCCAGCGATGCTTCCGTTACTTTATCTTTATTTGAAATTTCGTTTGGAGTTCTGTGGAGTCCTGTGAACTGAATGGAATTGACAAACTCTTCAAAGTCAGAGAAAGTAGAATCAGAACGGACTGTTCCGTCTTGCTTCAGTCTTGAATAAAACCCGATGATCTCAAGGTCACCTATTTTCTTGGTGATTCCACCGCCTCGAAAGAAACCGGCCTCGAGAACCGAAGTATAGGGTCTGAGTCCAACCGTATTTCTCTTGGTGGTGTTTATTGTTTCTGCACCTTTGCCTGGATTGAAGCCTGCGCCAAAAACAATGCCCTGACCTACTTGTAGCTGAAAGTCGCCAAGCATAATCTTGTCAAACCCTAGTTTATTCTCTAGCAGAAGATGGTAGGAATAGAAGTCAAACCCACGCTGGTTTTCATTGAAAACAAACCGTTCACCATTGTCTTTCTCAAAAGTAAATCCAAGACTAAAATCGTCTCTTCTACTGGTTCGAAACCTACCGTAGATCTTATTTCGATCTCCTAAATATCTGGTAGGTGGTGTGGTGACGGTATCTATGATATCGTTGGCTTCGTCTCTAATGAACGTGGTGTCGAGAGGAAACGCCTCCGTATATCCCTGCTGCTCCTCAATCCTACTAGTAAACCTCAGGAGTAAGTAGTTATTCTCCTCTTGCACCAACCTTTGGAAGAATGGACGATTGTCGACCGATGATTCCTCTACGGTAACAAATGGAAGCAAGAGCCTGATGGTGGGCAGGTCAAATGAAGGGATGGCCTGTAATTCGTTGATGGAAAGAAAGTCTCCAAACCGCTCCCGATATTCAAAAAAATCATTGAGTTGATTCGGGTTGAGCACATAGAGAGAGGCCAGATCTTCATACGCCAATCGATTAAGGTTTAGCTTGTTTGAGTAGTACAGTAGAAGAGACTCATAAATATCTTCATA
Organism: uncultured Aureitalea sp.; assembly: GCA_964614415.1. Lineage (GTDB taxonomy): Bacteria > Bacteroidota > Bacteroidia > Flavobacteriales > Flavobacteriaceae > CAZTLE01. The sequence goes on along the minus strand of CAZTLE010000320.1, from coordinate 1,509 downwards.
GGAGATATCCTCATCCTGTACTTGAAAAAGCCTTTCGGCAAAGACTTCCAAATCAATATCGTCATTTTGTGCAGCAAGAATATGAGAACCTAGTAGCACTATGATCGTCATCCACTTTTTCATTGCCCAATTTGATAAGCCACCGATAGTTCGTGGATGTTTCCGATCTCTGAGTCATTAGAAAATGAATAGTCGAGTTTTAGTTTTTTGGGATGGAACCCTATACCATAAGCAGCGACAAATGGTTGGGTGCTAATTCCTGTCCTGAGGAATATCTTTTCAACGATCATGTATTCGATCCCAGCTCTTATGATTTCATCAAAATCGAGATCTTTTTCTACCTCCATGCTCAAGATCAATTCGTCAGAAGGCTTGTAGGCGAAGCCTGCTTTCATTACGGTAGGGAGAGGTTCGTCCAGCTCCGGATCGAGTTCCGCCTGTGTAACGTTAAAAATATGAGCCGCAAAAGAAAGTTGCGGGGTAATTCCAGCCAGCCCTCCGAACTCTACGGCAATCACTTGCCTTGTTCCAACAGATTCGATATGGTATTGGATGATATCAATACCCAATCCCAAACTGATCATTTGAATCTTGTTTCCCACAGCGATATGCAATCGTTGCTCACTGAAGAGGTCATCCCCAAATTTGTAATACCCTATTCCAGCATTTCCTAATTCGTGTGAATAGACGGCACCACCTCCAATCACCTGAAATTCACTGACTCCATACCTGTTTTGGTATCCTGCAAAAGCTGCATGATTTTCCAGTCTCCCAAAGGCTCCAACATTATTGAACAAGCTGAACTCATCCGTGAGTGTAAGTGAGGCACCGCCCATAGCGGAGCTTCGGGCTCCAAGGCGATATGAGCCATTTTGGCCATGGGCTAAAGCGCAGATGATGAGGGCGAGTATAAGAAACACGTGTTTCAAGAAGGAAATGTAGTTATTTGACGAGTAGGTTACAATAGTTTTACATAATCTAAACGTTTAGAATTTATGCGTTGGCCTAGTTTCTGTTTAATCCTAAGTTGTGGTATCAGCTACGCTCAAGATATAGACTCTATTTTTTATGAATCTGGGGATTTGAAGGCGGCTGGCACAATCTATGATGAAATGAGGCAGGGAGTGTGGAGCTTTTACTACCCAAACGGGGACTTAAGTGCGCAGCTGCGCTATGTCGACGGAGACTTGAACGGGGTGCAAACGTATTATGCTCATGATTATCAGGTTCTTGCAGTCGAAAACTGGAAAGATGGATTACAAGAAGACTCTTCGTACTATTACTATCCAAATGGACAACTTGAGAAGAAAGGAATATTCAAAGATGGCTTGTATGAGGGGAAATGGTCATTTTTCTATGAAAATGGAAACTTGAAGCGAGAGGGGAGCTACCTGTTGGGATTACCTCAGGGTGCTTGGATTTTTTACCACATCAATGGGAGACCTAACCAGAGAGGAGTGCTGAGAGACTCGAAAGAAGAAGGTCTCTGGATGTATTTCGATGAAGAAG
>CAZTLE010000319.1:0-2762 GCA_964614415.1 uncultured Aureitalea sp. | reverse complement strand
GAATGTGGATATCAATGGAAACCACATTGTTGGAGATGCAGCCAACGAGCCTTCCATTGCGGTAGATCCTACCAATCCGGACAATATCGTCATCGGTTGGCGTCAATTCGATACAACGGCAAACAATTTCAGACAGGCAGGAATGGGTTACTCGACCGACGGAGGCCTTACCTGGACATTTCCCGGCCCATTGGATCCAGGGAATTTCCGTTCTGATCCTGTGTTGGATTTTGATGCCAACGGTAATTTTTACTACAACAGCCTTCAGGGAAGTTTTGCGTGCGATGTGTTCCAAAGTTCCAACGGAGGAATGTCATGGAGTGCTCCGGCTCCAGCCAACGGAGGCGACAAGCAATGGATGCGGGTTGATAAGACAACCGGTGCAAGTGCCGGACATAATTATTCCTTCTGGACCTTAGGTTTTTCCACTTGTCCTCCCGGTGCTTTCACCCGATCTACGGACGGCAGTAACACCTTCGAAACCTGTATTGCAGTGGATGGCAATCCGCAATGGGGGACACTGGCCGTGGACGGAAGTGGAATTCTCTATATCGCCGGGACGACCAATTCCGGTGACATCATAGTTACAAAATCAAGTACCGCACAAAACGCCGGTGGTGCCGTCACGTGGGATTCCATGGCGACAGTAGATATGGACGGCTTTATGAAAACCGGCGCTCCCTTAAACCCGGTGGGGTTATGGGGTCAGTGTTGGGTGGACGTCGATGTATCCGGCGGTGCCAGTGACGGTAACGTATATGTTCTGTCTACCGTTGAGCGAATTTCAAACGGAGATCCTGCCGATGTCATGTTTGCCCGCAGTACCGATGGTGGACAGACCTTTGAGGCTCCCATTCGGATTAATACAGATAACAGTACAACGAATTATCAGTGGTTCGGGACGATGTCGGTCGCTCCCAATGGACGGATCGATGTGATCTGGCTGGATACCAGAGATGCTCCCGGTGGTACGGTAGATTCTGTGTTATATTATACAGCTTCAACGGACCAGGGTGATACCTGGGCTCCTGAAGAAGCGATATCGGTTGCATTCGATCCAACGATCGGATATCCTTCCCAGAGTAAAATGGGAGACTATGTTGATATGGTTTCCGACGATAACGGTGCGCACCTGGCCTGGACCAATACGATCAATGGCGGACAGGATGTGTACTACACATTTATAGACCCGGGTACCGTTCTGAGCGTAGATGATTTGAGCTCAAGCCTGGATTTTGTAACGTTCCCGAATCCGTTCAGCGAAGAGGTGACCATCGAATTCACCCTGGATCAGGAAGAAAAAGTGACCGTAATGGTCTACGACCTGTTGGGGAGAAAGCAGGGTACTTTGTTGGATTCGACCCTTTCGGGAAAACAACGACTCACCTGGAATGGCGTTTCCGATAGTGGTGTACGCTTGTCCTCCGGTCTGTACTTCATTCAAATTGAAACCGAATCGGCCAAGGACATTGTCAAGGTATTAATGCGCTAGAGCTCAATTACAATTTCGTACCTTAGATGGACTAAATTTTCGGTATGGCAAAACGGAAGTTCTGGAGCTCGGACAAAATTGTGGCTTTTGTTGCCATGGGAATAAGCCTAATAACCCTGGTGATCTTTGTAAAGCAAACCAACATCATCGAAGAACAGAGCCATCTTTCGGTTATGCCTTACTTGATGATGGAAACATCTGATAACGGATTTGAAAAAAGGTTTCGAATCGATGTGATAAATTACGGTGTTGGTCCGGCTATTATTGAAGAAAGAACACTCCGATACAAAGGAGAGGTATACGATATGGAGTTTGCCGATTTCCTGGAACAGTTTGAAACTGAAATGGACTCCATCAAGATCACCAATAGATCGACCCTGCAGGAGGGTCTTGCGATCCCCGCGGGAAGTGAGCGCAACATATTGGGTATAGGTGGTGGAGAGACCAGCTACAATTCATTTTTACAGTTAATGCAGGGACTCATATCCGACTCGTTGTATTATGAAATTAAATACCGCTCTATATACGGGGACAGATGGAGGATAACCTCCCAAAATGAGTCCCCGGAAAAGCTCGACTAATGAATATCAAGAATGGAACAAAATTTGTGGCTATTCATAAAAAAACAAACACTATGAAAACAAAATATCTTACGCTCCTGTTTGCCCTTATCATCGCAATACCGGCTACTTCGCAGGAAAGAATGGCCAAACTGTCCAAATCTGAGAAGCGACAGGCTGCCTACGAACGCACGAAGTCTCTTATAGAATCAGGTGAATTTGTCTTTGAAGCCCTTTGGGCCTTTCCGCAAAGCGGACAGGCGGTCAATGTGATTGGGGACAACAATCGGTTTGAGGTTAAAGACGGAACGGCCACCGGAAGCATGCAATACTTCGGTACCGCCTACACCGCGAGAATAAACCTTAGAAATCAAGGCCTCGTAATGGACGGACCTATTGAGAACTGGAGGATTATCACCAACGATAAACGCCAAAAGCTGGCAGCTCGTTTTATGACTTCCAAAAAACGGGAAGTCTATGATATGGAGATCTCAATAGCGGCCGGAGGGAGTGCGGTGGTCATAGTTTCCAGTTCATTGCGGGATCCTATGCGCTATGAAGGTTACGTTCGTCCTATTGCTGTTGAATAGCTTCCATGGCATCGACAAATTTGTGAAAGGCGATAATCCAGTTGGCGTCGCCAAAATCGTCGGTTTTGTTTCCGTTTCTGGCTATGATCGTGTTTGATCTGGGGGAGACATAGATAAGTT
>CAZTLE010000318.1:0-2871 GCA_964614415.1 uncultured Aureitalea sp. | reverse complement strand
TATCTCATCCGAATCGTAGGAGGTATTTATTATGTGTGCATGCAATGCCCGGTTTTCCTGTCGTGTACCTATGTTGATCGTAGGAATTCCGTAATAAGGTGCTTCGCGTATGCCGGCACTGGAATTTCCAATGATAAAGTTGGCGTTCTTCAACAGGGTAAGGAAGTATTCGAATCGTATGGATGGGAACACCCTAAATCGAGGGTTACCTTTAAAGGCTTCGTAAGCTTCCAATATGGCAGAACTTCCCAGGTCGTTGTTCGGATAGATCACAACGAATTCCCCGGTACTTTGCAATAAAGCATTGACAAAATTCTTCGCATAGCCACCCATTTTCGAGACTTCGGTGGTTACCGGATGGAACATAGCTACAGCGTAGCTGTCGAAGCTTATCTCGTAATGCCTTTTGACCTCACTAAGCGGAGGTAACGAATCTGAAAACATAATATCCACATCGGGTGAGCCAATTGTAATCACCGACTCGGGCAACTCTCCCATTTGAATAAGTCGTTGTCGTGCCTGTTCGTTGGATACATAGTGCACATGACTCATCTTACTTGTTGAATGCCTAATAAGCTCATCGATAGTCCCGGAAACCTCTCCTCCTTCGATATGCGCTACGAGCACATTATTCAGCGATCCTACCAGGGCTCCGGCCAGCGCTTCCACCCTATCGCCATGCACTACGATGAGATCCGGTTCTATATCTCTCACATAGGTAGAGAATCCTTCCACAGTCTTTGCCAGGGTAAGATCCATGGTGGTTTCGCAGGTGTGGTTGATGAACTTGTGTATATTTTTGAAACCGCTGCGTTCTACTTCCAGCACCGTGTAACCGTACTCCTCCATAAGGTGCATGCCCGTAACGAAGATATAGGCTTCGTATTCCGGATGATCCTGTAATATCTGTAGGAGGGATTTTATCTTTCCGAAATCGGCGCGGGTACCGGTTAGGAATGCGATTTTCTTCATGTAGGTTGGTTCTAGAGGTAAAAATAAGGAATTAATGGAGGTATCGGCCATCAATTGCCAATATCCTCCCATTCCAATTGTACATCCGTTTCCAGGTCGCGCGTAGCGCGTTTTCCGAGAATATCATCGAAGTTCTCAGCAAGTATGGTTCCTGTTCCCGGGCGTTTTACCCAAATATTGTCTTTGGTGAACACCTCGCCCTCCGCTATAGGAGCAATAGTACACACCGTGGCAAAAGCAAAATCGATGGTCACCTGTTCTTCTTTGGCGGGTTCCTTCGTTCCTCCCCGCATTTGCCATATTTCGTTGCTTCCGGTGATAAGCTCCGCACAGGCCGCTTCATCCATACTACACACAATATCCGGTCCGGTGCGATCCATGTGATCGGTAAAGTGACGTTCCAGAATAGAGGCGCCCAGGGCAACTGCCCCCAGACAGGCATTGTTGTTCAGGGTGTGATCGGACAGCCCGAAAACTTTGTTGGGAAAGGCCTCACGGAGTTCGATCATGGCACCATAGCGAACCAGGTGTACCGGTGTCGGGTACAAGTTAGTCGTATGTAACAAGGCTACGGGAACTTCGTATTTGTCGAAGATCGCCACCGCTTTTCGCACGCTTTCCACTGTGTTCATTCCGGTACTCATGATCACCGGTTTCCCGAATTGTGCCAGGTGTTCCAACAACGGATAGTTGTTGCATTCTCCGCTTCCGATCTTGAAACCAGGAACATCAAACTTTTTTAGCCGCTCCGCTGCAGCCCTTGAAAACGGGGTGGAAATGAAGATCATACCCTTGCTTTCCACATATTCTTTGAGTGCCCATTCGTCGGCTTCATTAAGCGCGCAGCGTTCCATGATCTCATAAATCGAGACATCGGCATTTCCGGGAATGACCTTCTTTGCCACAGCACTCATCTCGTCTTCCACAATATGGGTTTGGTGTTTTACCATTTCAGCCCCGGCCCGGTGAGCGGCATCGACCATCTCTTTGGCGACTTCGAGTGAGCCTTCGTGATTGATCCCGATTTCGGCGATCACGAGCGGGGGATAATCACGACCTATTTTCCGTCCGGCTATTTCAATATATGGGTTCATGGTTGGGGGTAGGTTTTTAAGACAAATTCGGCGTATGCCAGGTCTTCTTCAGTATCAATATCGACTTCGGCATACGGATGATTTACGATCAGGGGATAATTGTTATCACCTAAAATAATTCCTTGTTCAATAAGGTCCGGCCTCGTTATGTAGAGCAGGCCATTCTCAAAGTACAGCGGATCAAGATCCTGACTTCGTTGTCCCATTTCATAGTTGAAAGGTTCAAAACGGTCATTGTGTATCTTTCCGAACTTCTGATGGTTCCGGGTAACGGTCATCAGACTATCGTACTCATTGCTTTCCAAAATATCACAGGCTCCCTTTAACAGATAGGCCGGCCGAAGCGGATTAGTGACCTGGAGCAGAACGACCCAGTCAAATGTATCCTGCTGCACCGACAAGGCATGTCGCAGCACATCGGACGTAGGTGACGTATCCCGAGCGAGTTCGGAAGGGCGGTCGATCACCTCGACTCCTTCTTTAAGGGCAATTTCTTTGATTTCGGGATCATCGGTAGAAACGACGATCTTATCGAGAAGTGTTCGGTTATCCCTGGCGAATGCGATGCTATGGGCCAATAGCGGTTTTCCGCCTAACGACAGCAGGTTTTTTCCGGGAAGTCGCTTGCTTCCTCCACGAGCGGGTATGACGACCAGTCTCTTCAAAAGTTTGTTTTTATATCGCGCTAATCTACATTATTCGTTCGACAAACTGTAATGCGCTTGGTTTGTGGTTTGTGGTTTGTGGTTTGTGGTTTGTGGTTTGTGGTTTGTGGTTTGTGGTTTGTGGTTTGTGGTTTGTGGTT
>CAZTLE010000317.1:0-2877 GCA_964614415.1 uncultured Aureitalea sp. | reverse complement strand
TACAATAAAATACCCCTTATTTAAGGGCATGCAAAGGTAGAAATAAAAATCGATTATTCAAACCACCATAATTTAATTTTAAGTTACCTGCGATTTATTTGGAAAGAGAATATGAAAAAACATCGTGGAACGTTAGTTTTACAACGAAATAACTGTCCTTTTTGAAGCGATTTTCCCATATCATTTTATACCTTAATATATATATAGCATTCACTTCGGTCGCTATAGGTCAACAATTATCACTTCAAGTTGAGGCCGAAAAACCGATTCCGGAATCACTTCTCGACTCACTTGGCTTCCAATCCGAATTCTCCGATTACACCTCTCTGAAAAAACAAACCGATACGCTTGGATATCAATTCGAGCGGCTGGGATTTATCGAGAGTAAACTCGAACTCCTGCGAAAGGATACGGACACCTCCTACACCGGAGTGTTTTATCTGGGCCCCCGGTTTCGTCAGATGCATGTCTTTTATTCCGGGGAGGATTTTCAACAGGACGATCTGGAACGAATATCCGACGAAGTCAAAGACGATTACTTCGTATTGCCTTTCCTGTCCATAGAACCCTCCCTTCAAAAATTGAATGCGCTCATTTCTGAAGAAGGCAATGCATTTGCCAGGTTGCGCTTGCGAAATGTAACGAAGGTAGACAGTACGACTTTGCGAGCACAATTGGAACTGGAAGCAGGAACCGTTCGTCGGGTTGATTCGATCGTGATCCGGGGATATGAAAAATTTCCGCGGTCATACCTTAAATATTACGCGGGTGTGAAACAAGGACAGCCATTCAACCGGGAACAACTCATCGAGCAGAACGACATCCTTAACGGGCTGGGTTTCGCTACCAGTTCAAAAACGCCGGAAGCGTTGTTCAGAAAAGACAGCACCACCGTATACTTTTATCTGAATAAAAATCCGAACAATCTGTTCGACGGTATCCTCGGATTTGCAACCAATGAAGAAACCAATAATATTGAGTTCAACGGATACCTGAATCTTGAGCTCAACAACAACCTGAACTTCGGCGAGCAATTACTCCTTAATTATAAGGCCGATGGAAATGAGCAACAAAACTTTCGGGTGCGGACCAGTCTGCCCTATTTATTCAGATCCCCTTTTGGTGTTCAGCTTGAACTAAAAATCTTTAAGCGCGACAGTTCCTTTGTCACTACCGAACAACAGGCGCGGGTATCGTATCAAATCAATCCCTCCTCTACAGCTTATTTGGGTTACAAGGGAAATGAATCGAGCAACTTGCTCAATGAGGTCCTGGCCGGTTCTGCTATTGAGGATTACACCTCCCGATTCGCTGTGGGTGGCATTACCTATCAAAAACCTCAGGCCAATCCCTTATTTCCCATAAAGACGTTCGTCGATCTTTCGGGCGAGTTGGGATCCCGTGAAAGTGATGGCGTATCGGAAGATCAGTTCCGGGTGGCGACCACGGCCTTCCATATCTTCAACCTGAACCCGAGAAATTCGATCTTTCTACAGAATGACACAGGATACCTTTCCAGTGATACCTACCTTGTCAATGAGCTGTTCCGTTTTGGGGGAATCAATAGTATACGGGGCTTTAACGAGAACAGCATCGACGCCTCCCTGTACTCTGTGCTCAACACGGAATACCGCTATCAATTCGGGGAAGGACTGTACCTGCACAGCATTATCGATCTTGGCTATTTTGAAAACCCGACTTTATCCCGAAAAGAAAAGCTGTATAGTTTTGGTTTGGGAGTAGGATTACGCACTCAGGCAGGGGTTTTTAAAATCAACATTGCAAACGGTAATTCGGAGAATCAGAATTTCAATTTTTCGAACACAAAAATCCATCTGAGCCTCTCATCAAGATTCTAGATAACCCCAGAATTACTCTGGGTTGCCTCTTAAAAAAAAACCAAATTTTAAGTTTAAAAAGTTGTGTATTTAACTTTTTATTTAGATTTTTGGCATTGGCTAATTCAAATAAATTATAAAAATGAGAACAAAGTTTAGTGGAATTCTAACGCTATTACTAGCGTTTGTAGTGCAACTTACGTTCGCACAAGAAAAAACAATCTCCGGTAACGTGTCCGACCAATCTGGACTGCCACTTCCCGGAGTTAACATTATCGTAAAGGGTACAAGTACCGGTACGCAGTCTGACTTTGATGGTAATTATAGCATCCAGGCTAGTGTTGGAGAAACACTTGTATACAGTTACGTAGGCTTCAAAACAGTAGAACAAGCTGTAACAGCCGCTACTAACACCATCAATCTTCAAATGGAAGAGGAGTTGGATGTGCTTACAGAGGTAGTGGTAACAGCACAAGGTATTAAGAAGGAGGCTAAAGCCTTAGGATATGCCGTTAGTACTGTTGAGTCTGAAGATATTGAGCAGAGAACAGAAGGGGATGTTGCCCGTGTTCTTGCCGGAAAAGCTTCCGGGGTTCAGATCACTTCTCAGAGTGGTACTTCAGGTTCGGCAACCAATGTAGTAATCCGTGGTTATAACTCGATTAACGGTAGTAACCAGGCATTATTCATTGTAGACGGTGTTCCATTCAGTAGTGATACGAACGCTCAGGGTAACTTCCTAAACGGTAACGTTGGTTCTTCACGATTCTTAGACTTAGATCCAAACAATATCGAGAGTGTAAACGTATTGAAAGGTCTTGCAGCTGCCACACTATACGGTACCGCCGGTCGTAACGGGGTTATCGTAATTACTACCAAGTCTGGTGGTGGTGGTGGAACGCGCTCTAATAAGAAGACTGAAATTACTGTTAGCCAATCTTTCTTCCTTAACGAGATCGCTTCTTTGCCCGATTACCAGGATACATACGGTAACGGTTTCGACCAGTCATTCGGATGGTTCTTCTCTAACTGGGGACCA
>CAZTLE010000316.1:0-2973 GCA_964614415.1 uncultured Aureitalea sp. | reverse complement strand
CTCGTAACCCATCCAACCCTGCCGTGGTTAGTGAGATAGATGGTGTGGTTTCCTTCGGTAAGATCAAGCGTGGTAATCGCGAGATCATCGTTGAATCCAAGATCGGCGAGCTGAAGAAGTACCTGGTTAAATTGTCCAACCAGATCCTGGTTCAGGAGAATGACTACGTACGTGCCGGAATGCCGTTATCTGACGGATCCATTACTCCGGAAGATATTTTGCGAATCAAAGGACCATCTGCGGTTCAACAGTATCTTGTAAACGAGGTTCAGGAAGTATACCGTCTCCAGGGGGTTAAGATCAACGATAAGCACTTTGAAGTAGTAGTACGTCAAATGATGCGTAAGGTAATGATCCAGGATCCGGGAGATACTACCTTCCTTGAAAACCAATTGGCACACAAGGATGACTTCATCGAGGAGAACGACAAGATCTTCGGAATGAAGGTAGTGGTAAACGCAGGAGAATCTGAGAACCTGAAAGAAGGACAGATCATCACACCGCGTGAGCTACGTGATGAAAACTCCATCCTGAGAAGATCGGATAAAGAAGTAGTGGAGGCGCGCGATGCGGTACCTGCTACAGCGACTCCGGTGCTTCAGGGTATTACCAGAGCGTCACTTCAAACCAAGTCGTTCATTTCGGCGGCTTCCTTCCAGGAAACCACCAAGGTGTTGAACGAAGCTGCAGTAAGCGGTAAGATCGATACACTTGAAGGCTTGAAGGAGAATGTGATCGTTGGTCATAAGATCCCAGCAGGAACAGGTATGAGACACTATGATACGATCATTGTGGGCTCCAAGGAAGAATTGGAGGAAATGACCCGGGAGAAACAAGAAGTTAATTATAACTAATAATAAAGATAGGGTCGTTAGTAAATAGCGGCCCTATTTTGTATAAAGCATATGGCAGATTCAAAAAAACAAAAGCAAGGCCAGATCAACATCGAGCTGGATGAAGGAGTGTCTCAGGGCATTTACAGCAATCTGGCCATTATCAATCATTCGGTTTCCGAGTTCGTTGTGGACTTTGTAACCATTATGCCGGGCGTGCCTAAGAGTAAGGTGAAATCTCGCATTATCCTTACTCCACAGCACGCGAAGCGCTTTTTAAAGGCGTTAAACGACAATGTGCAACGCTTTGAGAATGCACATGGTGAGATAAAAGATTACGAACAACCACCCATTCCGTTGAATTTCGGACCTACGGGTGAAGCATAAACAAAAAGGCCTGCAACTATTGCAGGCCTTTTTGTTTAAAATATCAAATTCCAAGTACCAATTTCCAAACTCAAAAAATCAGAGCCATCTGTTCGAAGAGCAGAATATCGATTAGAATCCTGTCTCCTGATTCCTGAATCATGTCTCCAGTCTCACTACTCACACTCCAAAACCCACCCTTCGACAAGCTCAGGGTAAAAATTCCAAATCCGGGGCGCGATTATCTATGGAATGTTCGTTCTAGTAACATCCTGAGTCATGAGTCCTACGTCCAGACTCAAATCTCACTACTCACTACTAGTGTACGCTTTCGAACTCACTCACGAAATGTAGCTTTACGGATGGATATTTCTGTTGTGTCATTTGTAATGTGAACGCGGAATCTGCGAAGAATACAAGTTGACCGCGTTTGTCCTTGGCGAGAAATTTGGCCTTGACACGTTTAAATTCAAGAAATTCATCGCTTTTCACGTCTTCAGGGTCTACCCAACAGGCTTTGTGAACATTCAGGTTCTCATACGCACATTTGGCGCCGTATTCATGCTCCAGTCGGTATTGGATGACCTCAAACTGAAGGGCACCTACGGTTCCGATAACCTTTCGACCGTTGAGCTCTAAAATGAAAAGCTGGGCGACACCTTCATCCATTAACTGGTCAATTCCCTTTTCGAGCTGTTTGCTCTTCATGGGATCGGCATTGTTGATGTATTTGAAATGCTCCGGAGAAAAGCTGGGAATACCCTTGTATTGCATTTGCTCTCCCTCGGTGAGTGTATCCCCGATCTTGAAATTCCCAGTGTCGTGAAGTCCTACAATATCCCCTGGATAAGAGACGTCTACAATTTCTTTACGCTCCGCGAAAAACGCATTCGGACTGGAGAATTTGAATTTTTTACCCTGACGTACATGTAAGTAAGGAGTATTTCTTTTGAATTCCCCTGAAACCACTTTGACGAAGGCAAGCCTGTCCCTGTGTTTGGGGTCCATATTGGCGTGTATTTTAAATACAAAACCACTAAAAGCCGATTCATCGGGTTTTACAAGACGGGTGTCACTCTCCTTAGGACGAGGTTGCGGGGCTATTTCAACAAAGCAGTCCAACAGCTCCCGAACCCCAAAATTATTGAGGGCGGATCCGAAGAAGACCGGTTGAAGATCTCCGTTGAGATAGTCATTGCGATCGAATGCGGGATATACTTCAGAAACTAACTCTATTTCCTCTCTTAGTACCTCAGCGCTATCAGTTCCAATAAGCTCATCAAGTTGCGGATCATTCAGATCGTCAATTTCAATGGTCTCTTCTATATTCTTTCTGCTGTCACCACTGAACAAATTGACATTCTTCTCCCAAATATTGTAGATTCCTTTGAAGTCGTAACCCATACCGATGGGATAGCTCAAAGGAGTTACTTTAAGGTGCAGTTTTTGTTCGATCTCGTCCAACAATTCGAAGGCGTCTTTTCCTTCCCGGTCCAGCTTGTTGATGAAGACGATCATCGGGATGTTACGCATTCGACATACTTCCACAAGCTTTTCGGTCTGTTCCTCAACCCCTTTGGCCACGTCGATCACAACGATCACGCTATCAACTGCAGTAAGTGTTCTAAAGGTGTCTTCCGCAAAATCCTTGTGTCCGGGCGTATCCAGGATATTGATCTTTATTCCCTGATATTCAAAAGCCAGAACAGATGTGGCTACCGATATACCCCGCTGCCTTTCGATCTCCCTAAAATCACTCGTAGCTCCTTTCTTG
>CAZTLE010000315.1:0-2976 GCA_964614415.1 uncultured Aureitalea sp. | reverse complement strand
GGTATCATGTATAACTAAATTCTTGAAAAATGAGAAAACTATTTCTGCTGGCCCTTGTGGCTGCCCTGACACTAACCTCCTGTTCCAAAGAAGAGGACACCCTGGAAACGAACCAAGCTGATCTTGTACGCAAAGGAGGCGGGAATTCGAGCTCAAGTACATACGATTGTGGAATCGATTTCGGCCTGCAACCGGTCGACCTCGTAACTCAATGGAATATTTTGGACAATGGCCCGGGTTATATCGATTATCATCTTGAACAAATCTATAGCTATAACTGGCAGTTCAATGTTCGGCTTATTAAGCGTGGGGATCCTATTCAGGTAGGATCGGGAGAGGCCTGGTTCTTCGACGGTCCATTGTACAATGACCCGGTGACCGGAAATCCGGTATATGAGTATCTAAGTGACGCCATTCCTCCGGAAAAGGCAGATATGATAGGACAGGATCTGGCATGTCAGATGAAAGATTTTGTCGACGCCGCGTATCCGGGTTACTTCATTTATGATGTGGATGTTATTGGTGACGCGACCTTATGTGGTAGTGATTGCAGTACGCGGATTTTGAGAACCACTTTCAAGATCGGATTTTAATCGAAACCTTAAACCGTAATCATTTACTTAAAGCCGCCACTCCTATTGGTCCGGATGGCGGTTTTCTTTTTTGTTTGTAATTTTAGGTAGGACCAACACCAGCTATCATGACCAAACCTATCGGCCTTGCCGTACTTTCACTGTTTTTTCTGGCTTGCGGCGAGGCGACCGAAACGCCAAAACAAGAAGCAAAATCTGCCGACCTTTTAGAGAATACCGAAATTATTGACCTCACCCATGTTTTTTCTGAAGAGACGGTCTATTGGGTGACGGCACGCGAGTTTGAAATGGATACTGTTGCCGAAGGCGACACAGACAAAGGGTATTACTATTCGGCTTATAACTTTGCGACGGCAGAGCATGGCGGAACGCATATCGACGCGCCTGTGCATTTTGCTAAGGCCCGGCAATCGGTTGATGAGATACCTCTAGAAAAATTGATTGGTACCGGGGTCAAGATCGATGTTTCTGAAAACGCACTCAAAAACCCGGATTACCTTGTCTCTGTAGAGGACATTACCTCCTGGGAAGCCGAACATGGAATACTGCCAGACGGCTGTATTATACTTCTGGAAACAGGGTTCTCACGGTATTACCCGGATAAGAAAAAATACCTTGGAACTGAAGAGCGCGGCCCTGAAGCAGTTAAAGATTTGCATTTTCCCGGACTGGCTCCGGAAGCGGCTACGTGGTTGGTGGAGAACCGCAACATCAAGTCCATCGGGATCGACACTCCCAGCATCGATTACGGACAATCCGAATATTTCAAAAGCCATGTGATTTTATTGTCTGAAAATATTCCGGCCTTCGAGAATGTCACTAACCTGGGGAACGTTCCTGCCACTGGCTTTCAGGTGATAGCCCTGCCTATGAAGATCAAAGGGGGTAGTGGAGGACCCCTGCGTATTGTGGCTTTGGTACCCAGTGGCTAACCATTAGAAACTGGAAACCGTAGGATCATTCAATTTGGCCTCCTTACTTTCTTTCTGCTTAGAGATCTTCGTATCTCCATTGCTTTTGGTGTCGGTGAGTTGCTCGACGGTTAGGAATTTAACGACTTTTGTTTTTCCCTTGATTCGAAATTCCCAGGGGATCTCCCATTTCCAATTGCCTTTGGAGATTCCATTGGGATTATCGAAAACACCCGAGAATACGTCATCTCTCCCCTTCATCATGGTTCCGTCGCTACTTTGCCCCGAATCAAAGTTTTTCCAATTTCCCAATGGATGTTCGTCGACCGTTTTCTTTGGAGCATCCTTCCAGTACCCATCTTTAATCGCGGGAGCTTTGTTTTCCCTCATTTGTATATTCTGAAATGATACGTTGGCAGGTTTCAGGAATACAAAACCTCTAAATCCGGCGGACGGTTTTCCCTGGAAATGCTTGACCTTCGTTCCAGGTTCCTGCTCAATTTTCGAATCGTTATCAGGCCGTTCAATCTCAAATTCCCTGGTGTCGAAGATGGCCCCCGATGCGATATCCTTTAAGACCAGTTTTACCTTTTCTTCAATTTCTGCCGCTTCAAAATTGCCCATGCCATGGTTGTCAGCGAAACTGAGTTGCGCACTATTGCCGGTCACAATTTCCCATCGGATGTTGTCGTGTTGACAAACTGAAAGGAGATTATTTGAAAGAAAAACCGGTTCGCCTACGCCCAAATGTTGTAAGCTACGCCCTGGAAAGATGTCTGCAGGCGTGAATTTTCCTTTAATATCATTCGTGACAAAACGCTGCTGGATCTTTCCGATTTTACCCGAATTCGTGCCATCACATACTTCAAATTTCAGCCAGAAGTTGTTACCCGTAGCGACGGTATTAACCGAACCACCGGACGTATTTTCAATAGCGGTTACTTTGAGCACGTCGTCAGGTTGTGGGCAGAAGAGGATTTTTCCTGTTGGATCAGCCGATAGATCCATTGCTGTCACGTTTGGTTTGGGTTTGGTGGCATGTCCAACAGAAACCAGTGGGCCGGTTGGATTAGTAGGCAGAGTACCTTTTAAACAGTTGGGCAGTGTATTGCATGCATTGGCATTATTGGTGGTGCCAAACGAGGCCTGTGCAAAGCCATAAGTTTCGTTTTGTGAAGTGTCCTGCTGGGGTAACTCGCAAATATTGGGAAGCTCCGGCTTGTCTTTCGGTTTTTGCGGTGTACCACTAAAACGGGCATCGAGATGTCCCATCGTTTCCGGACCTATGAGAGCATCGACGGCTAAACCATAGGTAGCCTGATAACTTCGTACTGCCGAGGCGGTCTCCGATCCGAACTGGGCGTCAACCCCATAAACCGGTAAGGGATGTCCATCGTCGACCAGGGCCTGCTGTAATTTGGCGACGTGTACACCCTTAGCCCCTTTCCGGATGAGAATCAAATTATCATAGG
>CAZTLE010000314.1:0-2986 GCA_964614415.1 uncultured Aureitalea sp. | reverse complement strand
ATGATACTACATTCGTGGGAAAGTAGGTCGCCGCCTTCTTCTAAGCCCTGAAGTATAACACTTCAGGGCTTTTTTTATAGAGTAGATCAAAGTCCAGGTACACGCTGGAACGATTCTTGTTCTGTCCTGACCATGAAAACGTTGTGCACCATCCTTCTTTTCTTTTCAGTATCTATCACTTTTAGTCAGGAGAACCAAATCACCGAATCAAACCTTATTGGAAGCTGGACCTTCGACCGAACGGTCAAGGGAGTGGATTACAACATTATGATCTATAAGCGAAGTAATTCCAATCAGCCGGGAAGTGTAGTCACATTTTTTGACAACGGGGAGTTCAGTCTTGATCATAACTGGGGCCATCGTCGATGTGGAAACGAAACACAACCTCGCACCATCAAAGGCAACTTCCATCTGAACTCGGAATCCCGGGAATTAAGCCTGACCGGCACTTCATTTAGCTACCACCAGAGCTGGCAACTTTTGTGGCTCGATAACAATTCATTTGGGCTCAAAAGAATAGTGCCCGGGCCAGTATATAATTGACCATAATCTTCCCGGAGAGCGCGTAAAATCTTAATTTTGATATAACTTTTAACACCAGGTATATTCTGAACCATTGAGCAACCAACCAACTACCTCAGGTAAAAGAATTGAACTACTCGATGTATTCCGTGGATTTTCCATTCTAGGAATTTTTGTGGTGAATATTGTCATAATGAATTCAACCTTTCTCAATCAGGACGAATTCGCACAGCAATGGACTTCAAACATCGATCTGATAGCCAATCGAATCTTGCAATTGTTCTTCTACACAAAATTCTTCCCCATATTTTCATTACTATTCGGACTCGGAATCTCCATGCAGGCTATAAAGCTTTTCGAACAGAACAAACTCTCTGCTTCCTTCTTCGCCCGAAGAATGTTGGTGTTGTTCATCATTGGTGTGCTCCATATACTGCTCTTGTGGTCCGGAGATGTGGTGCATCTCTATGCCATTTTAGGATTGTTAACGACACTTCTTATAAAGCGATCCAACAAGTTGATCCTCGTCCTTGCCGTGTTCTTTTTACTATTCCCCTTTTATGATCAACTGGTGGAATACTTTTTTAGGTTGATCCATTTTCACCCGGAGACGTATTTAAGCGAGTATACAGGAGAAACGGCTAACCAGGTGATTAAGAATGGAGGCTACCTGGAAGGTTTGAAATTAAGGACACTTGAATACCTCTCAAACACACCAATGCTCTTCGGATTCCTGGCCCCCATAGCTCTTTCTATGTTTTTATTCGGACTTTACCTTGGAAAAAACAAGATCCATGAGTCACTGGAATCTTTCATTTACCGCATTCGGAAACCGGCAATAGTCATTGCTATACTTACAAATGTCTACAGGGTTCTGTTCCTGTTTGTACTTACCAAAACGGAGATATATAGAACGGAAGAGATTCGCATGCTGTTCATCAAACTGATGGTTATATCCGACGTGGCTATGGGACTGTTTTACCTCTGGGGTATAGGTTGGCTTTGGTACAGAACAGGGTTCAGAAGAATATTGATTCCTTTAAAGTATATCGGTCGAATGGCGTTGACCAACTATATACTACAAAGCTTTATTGGCCTACTACTCTTTTCGTCTCTAGGATTTAAATTGTATGAAACCATGAGTCCTTCACAAACGCTCATGGTGGCATGTGCGGTTTTTGTGGTTCAGATTGTCTTGAGCAAGATTTGGCTCACATACTTTAGATTCGGATTGCTGGAGTGGATATGGCGGTGTTTAACCTACAGAAAGTTACTGCCTATCCGAAAACAGACTTGACGACCGTCCGGATACCCTTAAAGAACAAATAGATCGTTAAAAACGTGAGAACGATCCCGGGGATCAGTAAAATATACACAGGCAACACTTCCTTATTTATTACCGAAAGCCGAATGAGATATGCGCTTAGCACTAAAACGGGCAGTGCGAAAAGTAGTGTCTTCAGCCCTTTAACCAGTAATTTTTTGTCCGTATGTCTTTGCCCTGTATTATCCATTGCTATATGCATTTATTGCTTTTCGAACACTCTGGTGCGTATCCAGTAATTCCCTTGCCTTTTCTTCTGAAACAGACAATGCTTTCATGATCATACGTGTGCCGCGATCCACCAACTTGTTGTTGCTCAATTGCATATCCACCATTTTATTTCCTTTAACACGACCTAATTGGATCATAGCAGCGGTAGAGATCATGTTTAAAACCAGCTTTTGAGCGGTGCCTGCTTTCATCCTGGAACTGCCGGTAACGAATTCGGGACCTACAACGACTTCAATGGGAAACTGCGCTGTTTTGGCCAGCGGACTGCCCGCATTACAGGTAATACAACCTGTATAGATTCCATGTTCGTTGCATTTTTCCAAAGCACCGATTACATAGGGCGTGGTTCCGGAGGCGGCTATTCCTATTACGATGTCCTCGTTGGAGATCATGTGCTCCTGAAGGTCTTCCCATCCCTGTTCCCTGGAGTCTTCAGCAAATTCGACCGCTTTACGCATAGCACTGTCTCCACCGGCCATGAGGCCAACAACTAACCCATGAGGGACTCCAAACGTTGGGGGACACTCGCTGGCATCCACAATGCCCAGTCGACCACTGGTTCCGGCGCCAATATAGAACAGGCGCCCACCGGCTTTCATTTTTTCAACAACATGGCCGGTTAAGGTTTTGATCTGTGGCATTGCTGCTGCTACAGCTGCAGGAACCGTTTGGTCCTCTTTGTTGATATTGTTGAGCAACTCGTCAAGGCTCATAGCCTCCAGATGATCGTAATGAGAATCTTCTTCTGTAGTTTTTTTGAAGCTCAAAGTGCCGCTTTTTTCGTTCCTCAAAAATACGCATTAATGATGTATATTTAGATTTCCAATAAGGATTTGTGAATGAGTTCATTACTTGAAAACGCCCGTCGCGTGCGGGAAAACAACCACAAAGGGGGCTTTACGATTCCCT
>CAZTLE010000313.1:0-3003 GCA_964614415.1 uncultured Aureitalea sp. | reverse complement strand
GACGCTATGATCAATAGGATGATCTTCTTAATCATTGGAGTACCTATTTAAAAGTTAGCGTAGTTGTTTGCTATTTCTAGAAAACGTGACGAAATGAGGAAAATTGTGCGAAACCTATAGTAGAATTGGGTTTAATCAGACGTAGTCACCTCAACGACTCCGTCGAAAGTGGGATCACTATACGGATAGAATCCTACGTAGCAATCGGTTCTTATCCTAATCTCATAGGTAGTAGCAGGTTGTAAGTCTTCTATGAGGATTTCAGGAAGTATGGCTGTGGTGGAGTTCCCCTGGGAACTTCCACTGGCGGTCCAGGTAACGTCCCAAAAAATACCATTACCAAAATATTCCCATGAGATCTGTACCGAATTTGAAGTAACGGCATCAACGACAAGATTTACTGGAGGCGTACATCCTTCTCCGAAGGCTTTGGTTGTTCCTTGAACCGGGCCGGCAAAATTGCTCGTGCCACCGTCGGTACAATCTACACGAACATAAAAATCATATGTTGTTTCATGCAAAAGCCCCCTGGCAATAAAAGGCCTGGTCTCCGGGCTATTCGGAAAGGTTTCGGAAATTCCGGTTCCCAGAGCGAATCCCTCTACTCCATATTCTACTGTATAAAAATCCGATCCCGATTCATGTGTCCAGGACAATGCGAGTCTGGTCTCACCGATAGCACTTGGCTCAGTATAGGTTCCTGTTCCCAGAGGTACAGCACAAGAAGGATCTTCTTTTGTGCATCCAAAAAACAAACAAAACAACAGCATTAACGCTAAGGGAAATACAGACGATCTATGCGCACAATCGTCCCACAAAAGGTATGTTTCTGGCTTCTTCATTTCACTTTCGGAAGCCTTTTAACAGGGTTGAGAAACCCGCTGGGTTAAATCACTTCCTACTTATCAGATTTAACTTTCGCCAATTCGTTGCGTTCAATGGTGTGTCCCGGACGCGTCCAACGCGGTTTTTCTCCCAGGGATTCGTATTGGGAATCTTCGGCCTCTACCGTTTCCGGTTGTGATTTCTTAACGAAGGGTTTTTGAGGTTCTAACCCCAACAACTTGAACATTTCCATGTCTTCGTTCACATCTGGGTTGGGCGTGGTAAGTAATTTGTCGCCTGCGAAGATGGAATTAGCACCGGCAAAGAAGCACATGGCCTGTCCTTCACGGCTCATCTCGGTACGGCCGGCAGATAAGCGCACCTGAGTCTTAGGCATTACGATACGGGTGGTAGCTACCATTCGGATCATATCCCAAATAGAAACAGGTTCAATATCCTCCATAGGTGTTCCTTCTACGGCTACCAGGGCATTGATAGGCACCGATTCCGGTTGAGGATCCAGCGTAGCAAGAGCGACCAACATTCCGGCGCGATCCTCAAGCTTTTCTCCCATACCAATAATACCACCGCTACATACAGTTACATTGGTCTTTCGGACATTGTCGATAGTGTCCAACCGATCCTGAAAAGCGCGGGTAGAGATGACATCCTTGTAATAATCTTCCGAAGTATCAAGATTGTGATTGTAGGCATATAAGCCGGCTTCGGCAAGTCGTTGTGCCTGATTTTCAGTAATCATTCCCAGGGTACAACACACCTCCATATCCAACTTATTGATGGTACGAACCATCTCCAACACCTGATCAAACTCTTCGCCGTCTTTCACATTCCGCCATGCAGCACCCATACACACCCTGGAACTACCTGACGCCTTGGCTCTAAGCGCCTGCGCCTTCACCTGTTGCACGCTCATTAGATCGTTACCTTCAATATCGGTGTGGTAACGAGCGGCTTGCGGACAATAACCGCAGTCCTCGGGACAGCCTCCGGTCTTGATGGATAAAAGAGTGGACACCTGAACCGTATTGGGATCGTGATACTTCCTGTGCGCCGTGGCGGCTTCATAAAGCAACTCCATAAGAGGCTTGTTGTAAATATCAAGAATTTCCTCCCGGGTCCAGTCGTGTCTAGTTTCGCTCATCGTAGCCTTCAATTATTCGGTGTTAATCGTTCAAAAATAATTATTTTATTAAGTTCTCTTACGATTTGGAGACAATAATGCTAACAGCATTTCCGCCAAAGCCAACAGCATTGATCATAATGTGATTCAAAGGAGCAACCGTATTGCGTTCTTGTTCATAGAAAGGACTGGCGATAAAGTGGTTGTACTGCAGCATTCGAACAGCCATTTCCAGGCTCATCATGCCTGAAGCTCCCAATGTATGCCCGATCATCCATTTGTTTGAAGTAAGTAGTGGCAAACGGTCTTCGAATACAGCAGATATGGCATTCCATTCAGCCTGATCTCCTTTTACCGTACCCGGAGCGTGCATAACAATCGCATCCACAGTGTCCAATCCGGCTTTTTGCAATGCCATACGCATTGACTTCTGAAAACACCCGGCAGTTTCCGAAATGGACACATCGTGAATCAGTATTTCTGAAGCATATCCATATCCGGAAATAAGGGCCTGAGCGTTGGGAAGTATTCCTTTCTCCAGCACTGCAACTGCAGCGGCCTCTCCCAATACCATAGTATTGTGGTGTTTGTCCATCTTTAGAGACTCACAGGCATGCGATTCTTCCAAGCGGGTATACAACTTCAAGGCCTTCATTTGGGCAATCGTGAAGGGGGTCAGGGGGGACTCACTCCCTCCTGCTACAAATGCATCGGCCATATCGGATTCCAGCCAGGCAATAGCATTGAGAATCGCCTGAAGCGCAGTGGAACAAGTCACCGAATGACTGATAACCGGTCCGTTTATACTAAGATCCTGCCCTACCCAGGACGAAATGTTTCCCAACGTCGTTGTAGGAGATGTGACGGTAGAAACCCGTCCATTTTCCTGGAATTCCCTGAAATAGGACTCAAACAGGGAAGTCGCTCCCCGGGATGAACCTATGTTAACACCAACATTGGGAAAGGCCTTAAAATGTTCGGGAAAGGCCTTCCGGGCGGCCAGCATGGCCAACTGTGCCGTAGTATCCAGGCGTTGG
>CAZTLE010000312.1:0-3037 GCA_964614415.1 uncultured Aureitalea sp. | reverse complement strand
GAACCTTCATATTTTACGGAGTTTGGTGCAAATGTAAATCATCTTAACGAGACCACTTGCAAAAACATTATTTAGAATTATTATAAATTACTTATTAACACTTTGTTTGGATTTCGAAAATCGACTTTATGACGTACTTTTGTGCCGATATTTATGGCCCGTAAACACGGTGATTATTCGGGAAGAATACGAACCAATTACGTGCCAAACTTTTGACAACCAAATAAGCTGTTAGTTTGAAACGATCCATAGGGTGGATTTATTTTGCTAAGATGCCCGCTGGAAGGTTCGCTAACCCAAACATAAATCATCAGAAACAGATGAAGAAGGTGAACTACCGAACACTACCCAACCGATTGTCACTTGCCTTATTGGCCCTTCTGCTAACCCTTTCCGTTTCCGTCTTTGCCCAGGATGAAACCGCTGATGCCGCTGCCGCTGAACCGGCTGCTGCCGATTTGGGTGGCGATCCTGTTGCCGGGAAACAGTTGTTTAATGCCAATTGTGCTGCATGTCACAAGTTGGACAAGAAGGCCACCGGGCCTGCACTCCGTGGGGTAGCGGATAAGTACGATCGCGACTGGTTGTACAGATGGATTCGTAACAGTCAGGAATTGGTACAAGCCGGTGATCCGACCGCCGTAGCACTTTTTGAAGAGTACAACAAGTCGGTTATGACGCCATTCCCGGCGCTTACTGATACCGATATCGACAATATCCTGGCGTATACCAGCCAGCCAAAGCCGGAGCCGGTTGTGGTAAACGGTGGCGGTGGAGAAACTACTGAAGCCGGAGTTCCAACAAATATTATTCTGGCCGGTCTGGCACTCATCTTCCTGTTATTGGTTGTGATGCTGGTTCTGGTGAACCAAACGCTTCGCAAGATTGCACGTGCCAGTGGTGTGGAATATGCAACACCCGGTAAGCGAACGCCCATTTGGAAAGCCTTTGTAGAAAATCAATTCCTGGTATTGGTAAGTTCTATTTTCTTATTGCTTGCAGCCGGTTACTTCTTCTATGGATGGACTATGCAGGTAGGGATAGATCAGGGATATGCCCCTGTGCAGCCAATTCACTACTCACACAAGATACACGCCGGAGACAATCAGATCGAATGTCTGTACTGTCACAGTTCGGCCCGTAAGAGCAAGCACTCCGGAATTCCGTCGCTCAATGTATGTATGAACTGTCATAAGAACATTGCCGAGTACACAGGTGAGCCTGATCTGGAGAACGGTTACACTCAGGAGTTCTATACCAACGAGATCAAGAAATTATACGAAGCTGTTGGATGGGATGAAGCAACTCAGTCATACACCGGAGAAGAAAAGCCGGTAAAATGGGTACGCATTCACAACCTTCCAGACTTCGCCTACTTCAACCACTCCCAACACGTAACGGTGGCGGGCGTTGAATGTCAGAAATGTCACGGACCTGTGGAAGAAATGGAGATTATGTATCAGTTCGCTCCGTTGACTATGGGATGGTGTATCAATTGCCACAGAGAAACGAATGTGAATGTGGCTGATAACGAATACTATGAAAAGATCCACGAAGAACTATCGAAAAAGTACGGTGTGGATAAATTGACTGCCGCGCAAATGGGTGGTCTTGAGTGTGGTAAGTGCCACTACTAAAGAATTGAAAAATTTAAAGATTTAAAGATTCGATACTGAAGCCAAACGGAGATTATTACCCGGGCAATTTTTAATCTTTCAATCTTTTAGTCATTAAATAAAATATATGGCATCAAACAAGAAATACTGGAAAAGTGTTGAAGAGCTGAACGACAACAGCTCGATTGTTGAGAAGCTGCGTCATAACGAATTTGTGGAAAAGATTCCCACGGACGAATTCCTTGGCGATAAAGAAACCCTTGAGGCTTCTTCCACTACACGTCGTGATTTCTTAAAATATGTTGGTTTCACAACAGCGGCTGCATCGCTGGCTGCCTGTGAGGGTCCTGTAAAGAAATCCATTCCTTATGTGATCGCTCCCGATGAGATCGTTCCTGGTGTGGCAAACTACTACGCCACGACTATGGCCGACGGTTTTGACTTTGCTAATGTGTTGATCAAAACCCGCGAAGGACGTCCTATCAAAGTAGAGCGTAACGACCTGGGGAACCACGGTGGAGGAGTAAATGCCAGAGTTCAGGCTTCGGTATTGTCCTTGTATGATAGCAAGCGGCTTACCGGTCCTAAAGTAGGAGGGAGTGATGTGTCCTGGGAAGACTTCGACGAGGACGTGGTAGAGAAGTTGGACGAAATGAAAATAAGTGGCAAGGATGTCGTGCTTCTCACTCAAACATTTGCCAGCCCTTCGACCTCCAAATTGATTGCCGATTTTACTGCACAATATTCGAACGTTCGCCACGTCATTTATGACACTGTTTCTTCTTCGGAAGCACTGGATGCTTTCCAGGAGTTGAATGGTGTACGAGGTTTGGCGCACTACGATTTCTCCAAGGCTGAAGTTATTGTTTCCGTTGGTGCCGATTTCCTCGGTGACTGGCAGGGAGGCGGTTACGAAGCCGGATATGCCAAGGGGCGCGTTCCGAAAAACGGAAAGATGTCCCGTCACGTACAGTTTGAGGCTAACATGACCCTTTCCGGTGCAAATGCTGACAAACGTGTACCTGTAAAACCTACAGATCAGAGTAAGGTGCTAAATGCTCTTCTCGGCAAGGGAAGTACTTCCGGTCTTTCGGAAGAAGTGGCTGCTGCCGTGCAAAACGCCAAGCGACAATTAGACGCCGCGGGAAGCAAAGGTGTTTTAATTACCGGTATTCAGGATGTAAACGCACAGAAAGATGTGTTGACACGCAACGCAGGTAGCGAAGCGATGGATAGCACAAAACCCCGAATGATCCGTCAGGGAGATGCCAAGAAAGTACAGGCCGTACTTAATGGAGTAATGAACGGAAGTGTGAAGGGATTGATCACCGTAGGAGTTGATCCTGTGTATTCTTTCCCGGGAACCGGATTTGCCGAGGCCTATCAAAACCTGGAGATGAAAGTTGCCTTCTCTATGAAGG
>CAZTLE010000311.1:0-3055 GCA_964614415.1 uncultured Aureitalea sp. | reverse complement strand
CAAAAAATCTTCAGACTTCCAGCCTCCAGCTTCAATCAGCAATCGTCATTCGTAAATCAATTAATCATCCCTTTATCCTTCAATCGGTCACGGGCACTTTTCTTGGGAGGCTCTTCGGTTGCAGGTTTTTCTTCTGCTTGAGGTTCGGCTTCTTGCCTGGCTTCCTCCCCCTCGTCACCATCGGCAAAATCTTCAATAAAGTCTTTTCCTTTCTGAATAGCTTTTTCCAGATTCTCCTTGCGCATTTTCTTGTTGGCCATCAGGAATCCTGAAGCGATATACGTCCCTATCAGCGTACCTACTATAGCCGAAGCGAAATACTCCAGGTAGAAAAGTTGAAAAGGTGTCACCGCCGAAATAATACCTATAACCAACACAAAACACAACGTAATCCACACAAGGCGCATCAAAAATGCCTGCCGGTGCACAAACCCCTTCTTATCATCCGGCTTCATCTGCAGGTCTTTGGAATGAGTCAGTTTATTAAAAAAGCGGTACAACTTGTTGTTCTTGGATTCCCTCCAATAGATCATGATCCCAAACAGGATCGATAAAATGAATACAATGATTTCCAGTGTCATACGCCCGTTTTTTTATTATTCTCTAAGATACAATCTATTACCCAATCCTTGTAAGTGTCGTCCCATTTGGCAAATGCCTCATAAAAGGCACTCTTGTCATACCAATACAGATGCAACGGATCCTTAGGAACGATTTTAACCAATAATTTCCAAATGAGATCCTCCAGCTCTCCCTCCAGGGAAGAATGCGGTTCCAGTAGTGCCTTGGTGTATTCCAGGTCAACCACTTCCTCCATCTTCAGCTCCCGTTCCACGATCTTACGCTGATTGTAGAGTTCAACACTCATCAGTTTTTTCCGAACACCTTCTTCCAGGTCATTCAGGTATTTTTTAAAAAGGAAAGGGCTGTCCAACACTTCGTGCAAAGGGTGTTCAGTCTTCTTAACCAATTCCACAAAACGATGTTTTTTAATACGATCATATCGTTTGGTCTTGGCAGATTTTTTAATGTCGAAATCGGCAATGCGATGGTTCACCAGAGTAGAAGTAAGCTCATTGTGACTTATGTGATACAAGTGTACATTGTGCACTGTATTTTTGATGGCTTTATTGAACATGTCCATCGATTCGAACACGATGATGTCCGAGACAAAGTCCCTATCCCGAAGTACGAATATTCCCCCGAAAGCCCGGGTGTAGAAGGAGCTAATGTCCAACGTAATTGGCTCCAAATGGAGTTTTCGATCTCTCAGGTCCCCGTATGTCTTTGCCGAATCCAGGAGCTTTGCATGTAGTTGCTTGTCAATAAAGTTGTTTCCCTCATGGAATTGCTCCACCAGTTCCAACTGCTCTTTTTGTTTCTCCTCAAGGTCGTTGATCAGCTTAAAGCTAACCGAAAGTTGCGTATACCTCAGCAGATCAAAGGGTTCGTAGTAAGCATCGATCTGCTGATCCAAATGCCCGCATATTGCAGAGTCCTTGGTAATGTCCCGTATCTGCCGCTCATAGGCCGCAAAAATGGCTGTAATAATATCCCGGTCGAAACTGTGGAAGGGCATATGCACGGGATTGCCTTCCTGAGCCGGAGAAATAATTATGGCATTCGAATTCGCCTCGCCGATATTGAGATAATAGGGATCTTTTTTCTCTTCGGAGATTTCAGGGCTCCAACCCATACCATCAATGTGGAAACTATCAAGCCCGGTAGGGGGAACGCCCAAAAGGGCCAGGCACGCATTATAGCGCTTGGCCAGGGAGCCGGAGAGTTTTATCAACTCCCGTCCGTGTAATCCTGCGGCTTTTAGTTTTTCCATATAGTTTCCCTTTTAGGGATCGTTTTAATCTTCTTCCTCAAAAATGCGACGCGCTTCCATCTGAATATTCATGTCGTGAACGCGCTGATCTACTTTTCGTTTGAAATCCGTATCGGCGATGGTCGCTACATTATCCAGGTAACGCACCACTTCCTGCTTCCGAATGTCTGAGAAGCTCAGTCCTTTCATATTCTGCTTCATCAGGTCCTGGAGCATGGCGAATTTAGAATCGTAATCCTTTTTGAAATACGCGTTAGGGTCTTCAAACCAGTCTTCCGGCAGATCGAAATCGGTGAGTCGTAATGACACCGCGCTTTGGATATTTCTAATATCCCGGGAAGAGAAGAACGGGAACGCTTTTTGGATGTTCTTATACAGCTCGGCATAGAACAGGTGCTCCGTATCCTTGTGTTTGGTTTCGGTCTCCTCATAGATCTCGAGGACTCTTTCTTCCGTGGGCTTGTCTACATGCTTTAGGATCTCTCCCAGGTTCTTGGCCAGTCCCTGAGCACTCAGGAACTCATAATCGGTAGGATTGCTCATGTTCACGAAACCGGGCATGGTCTTTTCCAGCTTGCGCCACCACAGGTGATCCTGATCTACGAAATCTGGAATGGTGCGCGCTCCGTCTATCTTAAACCGACCCTGCACCCTCGAAATAACTGCCTTGTCCAACATCTCGGGCAGATTTGTAAATAGTCCGATGGAGCTGTTTCCGTAGTTCACAGCATAGGCGCCTTCCGTATAGCGAAGGAACACCCCAATTACCTCCTTAACCCCTGCGGAAACACCTTGCGCCGTTCGCTCCTGTAAATTGTTTTCGGCATCGTCTATGGGAGCGAAGATGAGTCGCGTAGGGTCCTGCAACGGTTTCATCCACTGCACCATCTTTTCGGCCGATCCTCCCTGAAAGGTCGAGATCAAAGTATCCGGCATGGGGTGGAACAGGAAGGGGATATCCAGCGCATCACAATGCTCTTTAAGTCGTGTGGCAATAGCAGCGATGAGCATGCTCTTTCCTGTCCCGGGGATTCCGTACCCCATGAATACCGGCATGAATCCACCCAGTTCCTGGAACGGATTCTTTTTAGCCGTAAAGTCGTAGCTCAGAAGTCTTTCGGTCAAACGCCTCGCAAAGTGTTTTGCATCGCGATTCCCTACGATCTCTTCGAACTGAATTTTGTTGAATTCAACACTCTTGGCCGTACCTTCGAACACATT
>CAZTLE010000310.1:0-3073 GCA_964614415.1 uncultured Aureitalea sp. | reverse complement strand
ATTTGTGGTTTGTGGTTTGTGGTTTGTGGTTCGCTATTCATTATTCTTAGAAGTTTCAACCTGTAACCTGTAACCTGTAACCTGTAACCTGTAACTCAAACTACATATCCACCCTTCGGCAGACTCACGGTAAAAATCTAACTTCGTTATTCGTTATTCGTTATTCGTTATTCGTTATTCGTTATTAGTCGTTAGTCATTAACCTTTAACCTGCAACCTGCAACCTGCAACCTGCAACCCCCAACTCAAAACTTAGAACTTAAAACTCCACCCTCACACCTCAACCCTCACACCACATTACGAATCTTATGGTATTCCGTCACTTTCTCTATTAAATCTTCATTTCTTCGAATTTCTACCAATTTTTCCGCTAAAAAATAAGGGTATTTGTTTCCAAATTATTATATTTAAAGGAATTAATCTTCTCTTATTTTTAACTTCAAATTCTGTTGCCTATGATCGCAGAAACAATGCCGCAAGAAGCGATTACGGACAAGCTTCCCTACAAGGAACCATTCCTGTTCGTAGATCGCCTTCTTTCTGTAACTGATGGCGGTGTCGTTGGAGAGTACACTTTTCAAGACAACGCCTTTTTTTATGAAGGTCATTTTAAAGACCATCCTGTAACCCCCGGAGCGATTTTAACCGAATGTATGGCACAAATAGGTGTTGTATGTCTCGGTATTCACCTGATTTCCGAAGAATCCAGCGAAATGGACGGACAGGTGGCGCTAACCAGTAGTAATGTTGAGTTTTATAAAACGGTCTATCCCGGAGAAACCGTTATTGTAACCTCTAGAAAAAAGTATTTCCGATTTAACAAGCTCAAGTGCAATGTCACCATGCGGAACCGTGCTGATCAGATTGTTGCCAAAGGAACGATCAGTGGCGTGGTGATCCCCAAATAAATGTGAAGAACAGAGTTGTAGTAACCGGAATGGGCATTTGCGCTCCTAACGGAGTGGGCCTTCCGGACTTCACCGAAGCAATCAAAAATGGTACTTCGGGAGTCTTTGTTTTTCCTGAACTGAAAGAACTTAACTTCTCATGCCATCTCGGCGCATCGCCTGTGGTTTCACCCGAAACGAAAAAGGCGTACTTCACCGAGTTAGAGCTGCGAAACTTCCACAGCAGCGGAATCCTTTATGGCGTAATAGCCGGCATGGATGCCCTGAAAGATGCATCTATTGCCATTACCGACAATCAATCTGATCCCGACTGGGGCCTTGGTGTAATCTTCGGAACCGGGACCAGCGGCGTGGATAAATTTCGTGAGTCCATCTACAAACTTGACAACAAGCAGGTGCGTAGACTGGGTAGTACGGCGGTAGGACAGACCATGGCGAGTGGAGTAAGTGCCTACCTTGGTGGCAAAGTTGGCGCTGGCAATATTGTTACGACCAACTCCTCTGCCTGCGCCACAGGTACCGAAGCGGTGATCATGGGTTATGAGCGTATTGCTGCAGGAAAAGCCGAACGAATTCTTTGTGGAAGCACGAGCGACGGCGGACCCTATGTGTGGGGAGGGTTCGATGCCATGAAAGTTACCACCTTTAAGAACAATGACCGACCCACGGAAGCCTCCCGGCCTTTGAGCGCGTCTGCCAGCGGATTCGTACCGGGTTGCGGTGCCGGAGCACTGGTCCTGGAGTCTCTGGAAAGTGCTCAAAACAGGGGCGCTCGCATTTATGCAGAAGTATTGGGAGGCGCGGTTAACTCAGGAGGGCAGCGCATGGGCGGTAGTATGACTGCGCCGAATAGCACTTCAGTACAGCGATGTATCAAAGATGCGCTTGTCGATGCGAACATTGAGCCTTCCCAAATTGACTACATCAATGGCCATCTGACGGCCACTTCTAAAGACCCGGTAGAAATTGAGAACTGGTGTGTTGCCCTGGGAAGAAAGGGATCGGATTTTCCATACATCAACTCCCTGAAGAGTATGGTAGGGCACTGCCTTGCGGCGAGCGGGAGTGTGGAGATTGTGGCAACCCTTATTCAGCTAAATGAAGGTTTTGTTTTTCCGAACATTAACTGCGAGGATCTGCATCCTGATATCGAGGCACTTATAGGAGTCAATTCCATTCCGAAGCAACTTTTGAACACCCCGTTGGAGACGGTGGCAAAAGCCAGTTTTGGCTTTGGAGATGTGAATGCGTGTGTTATCTTTAGGGCTTTGGAATAACCCACCTTCATGAACGACGAGATCTACACCAAGCTCAAAGATATTATTGCCATTTACCTACCTGAAGACGTATCTGCAGATGCCATTACACCCAATAGTCACCTGATTCGCGAGCTGAACATAAATTCAGCCAATCTGGTGGATATTGTGTTGGATGTGGAGGACGCCTTCGACATTGCCATAGCAGATTCCGAACTGGAACAATTAGACAGTGTCTCGGGAGCCGTAGCCATTATTGAGCAAAAGATGAAAACTAACTAATCATTTAGCATGGAAGGATTATTTACCCTTGAGAACTTCATTACACTCGGTTTATTGACTCTTTTGCAGGCGGTTCTAGGTATTGACAACCTGCTTTATATATCCATTGAATCCAAGCGCGCTCCCGAAGAAAAACAAGCCTGGGTGCGGCGTATTGGAATTGGAGGTGCCATCTTTTTGCGTATTGCCCTGCTGTTCATTCTGCTGCGGGTGATCGAGCTGTTTCAGGACCCGATTTTCGGAGTGCACGACAACAAGATCTTTGAAGGAGATTTCAACGTTCATAGTCTTATTGTTCTCTTTGGAGGTGTCTTCATCATGTGGACCGCAGTGCGCGAGATCATGCATATGATGTCCCTTGAAGTTGATGACGCGATTCATAAGAAACCGAAGTCGCTTACCATGATCATAACGTCTATTGTAATTATGAACCTGGTTTTTTCCTTCGACTCTATTTTGGGAGCCATCGCTCTCACCGATGTATTTTGGGTAATGGCCACGGCTATTGTGTTGGGTGGACTAATGATGATCTGGCTCGCGGGTCGTGTTACCGAATTCCTGAAGAAGAACAGGATGTACGAAGTATTGGGTCTGTTTATTCTGTTGGTGGTTGGGATTATGTTACTT
>CAZTLE010000309.1:0-3106 GCA_964614415.1 uncultured Aureitalea sp. | reverse complement strand
ATGTATAAATGAAGATATGAATAAAGTGCAAAGGACAAAGCACAAATAACAAATAACAAATAACAAATAACAAATAACAAATAACAAATAACAAAGTTAGATTTTGGAATTTGGAATTTGGAATTTTTAATCTAAGAAAGGTGCTCTCCCCCGTCCACTTTGATCACATCCCCGTTTATCCATTTAGCTTCCGGAAGGCACATCAAATAAACTACATCAGCTACATCTTGAGGAGTGGTAAGTCTTTTAAAGGGATTTCGTCTTTCTGCCGCCGAGGCAATTTGATCGCTTCCCGGAATGGCCTCGAAAGAAGGGGTTCTTGTGGCACCAGCCTGAATGCAATTCGCCGTAATTCCAAAAGGCGCGAATTCCAACGCCATATTTCTGATCAAAGCTTCAAGTACCGCTTTGGCCGCAGAAACCGCAGCATACGAAGGCCACGCCTTGGTGTTTCCTTCACTGGTAAAAGCGATAATGCGCGCATCGTTGGTAAACAGGTTTCTGTCAATCAGGCTTCGCACCCAGTCGTACAAACTCAATCCCATAGCGTCAAGTGTAATATTCAGATCTTCCCGGGTCAGCGCCTCCCCTTTCTTAGGAACCATAGGCTTCAGATTTCCCTTGGCAATACTATGCAGTAGCAGTTTGATATTCTTTCCCGTAAGTGCCGTTAGAATCTCCTCCCGGGTTTCTGCTTTCAGCGCATCCTGATTGAAGGTGAGTACATCCACCCCATGAGCCCGCATGGCTTCCACTTCGGCCAGGAACTGAGGCAATCGCGCCTTGCGGTCCCTGTGAACGAGACACAGATTCATCCCGTGTGATGCCAGTTTCTTAGCACTACCCAATCCAAGGCCACTACTGCCGCCTAAGACTATCGCCCATTGGTTTTTGAACTTCATGTTGATGTTTGTGGTTTATTGTTTTTGGTTTATATGTTGATTTGTTTATTTGTTTATTCGTTTATTTCAATGAAGATACCTATACGTTGTATCCTGATTCATAACTTACATTTCTACATTCTCAATTCGTAAATCGTCATTCGTAAATCGTAATTCAAAACTCTATCAACACTCGTTGTGCCGAGAATCCGGGACCAAAGCTAAGCATAAGCCCTAACTCTCCCGGGGCTATAGATCGATCCATGAATCGTTCCAGCACGTACAACACAGTAGCGCTACTCATGTTGCCGTATAAAGCAAGTACTTCCTTGGTATCTTCTATACTCTTCCCCATCCCTCCAAAGAGTTCCTCCACGGTTTGCACGATCTTTCGTCCTCCGGGATGGAAAATGAGATGATCAATATCCTCCATGGTCTTACCGTTCTTTTCCAAAAAGGGATGTATGATCTCGGGAAAATGGTCGGATATCTTTTGAGGCACTTCCTTATCCAGAATCATTTGTAAACCGGTGTTCACCCATTTAAAGCCCATCATGTCGGTCGCATCATAGAAATGGTACATTTCTTCATCCAGTATTTTCGGGCCGGAGTCCTCAGGGTTTGATGATAGCAGCACACAAGCGGCACCATCACCGAAAATGGCCGCACTAACAATGTTCACCATGGAATAGTCGTCCAACTGAAAGGTGGCTGTGGGAGACTCAAGCGCAATTACAGCCGCGCGTTTTCCGGGATTAGCCTTCAGGAAGTGATGTGCGTAAATAGTTCCGGAAACACCGGCCGCGCAGCCCATTTCGGTGACCGGAAGACGCACCACATCCTGCCGCATTTCCATCTGGTTGATCAGATAGGCATCGATAGACGGGATCATTATACCGGTGCAACTTACCGTAATCAGAAAGTCAATGTCCCCGGGTGACCAACCGGCCTTATTCAGAGCCTTCTCAAAGCATTGTTGTCCGAGCTTCTTAAATTCCCTGATGTAGATATCATTGCGTTCCTCGTGCGTATTGTGCATAAAAACCTCATGAGCATCCATAATTGAATACCTGCGGTCTACACCGGCTCCTTCAAATATCTTTATCACCTTGCGCCTAAACCGGTCATCCTGCCCCTCCAGCCACTGCTCTACATACGGAAGTATCTCCCGGGTGTCGCGGGTATAGGGAGGTAATTGTTTAGCGACTGATGTTATAGTTACACTCATTCGGTTATGCTAAGAATCCATTGATATCGAAAAGCCCACTTCCATCGAATCTTACTTTTAAAATTTATAGCAGACCTTTTAGAAAGGGCATCCGCCATTGCCTGTATTTCTTTTCTTCTGAATCCCCGGGCAATGGATACCAGTCCGTCGTGCTTTGCTGTTTTTGTCTTCAGAAATATCCGACTAAATATCCGGTACAGACCAAAAGCCAGCGGACTTCTGTGCAGATCGTTCACCACCACGCCAACTTTCACCTGACTCATGACCTTTAAAAGTAGTTCGATAATCCTTTCATTTGAGAAATGATGTAGGAACAGGGTACACAGGACAACATCGGTTTCGGAGAGATCAAGCTCTTCGGAAAAAACATCCAGTTTTCGATAATGGATGCGTCCAAAGTCTCTGGACATAGCCCTGGCTTCTTCCAGAATATTGCCATTCGCATCCACCCCGGTGAAGTCCATATCCGTCCTATAGTCATCCGCCCGAACAGCCAGATAGCGCAACTGCGCCCCGTCTCCGCAACCCATATCCAAAACGCGTAGTGACGCACCGGGCCTGATCAGTTTCTTAACTCCGTTCCAGGTTATCGAATTACCTCCCAACCACCGATTAACAAACGCCAGATCTTTGAGAAGCGCGCTCATTTCGGAACCGCCGAAATCAAGGTCATCCATGATCTCAGCTTGTTTTGAACGAAATTTTGCGGAAAATGTGATCATGCTAACACCTCCCCGTGCGTTTGCTTTATGATGAATGGAATAACACCCGGAAATGTTTTTGCTACCTTAAATCCAAGGGTTGACGTCCTTGGTTTTAGAAGCAGGTTTTGAATGATCCGACCTGCATAAAGGCGCTTTGAGAAATGAGACTTCCAGGCCTTCGTATACTTTTCTTCGAGACCTTTACGGTTGATATTCCCGGCGGAAAATGCCTCCAACAGTAATTCCGATAACAACTTTGCGCTGTGGACAGCCATCGCCATTCCATTACCGCA
>CAZTLE010000308.1:0-3112 GCA_964614415.1 uncultured Aureitalea sp. | reverse complement strand
GGCTATCGAAGATGAGAACCTTAACATTCCTTATGTAGTAGGAGAGACTGTAAAGGTGATCGATGGTCCGTTTAACGGATTCAACGGAACCGTTGAGAAGATCAACGAAGAAAAACGCAAGCTGGAAGTTATGGTAAAGATCTTCGGAAGGAAGACACCATTAGAACTCAGCTACATGCAAGTAGAGAAAATATAATTGTTACACACGCTATAAATTAGGTTTTTTCTTAGGCTTCCACAATAGAAAAACCGCATTTTAAAATTTAGAAAATGGCAAAAGAAGTAGATAAGGTAGTAAAGCTGCAAGTACGCGGAGGGGCGGCAAACCCGTCTCCACCCGTAGGACCGGCTTTAGGTGCTGCCGGTGTGAACATCATGGAGTTCTGTAAGCAGTTCAATGGTAGAACGCAGGACAAGCAGGGTAAGGTATTGCTAGTGGCAATTACGGTTTACAAAGACAAGTCATTCGACTTTGTTATAAAAACCCCACCTGCTGCCGTTCAAATCCTTGAAGCTGCAAAGATCAAAAAGGGCTCCGGTGAGCCGCACGCTCGGAAAGTAGCTACCATCACCTGGGATCAGGTTAAAGTGATCGCAGAGGACAAAATGCCTGATTTAAATGCATTTACCGTAGAGTCTGCCATGAAAATGGTGGCAGGAACTGCGCGTTCGATGGGAGTTAAAGTAAAAGGTTCAGCACCTTTTTAATCTGAAAAAGAATCTAGTAAAATGGCACGATTAACAAAAAAGCAGAAAGAAGCCAAAGGCAAACTTGAAGCCAACAAAACGTATACGGTTTCTGAAGCTTCTGCTATAATCAAGGAAATCACCAACGTAAAGTTTGATGCGTCTGTAGACCTTGCCGTTCGTCTTAACGTGGATCCACGGAAGGCAAACCAAATGGTTCGTGGCGTTGTTACCCTTCCACACGGAACGGGTAAAGACGTTAAGGTTTTGGCATTGGTTACTCCCGATAAGGAGGCCGAAGCTACCGAAGCAGGTGCTGATTATGTTGGTTTGGATGAGTACCTCACCAAGATCAAGGGAGGTTGGACCGATGTTGACGTGATCGTTACTATGCCAAGTGTTATGGGTAAACTGGGACCTCTGGGACGTATTCTCGGACCCCGTGGTTTGATGCCTAACCCAAAAACAGGTACAGTAACTATGGACGTTGCTAAAGCTGTTTCCGATGTGAAAGCCGGTAAGATCGACTTTAAAGTTGATAAGACCGGAATCGTTCACGCTGCAATTGGAAAAGCATCTTTCGATGCGGAGAAGATTGCTGGAAACGCAAAAGAATTGTTGAATACACTGGTTAAAATGAAACCTCAGGCTGCAAAAGGACAGTACATCAAAAGTATTTACATGTCCAGCACCATGAGCCCTAGTGTTCAGATTGACACGAAAGGAATTTAACGCGCAGTAAAATTGTACGATTATGACAAGAGAAGAAAAATCACAAGTTATTGAGACATTGACTGCGACGCTTTCCGATAATGCCAATATTTATTTGGCAGACATCTCGGGTCTGGACGCAGGAACCACTTCCAATCTACGTCGCGCTTGTTTTAAAGCCGGTGTGAAATTGAACGTGGTTAAGAATACGCTTCTGGCTAAGGCCATGGAGAGCTCAGAAAAAGACTTCGGTGAATTGACCGAAGTACTTAAGGGGAATACTTCCTTAATGATCGCAGAAGCTGGAAATGCTCCTGCCAAAGTGATCAAGGAGTTCAGAAAAAAATCTGACAGACCCCTGCTAAAAGGAGCTTTCATCGAAGAAGCAATCTATGTAGGTGATGACCAATTGGATACTCTGGTTGATATCAAATCCAGAGAAGAACTTATCGGTGATATCATCGCACTTCTACAATCTCCTGCTAAGAACGTTGTTTCCGCCCTTAAGTCAGGTGGAGGTAAACTGGCAGGTATTGTAAAAACCCTTTCCGAAAGAGAGGGATAATTTATTGCACTAATTAATTACGATATAACAAACTTTTTTAAAACGATAGAAAATGGCAGATTTAAAAGATTTCGCAGAACAATTGGTTAACTTGACCGTAAAGGAAGTTAATGAGTTAGCTGAGATTCTAAAAGAAGAATATGGTATCGAGCCTGCTGCTGCAGCTGTTGCTGTTGCTGCTGGTGGTGGTGCCGCTGGTGGTGGTGACGCCGCCGAAGAAAAGTCTGAGTTCGACGTAGTCCTTACTGCACCAGGAGGTTCTAAGTTGGCTGTTGTTAAGCTGGTTAAAGAACTAACCGGAGCTGGTCTTAAAGACGCTAAGGAACTCGTTGACAATGCTCCTTCTCCAATCAAAGAAGGTGTAGCTAAAGACGAAGCTGAAGCACTTAAAACTCAGTTAGAAGAAGCTGGAGCTGAGGTTGAGCTTAAATAAGCCGACCAACGCACCAAACCCTAAGGTTTAGGCTTTCCGCCAAAGGCGGATGAGCCTAAACCATTTTGCGTATATAATAGTTTTATTTTTTCCGGATATACGCCCACGTTTTTTTAATTATTAATTCCGTCCATCGATGTCAGTAACGCAAACCGAAAGATTGAACTTTTCCTCTGTTCAAAACAAGCCTGAATATCCCGACTTTCTGGACATTCAGATCAAATCTTTCCAGGATTTTTTCCAGTTGGAAACCAAATCAGAAGAAAGAGGTAATGAAGGACTCTATAAGACCTTTATGGAGAACTACCCCATTACCGATACCCGCAATCAATTCGTTCTTGAGTTCCTGGACTACTTTGTGGATCCACCACGTTATTCCATCCAGGAATGTATCGAGCGAGGACTTACCTATAGCGTTCCCTTAAAAGCGCGACTTAAACTATACTGTACCGATCCCGAACACGAGGACTTCGAAACCATTGTTCAGGACGTGTACCTGGGTACTATACCCTACATGACTCCAAGTGGAACCTTCGTTATCAACGGAGCCGAACGTGTTGTCGTTTCTCAGCTGCACCGTTCTCCGGGAGTGTTCTTCGGACAATCCTTCCACGCCAATGGAACCAAGCTTTATTCGGCCAGAGTAATTCCTTTCAAAGGATCCTGGATCGAATTCGCGACCGATATCAACAGCGTAATGTACGCCTATATCGATC
>CAZTLE010000307.1:0-3152 GCA_964614415.1 uncultured Aureitalea sp. | reverse complement strand
TTACCGGAAGTGCATCGATATCCGCACGAATGGCCAGCACTTTTCCCGGTCGGTTTCCTTTCAAAATACCTACCACTCCGGTATGGGCGATGCCTGTTTGAACCTCCATGCCCAGACTTTTAAGATGTTCGGCAATTTTTTCTGCTGTTTTGAACTCACGGTTGGATAGCTCCGGATTTTGGTGAAAATGGCGACGCCATTCAATTACTTTGGGTTCAATCTCCTTGATGGCTGTTTCGTAACTGCTTTGCGCTGTGACTGAAAATAGCGTACAGCTTGCGAAAAAGAGGAATAAGAAAGTGCGCATATGATGATTTTTGTAGGGTTATTGTGCGTTGAGATAATCGATAGCCAGTTGTGACATGGCCTTTACGCCCAGTTTCATTCCGCTATCGTCAATCTTAAAATCAGGTGTGTGATGCGGAAAGGGTTGGGTGTTCCCCGGAGTCATACCTCCCAGGAAAAAATAGAAGCCCGGAACTTCTTCCTGAAAGAATGAGAAATCTTCCCCACCTGTAGTGGCTTTCACCAACACAACATTCTCTTTACCGGCCACGCTTTCCAGTGTAGGCAACATCTGTGCGGTAAGTGCCAGGTCGTTGAAGGTTATGGAGGTGTTATTCTGCCACTCTATAGTGGCCGTTCCTCCATAGGTCTTGGCAATGTTTTCGGTCATTTCGGTCATACGGCGGATGATGAGCTCTCTCATTTTAGGATCCAGCGTTCTTACGGTACCGATCAATTCGGCCGATTCCGGTATGATATTAAAACGTACACCACTGGTTATTTTTCCAACCGTGATTACAGCGGCTTCCTGCACGAGTGGGGACTCCCGGCTTATGATGGTTTGAAATCCGTCAATTATCTTGGCCGAAATAAGGATGGGATCCACACCGCTCCATGGAGCCGATCCGTGGGTTTGCTTTCCTTTTACGTTGATCACAAAGCGCTCCACGGCAGCCATGGTACCGCCGGGCTTGTATTTAATCTGACCCACCGGAGTGCCCGAATTGATATGCAATCCGAAGATAGCATCCACATTGGGATTGGTGAGAACGCCTTCTTTGATCATTAGTTTGGCTCCGCCTTCTTCTCCCGGAGGCGGACCTTCTTCCGCAGGTTGAAAAATAAACTTTACGGTTCCCTTTATTTTGTCTTTATGTTTGGAAAGCACTTCGGCAACCCCCATTAAAATGGCGGTATGAGTATCGTGACCACAAGCGTGCATGACCCCGGTTTCTTTTCCTAAAAAGGAGGTGGTTACTTCGCTTTTAAAGGGAAGGTCGTTGCGCTCGGTCACGGGCAGCGCATCGATGTCCGCACGCAAGGCAACCACTTTGCCGGGCTGATCGCCTTGCAATATACCTACCACTCCGGTATGGGCAATGCCTGTTTGCACCTCCATCCCAAGACTCCTGAGGTGTTCGGCAATTTTTTTGGCTGTATTGAATTCCCGGTTGGACAACTCCGGATTTTGATGAAAATGGTGACGCCAATCAATTACTTTGGATTCGACGGCGTCGATGTCCTTAAGTAAATCGGGATCCGGGCCTTGCGCCAATACCGGAATACTGCAGCACAGAATTAAAAGGGAAAAGAAAAATGCTTTCATAGTTGAATTAAAAATTAATTAAATGGTAGCCCTCATTTTGTAGCTGAAGAAGTACCGTCATAGCAGAGAGTGCAAGCGTAGCTTGAGGAATACGCCGGTCTTCAGACAAATTCCTGGCCACCGAAGTCTGTCCGCATAAGTAGATGGGGACCCCGGAACTCTCCAAAGCTTCCAGCAGGCCTATATTGGGATTGTCAACACCATACTTCTCCTTGTAGTGCACATTTTTTAACAGTCCATAACTGGCATTGCCATGCAAGACTAGTACAGCCTGAAGTGTGCCGGCCGGCTTTCCGGCATCCAAATGCATATTGATAAACCTGGCGACGGTTTCTATCCACTTATTTCTTTGTGCCGGATCTTCAGGGGCTTTGCTTACGTCAAATACCACCTTATAGATTTCGTCAATATTGGTTTGATATTCGGGGTTTTCAATAGGATGTGTCTTACCAAAACCTTCAACTGCCTTAACTTCCTGGTTCTTTGTTTGAGCGCATAGAGGTAAAGTAACCAGGGTTATACAGAGAATTAAAATATTGCGGATCATGCTGGGAAATTTCAGCTTAAAGATATTTATTTTTTTGGCATTTACTGTAATAGTGAACTGTTTATAAATTCTGAAAACTCAGACCTCTTTTCCCAGCTATTTTAGCTATTTTTCGGCGTTATATTTCTTCAGGGAAAAGGCGATTCAGGTGCAGGATTATCTTCAACAACTCAACGACGCGCAGCGAGCCCCGGTCATGCAGATCGACGGCCCTCTCATCGTCATTGCCGGTGCCGGTTCGGGAAAGACCCGGGTGCTTACCTATCGCATTGCCTACCTGATGTCCAAAGGGGTAGATCCCTTCAATATTCTGGCGCTTACATTCACCAACAAGGCTGCCCGGGAGATGAAGAAGCGAATCGCCCAGATCGTTGGAAACAGCGAGGCGCGCAATCTGTGGATGGGTACTTTCCACAGCATCTTTGCGAAAATACTTCGGTTTGAAGCCGACCGACTTGGATACCCTTCCAACTTTACGATCTACGATACCCAGGATTCTCAGAGTGTGATCCGTGCCATTATTAAAGAGATGCATCTTGATAAGGATGTGTACAAATACAAACAGGTATACTCCCGAATCTCGTCCTACAAAAACAGCCTTATCACCGTAAAAGCCTATTTCAATAACCCTGAATTGATAGAAGCCGATGCCATGGCCCGCATGCCGCGCATGGGTGATATTTACAAGGCATATTGCGATCGCTGTTTTAAGGCAGGGGCGATGGACTTCGATGATCTGTTGCTGAAGACGAACGAATTGCTCACACGTTTTCCGGACGTACTGGCAAAGTACCAGAACCGCTTCCGCTACATTCTGGTAGACGAGTATCAGGATACCAATCACAGTCAGTACCTTATCGTTAGGGCGTTAAGCGATCGCTTCCAGAATATTTGTGTCGTAGGGGACGATGCTCAGAGTATCTACGCCTTCCGCGGAGCGAATATCAATAACATTCTCAATTTTCAGAAGGACTATGACGATGTGCAGGTGTA
>CAZTLE010000306.1:0-3164 GCA_964614415.1 uncultured Aureitalea sp. | reverse complement strand
AGTATGTACAGGCTAATTGGGAATCAGGTCACTGAGTTTGTTGTGAAGAATTTCGATGGCCCCCTGTTCATGGCTCACCCTACAAAGGTGCTGGAAATCAAAGAAAATCTTTCCCTGGGTGTTTTAAATGATATTTCGAGCATAGAGGAGCACGGTGTGACAAATGCGTTGCTAGCACGAACAGAAAAGCCGCTAAAGCGTTTTAAGATTGCCGATAAGTATGTAGCCGCACAGACCAGTGATTCTCAACAAACCAAGACGATAGACTTTACTTTTGAGAACAATCAAAACGCTTTAAAGAGTTTGACTAGCTATGTACACAAAAATGATGTACATTTATTATTTCTTGACCGGGTTACGGATAAGAAAGCACAGCAAAACGTGAATTTCAAGGAAGTTGTAAAGCGAATCAACACTTCCATGTTGATGCTGGGCTCAAATCAAACCAAAAGTCTTATTAAAGCATAATTTATGAAAGCACATACGAAAGAAACTCAGGATCAAATGACTCCTAATTCTGCATTGCAGGCCCTAAAGGACGGAAATCACCGATTTGTTGAAAACAATATGGCAAACAGGAATCTTCCGGAACAGGTCCAGGATACCTCCGGAGGGCAGTATCCCTTTGCGACTATATTACACTGTATTGATTCCAGGGTGTCGGCCGAATTGTTGTTCGACCAGGGAATTGGTGATGTATTCAGCATTCGTATTGCCGGGAATTTTGTGAATGAAGATATCCTGGGTAGTATGGAATTTGCGTGCAAACTAGCGGGAACCAAGCTACTTGTCGTTTTAGGACATACTGCTTGTGGTGCCGTTAAAGGAGCATGTGACCATGCCCGTATGGGGAATTTGACACATCTTATCCAAAAGCTTGAACCGGCAGTGGCCAGCGTTACCGAGCCCACCGACGAAAGCCAGAGAAACTCAAAGAATATCGACTTCGTGAATTCCGTTGCGGCACGCAATGTGGAAATGACCGTGGCAGATATTCGCAGCAGGAGCGAGATTCTCAAGGAAATGGAGGATAACGGTGAGATAAATATTGTTGGTGGAATGTATGACATCGCCACCGGAGAAGTAGATTTTTACGAGTAAACAATCTATTCTCTCAATCTATAAAAACCCTGCCTTGTGCAGGGTTTTTTATTTGGGAGGGGCCCGGATCAGCATCTCAAAACTTGCATATACTTAAACATTCCCTACCTTTATGAATGGAACCCATGCGTTCCATTATCTATTTGTAGCTCCCCGTCTTAAATAGAGTCTTTATGAAAACGTACAACGTTGACGGCAGTCGCAAACATGTAAAACTAGAAGTGCGTGTTGGCACCGTAGGTATTGGCGTTACTCGCGTGCGCCTTACCGAAAACGGAAGCTATGAGAAGCTGTTCGATTCAGAACCCGGAATGAACGGTAGCATCCCGCTTACCAAGATTGGCGAGAACACCACAGTGAATTCTGAATTTCTGGAAGTCCGCCTAACGCTGGATTTATCCAATTTGGGTACTGTAGACCTTAGGAAGAAGGCCATTCAGAACCTCTTCATGGAGTGCGAACTTACTGGAGGGCCGGATGGTCAAAAGGATTACGAGGTGCAGGAAAGCGAGATCGACACCAGCCTTGATCCTACCAAGCTAAGAACGGTAATCGTCACCCAGGAAATTCAATTTGTATGAGAAAGTCAGTCCTTCTCTCCGTAATCTGTGCTGTTTCGTTTTTCGGACTGGCTCAGGAAACAGGAAATGAATTTGATATTTCCTTCGACAACCTTGAAGTACCCGATGCACCTGCATTTATATTGCTCGATGCAGCACCCAGTGTGGTGCAGCGCCCAAACAGTTCCAGGGCCTTCGGCCTCAGTCTGTTGCAGGATATTGCATCAGACGGAACGCTGAATAACTTTGCCGTGGAAGTCACCCCGTTTTGGATGACGCGGCATGAGAATATCACACCGTTCAAGCTGTATGGCGTTGATACCAATAAAAAGCAAAATCCGTTTGCAAAGCTGAAGCTCGCTTCGGTTTCGGCGGCTTATGTAAAGGGTGCGGATTCCGTGGTAAATGTCAGTATAGGTGCCAGGGCCACGGTGTTTGAG
The DNA here is from genome assembly GCA_964614415.1 of uncultured Aureitalea sp. Lineage (GTDB taxonomy): Bacteria > Bacteroidota > Bacteroidia > Flavobacteriales > Flavobacteriaceae > CAZTLE01. The sequence goes on along the minus strand of CAZTLE010000306.1, from coordinate 1,063 downwards.
CTGAAGAGACAGAGTGATGTTGACGATTATTTTGCCATGTACAAGAAAACGGAGGATCTGCTGTATGAATTACAGGATTTTCTGGATGAATTTGAGGACTCCAATCCTAAACCAAAACGGTCGGATCCGGATTACGAGACAGCCCTCAAGACTTGGCAAACAGAAAGAGCAGACTTCGTAAATCAAAAACAACAGGAAGCAGGGCATAACAGGGACACCTTCGAAAAGGACTTTCAGGAGATCTTAAATCGTAAGCCTGCGTTAGCCCTTGATGTGGCCGTTGCCTACAACCAAAGATTTGCACAGAACACCTTCAACGCCAATGGATTTGGACGATTCGGAGTTTGGAGTACCCTGGCGGCTTCCATGTTCCTGGATAAGAAACCGAATAGCAAGAACTATGCGAACGTGTATGGATTTCTTCGCTATCTACGTGATGGAGAAAGTCTGAATGTACTGAGCGACGATAGGTTCAATGTATTCGATATTGGAATCAAAGCCGAGTTGGAGTTTCAAAAACTCGTGTTCGGATATGAATACATTAACCGAAGCGGAGATGCCGATGGATACCGTTCAGCTGGAAATGTTAAGTATCAGATACTAAAAGATATTTACATTACAGGTACGTTCGGAAATAACTTTGGTGATAACGATGACCTAATTACCCTCTTTGGAGTGCAATGGGGAATTAATCATCCCTTTCAGTCGGTTAACGTAAACAGCGGAACTCAGTAACAAACAAAAAAGCCGTCCATTTGGACGGCTTTTTTTTAGTATGTGGGGAGTTTATACAGTTGCTTCGGTCAATGACACGGCGGCCGGGAAATCCACTGGGATTCCGGTAATTCCGTGTAGATAGTTGGTGATGGTGATCTCACCAATGATCAGTACAATGTCCGATAGGTTTTCACGTGTATATCCGGCTTCGAAAAGGGCGTTGATCGCTTCGTCACCGGGCTTTCCTCTGTTGATCGAAGTCTCACGGACAAAGCGCGCCAGTGCATCCAATTTGGAATCGAAAGGAGCACTTCCCTGACGAATGTCTATGATCTGATCGTCGCTG
>CAZTLE010000305.1:0-3164 GCA_964614415.1 uncultured Aureitalea sp. | reverse complement strand
AAAGGCTTTCCATCTGTGCGAACCAAATGGTTCATGGAGCACAAAAAATGGGTTAAAGTACAACCTAGAGACGCTTACACGTATTTTGAGTATCATTTCTTCGACAAAGACGGAGAAAGGATCAAATAGAATAAACCCTCCATAGCTGGTTCCTTAGTTAACTATAAGGTGCAGTGACGGGGGGTTTTTTAGTTAGTGGGCATAAGGAAATTCTAAATTTCAAATTAAAAATTCCAAAAGAGGCTCGAATTATGCCTCATCAAATTAACTCCCTGATTTTGTCCCATACCAAATTGGGTTCCCAACCTCTATAGAACAGATAATCTGCCAATTTTTTTCTTTTTTTCTGAAGATTCGACTCTCCTTTGAGCTGTAACATTCGCTTTTCAGCCAGCTCGTGAAATGTTGACAGATATTCCGCATCCGGAATTTCTTTAAGCGCAAGTTTAATGTTGTACCGGGATATATCCCTTGCCTTAAGCTCCCGGGTGATCCGTTGCCTGCCCCATTTTTTAACTCTGAACTTACCACGGGCAAAGGCTTGAGCAAATCGGGTCTCGTTCAAGTAGTTTCCGGTAATAAGATGATGAATAATGTGATCTATTGCCTCGGGGATCATACGCATTTCCCTTAGCTTATCAGTTACTTCCTTATGACATCGCTCCCTGTAGGCACAGTAACGTTCCATTCTGGAAATCGCTTCGTCAACGGTATATGTCCTATAAGCCTTCAGCAGAAACAGTGGGGTTTGGAATTTTTAATTTGAGCTTTGGATTTTAGAATTTCCTACGATATTCCAAGCTTCCTGTGTGTGCGCACGATCGCCTTTTCATTCTTCCCATCAATCCATGCCTGACCTTTCATCCGGCGCATCAGGTTATCGAAATGACGCATAATGAAGATATTGTAGATGGCCTTCCCAAGGTTTTTCGGGTTTCGGGCAATAGCTCTTAAACTCATGGAAAACCCCGGAGTGATATAGCGCATATAATGCCAGTATCCTTCAGGCATATACAACACATTTCCGTGTTCCAAATTGGCGATATATCCTTTAGCTTGTTTTAACGCAGGCCACTTTTCATAGTCGGGATCGGCAAAATTAATGTCCTCCCGGGTAATGAGAGAATGTGGGATCTTATAGAGGTAATCGTTTTGTTTTTGGTCAAACAGTATAGTCTGTTTCTTTCCGTGGAAGTGGAAATGAAAGATATTGGCCAGATCTATGTCATAGTGCATAAAGGTATATGAATCTTCCCCTCCGAAAAATAACATAGGGAGTCCTTTCATAAGTTTTAAGCCAAAATCCGGATACGAAAAATCTTTCTGAAGTTCCGGAATCTCCTTCAGGATATTCCACAGGAAAATACGATAACGGGTAGGCTCTTTCTTAAGGAGTTCGATATACTCCTTCATTTTCATTTTGGCATGGGGTTCGTTGAATCCGTCCTTATAGTCTACCGGACGGTCATCGTACAGAGGCACTTCTTTATCCCCTGCAATCTCTGCCATATAGTCCAGGTTCCATTTGGTAAATGCAGGCCAGTCTTCTATAAACCGTTCAATGACAACAGGTTTCTGAGGCTTGAAGTAGTTCTTTATGAAGTCTTCTTTCGAAATCGTTTCGACCCTGTCTATTTCCTGTAACTGCATAGTATTTTCAATAACGCGCCAAAGTTACGAATGTTTCTAAAATGTTATGAGAAATCAACAACCATAGAAAAGGGCACCCATCAAACCTGAAGAGGTGCCCAAAGTATAGTACTATGTTTTGAGTGGAAAAGGGTCTAGTCCAGCACCCCTTCGCGATCAATAATGCCTCCTACATCATCATCAAAAAGAGGATCGAGACAACCACAACCTCCACATTTGCCCTGGGCAAACTTAGGGATTACCAATAAATTCTTGCAGTTGGGAAAGCTGGATGCACATTCCTTTTGGCATCTTCTGAACAGGTTCTTGTACTTCCATCCTGTAATGAAACTTTCTCCAACGGCAATAGCACCTTTGTCGGTTGTTAGACCGTAAATAACGGCCCCTTTGTCGTCCACCACCAATACCATCTCTGCTTGCCCATTATCAAGAAGTGCGACTACCTCTTTTAATTTGGTCGCCGCTTCCACTTCTTTGGTGGACATTTCAAGACCAGCCTTCATGGCTTTTTTATAAATGGCCTTTTCAATAATTGAATACGTCTTGGCTTTAACGATCGATTCGGTCGCAGTGCGATGCTCCGTTTCGGGCTTGGTTGTAAATGAAACCAGTACCGCAAGAGCCGCCATGATTAAAACAGTTTTCTTCATAATTACATGTTTTAAGGTTTTACAATGCGGGAAGTCTATATAGCGGCTATGCCTCTTGGGACCGATAACAAATCTAGATGCATTTAAACAGAACAACAAGGGGTTTTAATCCATTTTGTTTCAGGAATTTTCCTGATTTTGAACGCAAATAAAACAAAGAAAGGCCGGCTTACGGGCCGACCTTACTTCTCACATATGGAAGCCCCTTAACTTAACTTCCGTTGGTCGTGATGACCAGGGCTTCAGTGTAGTCACTGAAACCATCCGAGCCACAATTAGCTCTAACATAAATCTCGTAGGTTGTCGCCGGGGTTAGCCCGGTGATCGTAAACGTACTTTCAGAAGTTTGAAGTACGGTTCCCGTACCCAGTTCGAAACCGGATTCGCCGTATTCAATTTCCCAGGCGGTCTCATCATTCTCAGACCAACCGATTCCGATGAAATCAGCTCCCAAACTGGCCAGGAACACATCGGTAGGCATATTACAGCTGGCACTGGCTTCGGTAGTTACAAAATCAATGGAAATCCGTTCACTGAACCCATCCGAACCACAATTGGTGCGAAGGTAGATCTGATATCCCGTAGCCGGCATAAGTCCATCGATAAACACCTCGGTAAGCGAGGTTTGAATAACCGTTCCGGTCCCTATGGGGAATCCGGTCTCACCGTATTCAATCTCCCAGGCGGTTTCTGTGTTAATGCCCCAGGTAAATAATACGGATACGCTGTTAATCTGATCTATGGAAATACTGCCGGGTTGCGGACAATTGTTCGTGCTGTCATCTTTCGAACAACCAAATAGCAAAATCGACGCTATGATCAATAGGATGATCTTCTTAATCATTGGAGTACCTATTTAAAAGT
>CAZTLE010000304.1:0-3164 GCA_964614415.1 uncultured Aureitalea sp. | reverse complement strand
GTTCTACAAAACCTTTTCAAAAAAATTTTGGCTAGAGATGAGCCCGCTGTTTTTCCTTTCGTTTTTTGAGTTGACGCTCTAAGGATTGAACGCATTCATCGGTCCCCTCTTCAAAGGTTCGCGCTTCCTTCTTGGCCATAATATCACCTCCGGGAATGCTCAATAAAACGTCGACAATCTTGTTCTCTTTTTCGCTTGTTTTTTGAACTTTCAAAAAGACATCCGCGTAGATAATCCGGTCGTAAAATTGTTCCAGTTTGGAGAGCTTCTTCTCTATGAATCGTATCAACTTGGTATCGGCTACAAAATTAGGGGTCTGTACGTTTACTTTCATCTGTCAATCTGGTTTTATAGGTTAATTGATTCGAATGAAATACGTGGCGCGATACTCGTTAGAAACCATTGATCCGACACCTTTCATTCTTCGTTACTGCGGTCAACACTCCGACCGCTCCGATCATCAGGTAGAATTCAATTCATATTCTCATAGGCGTATGGTATTATTTTTTCGAATTTCTGGGATGCGCATCTTTATACACTTGTTTTAGCTGCGCTATACTATTATGAGTGTAAACCTGAGTGGAAGCCAGGCTAGAATGCCCCAGTAGTTCCTTAACCGCATTCAGGTCTGCACCCTCGTTCAAAAGGTGAGTCGCAAACGAATGTCTTAGTATATGCGGACTCTTTTTTACCTTTTCCGATGCCTTACTAAAATACGAATTTATGATTCGATAAACAAGCGTTTCATAGATTTTAACTCCCTTCTTCGACACCAGCAAATAAGGCTCATCCGGCAGGCTTTCTAGGGATCGTCTCAGCTCCAGATATTTTTCAATAGTCTGCATTACAGCTGGGAGTAATGGAATTACGCGCTCCTTGTTTCGCTTTCCCAAAACCTTAATGGTTCGTTCCGAAAATGAGACGTCGGTGTGCTTTAGTTGCACCAGTTCGGCCCGCCTCATTCCGGTAGAATAGAACAGCTCGACAATCAGCTTATTGCGAACGCCTTCAAAACTGTCGTCCGCATCAAGTAGCTCCAACACCCGCTCTATTTCGTTTTCAGAAAAAGGAACCTGTAGTTTCTTTCCGGTTTTGAGCGCCTTGTGTCTTGCCAGCGGAGAGATCTGAATAACCCCGGTTTTCATAAGGAACTTGTAGTAGGTCTTTAACGAAGAGATCTTTCGGTTAATGCTTCTGTTCGAAATTCCTTTGTCTACCAACGAGACAATCCAGCTGCGCACCTCGCTGTAGGAAACATGCTCAATCCCATTGCGGTCAAAACGGTCCTCCGCAAATGCATAAAACTCCTTTAGGTCTCTCTCATAAGCCTTGACCGTGTGAGGCGAGTATTTTTTTTCCAGTGAAAGGTAATCTGTGAAATGAGAAAAGGGCATAAAAAAATCCGTTGAATAGTAAATGTATACAATCCAACGGACTTTATATTATTGAGAAGGAATCTTAGATCTCTTCTTTATCTCTTAGTTGCTGAATATACTGCGCTTTTTGGATTTCCGCACGACGCTTTACAGAAGGTTTTGTAAACTGCTGACGCGCTCTTAGCTGACGCATAGTTCCTGTACGATCAAATTTACGCTTGAATCGCTTTAACGCTCTATCGATATTCTCTCCGTCTTTTACTGGTATTATTAACATAGGGACATCACCTCCTTTCTTTTAGCGGATGCAAAGATAGGAAGTTATTTTGTTTTGCAATAATGGTTTTGAAACTTTATTGTTTAAAAAGTGTAGCTCTTTTCGTTAAGTCCTGAATCAACTTCTCCTCCTCCTCACTCTCCAGCAGGACATTGTAGCTCCTCCAGAATTCTTCATTGTAAGGCTGCGGTGAAAAGATATCGTCCGACCAGTCTTGCGCCAGGGTCCCTTTCACAATTTCAGGATCCTGAATGATCTCCGTAAACAATATTTCCTGAATGGTATAGTAAAACTGTTCGTCTTTGTCGTATTCCGGAACATAGTCTTCGCGATCCCTGTCCGAAGAACGATCCCCCGCATTCACCAGCTTAGGTGTCTCATAATAGATATAGCTGGGGTACATTTTCCCCTGATATTCTTTGAAGGTCATGATCAGCCTGTGATTCAGCAACGTATCATACAAACTCTTGCTTCTTCGTTTCTGCTGTTCCGATGCCGCAAAGAGTTCGTATTCAATTCGCTTTACCGCATAGGTGTCCCAATCGATATAAACCCATCCTTTGGCCTCAAAGCCTTCATTGTAAATATTGGGCGTTCCCAGGCCCACGAAATCGGAACCCTTCGATATACGAATCTTATACACCTTCCGCTCGTTCTCCACAAGTACGGTATCAAGATCGAACTGATGTTTTGCGAGTATGTCTTTTCCGAAAAGTGCCTTTGAAGTATTGGCATTCCGAACCATATTGAGTCGTCCTTTGAAAAGGTTATCCAGACCATTTACTCTTCGATCGTTCCACTTAATAGCTTTTACCAGCGAGGCGGTTTCTATGGTATCCCTAAACAGGGTTCTGGATTTCAGTCGTATGTTACGTGCATAACGCAAGTAGGCAGTATATGTATACAGGCTGTCAACATCCCGAAGGTCATAGCTCTTTCGTGTTTCATCTACGTTGATCCGAAGGTGTTTTTTAGCTCCCGCGGCATAACTGGAATCGTACAGGGTTATTGCACTTTCAATAAGCCATCGATACTCTTTTTTGTTGCGTTCGGTATGCCTTACAAACCCTTTTTGCAGATAGGCATATTCCGGTAAATTGTCCTCGAGTTCCTCGACCACTCTCAGCATAATATCATTCCCGGTCTTCGGGCGGGTCTCGGCAATAAGAACTACCTCATCAAGGGATGCAACATCTTCCTCCAAAAAAATCTCCATACTATTATCAAATTCCTCTACGGGTATTTTGAAACTCTTGTACCCTATGGAGGAAACAATAAGTGTGTCTTTGGCATGTTTTCCGGGTACGATCAGCACAAACTTTCCATCGGAATTACTAATAGTCCCTACGGTAGAATTCTTAACGTAGACACTGGCACTTTCAATAGGCAATAAGGTACCGAAATCAACCACCTTATTTTTAATAGTGATCTGCGCTTGCACCGTACCCATCATCATGACACCTATAACAAGGATGCAGAGGTGTCGCCAACTTTGAAATACAGTCATGATT
>CAZTLE010000303.1:0-3241 GCA_964614415.1 uncultured Aureitalea sp. | reverse complement strand
TAAACCTCGTTCAATACACTCTAGGATGGAGTAACGTGGCGGGTCGACGAAATAATCTAAAAACTCCAGTACAAATTGGTTGCGAGTATCTGTAATTGGAAAGTTTTCCATGAAGGTATTGTACAAACCTTCGTCTCCTCGTTCTTCTGACTTGGTCTCTAACTGGAAAAAGTCCTGGAATGACTTCACCTGAATATCCAGGAAATCCGGGTACTCCGGCTTGTTTTGCACAGAAGAGAAATTCAATCTTTCAGTTTGCTTTGCGGACATCTACGAACGGAATTATAATTAACAAAAAACTTGGGCGTCAAAGGCCAGAAAAATCTAACCTTTATATACGCAAAATGGTTTAGGCCCATCCCGCGATCGGGAAGGCCTAAACCTTAGGGTTGGCTAACTGCCGGGAGCTTATTTAAGCTCAACCTCAGCGCCTGCTTCTTCTAACTGAGCTTTAAGAGCCTCAGCTTCGTCTTTAGCTACACCTTCTTTGATTGGAGAAGGAGCGTTATCAACTAGTTCTTTAGCGTCTTTAAGACCTGCACCTGTTAGTTCTTTAACTAGTTTTACTACAGCTAGTTTAGAACCTCCTGGAGCTGTAAGGATTACGTCGAACTCTGACTTCTCTTCAGCGGCTTCACCACCTCCGGCGCCACCACCAGCAGCAACAGCTACAGCTGCAGCAGCAGGCTCGATTCCGTACTCCTCTTTTAATATATCAGCTAACTCGTTTACCTCTTTTACAGTAAGGTTAACTAATTGTTCTGCGAATTCTTTTAAATCTGCCATTTTCTATCGTTTTAATAAAATTTTATTCTAAGTGTTTGATTTTGTTTGTAAAGCTTATCCTTCTCGTTCAGAAAGTGTCTTAACAATACCTGCGATTGTTCCACCACCCGATTTAAGGGCAGAGATAACATTCTTAGCAGGCGATTGCAACAATCCAATGATCTCTCCAATAAGCTCTTCTTTAGACTTGATCTCTACCAAGGTATCCAGTTGGTCATCACCAACAAAGATGGCTTCCTCAATAAAGGCCCCCTTTAGGATAGGACGCTCCGCCTTCTTGCGAAACTCCTTGATCACTTTAGCTGGGGCGTTTCCCGTTTCAGAGAACATTAATGAAGTATTGCCTTTAAGCACTCCAGATAATTCTCCAAAATCCTTGTCGCTGCTTTCCATTGCTTTTTCAAGCAAGGTGTTCTTAACCACAGACAACTTTACTCCGGCTTTAAAACAAGCACGGCGCAAGTTAGATGTAGTTCCTGCGTCAAGCCCTGAAATATCCGCTAGATACACTACGGAATTCTCGGCTAGCTGCGCAGTCAAATCCTGAATAACTTGTGATTTTTCTTCTCTTGTCATCTTCTTACGGTTTTACTACTCAGCAAATCTTTTGGTGTCGATACTTACACCAGGACTCATAGTACTGGACATGTAAATACTTTTAATGTATACACCTTTAGCCGTCTGAGGCTTTAGCTTTACTAATGTGGTTATCAATTCGCGGGCGTTTCCGGCGATCTTCTCGGCGTCGAAAGACGACTTCCCGATCGCAGCGTGAACGATTCCGGTCTTATCAACTTTAAAGTCGATCTTACCACCTTTCACATCTTGCACCGCTTTAGCAACGTCCATTGTTACTGTACCAGTCTTAGGGTTTGGCATAAGTCCACGAGGCCCAAGAATACGGCCTAACGGTCCTAGTTTACCCATTACACTTGGCATGGTAACGATTACGTCAACATCTGTCCATCCTCCCTTAATTTTGGTGAGGTACTCGTCTAAACCAACGTAGTCGGCTCCTGCAGCAGTGGCTTCGGCCTCCTTATCTGGAGTAACCAGTGCCAATACTTTTACATCTTTACCTGTTCCGTGTGGAAGTGTAACTACCCCGCGCACCATTTGATTGGCTTTACGAGGGTCCACGTTCAAACGAACAGCAAGATCTACAGTGGCGTCAAAGTTCACGTTGGTGATCTCTTTTATGATAGCAGAAGCTTCGTTCAAACTGTAGTCTTTATTAGCGTCTACTTTTGCGCGAGCTTCCTTTTGCTTTACGGTCAATTTTGCCATGATCCTGTCTTGTTTAAATCATTAAAAAGGGGCTGCCCCTTTAATTTTAACTCCCATAGATCTTGCAGTACCAGCTACCATTTTCATGGCAGACTCGATCGTAAATGCGTTCAAATCCGGCATTTTGTCTTCTGCAATGGTTTTCACCTGATCCCAGGAAATTGTGGCAACTTTACGCACGTGTGGTTCACCAGAGCCTTTTTTGACTTTGGCGGCCTCAAGGATCTGTACAGCTGCTGGAGGGGTCTTAATTACAAACTCGAAAGATTTGTCTTTATAAACCGTGATCACAACAGGCAATACTTTACCTTGCTTATCTTGAGTTCTACCGTTGAATTGCTTGCAGAACTCCATGATGTTAACACCTGCGGCACCTAAAGCGGGTCCTACTGGTGGAGACGGGTTTGCCGCGCCACCTCGAACCTGTAACTTTACGACTTTATCTACTTCTTTTGCCATTGTTTACATTTTAGGTCGATCCTTCCGTTGTGGAAGCTTGGGAAGAATCAGTTTAATTCGCGTAACAGTTTTTTTATACTTTTTCGACTTGCATATAGCTGAGTTCCAGTGGGGTCTTACGACCAAAAATCTTCACCATAACTTCCAGCTTACGCTTTTCTTCGTTAATCTTTTCTACCGTACCGTTGAATCCGTTGAAAGGACCATCGATAACTTTTACGGTCTCGCCTACTACGTAAGGAATGTTCAGGTTCTCATCTTCAATAGCCAATTCGTCTACCTTACCTAACATTCTGTTTACTTCGGCCTGTCTAAGGGGTACTGGATCTCCTCCTTTGGTCTCACCTAAGAAACCGATCACCCCGTTAATAGACTTTATAATGTGTGGGACCTCCCCGGATAGGTTAGCATTAATGATGATGTAACCTGGAAAGTAAACCCGCTCTTTGCTGATTTTTTTTCCGTTGCGGATCTGAATAACCTTTTCGGTAGGAACCAGAACTTGCTCAATATAATCTTGCAGATTCAAGCGTGCTACTTCTGATTCGATGTAGTTCTTGATCTTGTTCTCTTGTCCGCTTACCGAACGAACAACATACCACTTCTTAGTATTTTTTGTTTCCGTCATTCTGCAGCGTTTATCCCTTAATTAATTTAAAGTACTGTTCGATCACTCCTGAGAATACAGTATCTACTCCCCAAACGGCCA
>CAZTLE010000302.1:0-3254 GCA_964614415.1 uncultured Aureitalea sp. | reverse complement strand
TTTCTTCAGCACCGCTTCTTCCAGCTTCTGCCAGTCGCGTATCAAGGCTCCTTCATCATTGATGAGCACCTGACGCATGATCTTATGGGATTCTATGTACAGAAAGGTGAGGTGCGTAAGTATGTCGTAGATCTCCGATCGTCCGCGGGTCACTTCGATATTCATCTGCTCCTCGTCGATCCGGTAACAATTGCGGCGTCTTTTCAGTGGGATTATAGGTTCGAAATGGGAGTTCTTATATCCCTCTTCGCTCGTAAGATTGATAAACTTGCACTCTTCAATACCATATGGCAATCGATCGATTACATACAGCAAACCCTGTAGTTCAATCTTTTCCTCTGCAATAGAACCGTAGATCTCAGGACGCAAAATGAGCAGGGCTTCCCTAAGTGTCTCTCCGGATACCCCCATAGGCTTGTAAAACCCGCGGTTGAACAAGTGCCGCATAGTGATATACAGCCGTTCAATGGCTCCTGAGCTCTCTTGAGCCCTGGTTCTAATATGTGTACTTGAAAGGTTCATGCTGGGGCAAATATACTACTAATTTTGTGCCTGAATACCCCGCAAACCATCTGCTATCTTGCGGTCGTTCGACAATCTGGGCACCTTGTTCTGCCCTCCCAGCTTCCCCTGAGATTTCATATAGTTCTTAAAGCAATTCCTGGGTAGCGCGGTGATCTTTAACGGTTGTAGAACCTTGCCCTCTATAAGATCGAAGTAATAGGAGTTTTGCCGCTGCATAGATTGGTCCAGTGCAGCTTCCAGGGCATTCATATCTTCCGGTTCCGTATCAAACTCAACCAACCACTCATGATAGGGTAGCGTGCCTTCGGAGGTTTGTACCTGAGGCGCCACTGTAAATTCTGAAATGGCAAAATTGAACGTACTCATGGCTTCGTTCATGGCCTGTTCCACTTCCTTGCCTATCACATGCTCTCCGAAGGCGGAAATGAAGTGCTTAATACGCCCGGTTACGATCACCCTGTGGGGTTTCAATGACGTAAACTCTATGGTATCACCCACGTTATAGGCCCATAGCCCGGCATTGGTGGAAATGATCATCACATAGTTCACCCCGGTCTGTACCTCGCCAATGGTAAGTCTTGGCGGGTTCTCGTCAAAGAAAGAATCGGCCGGTACAAACTCGTAAAAGATGCCCGAATCAAGCAACAACAACATTCCCTTTTCTCCCTGCTTGTCCTGGTAGGCAAAAAAGCCTTCGGAGGCCGGGAAAAGCTCAATGCTGTCCACAGACCGCCCTATGAGTTGTTCAAACTTGGCCCTGTAGGGTTCGTAATTCACACCGCCGTAAATGAAGAGATCGAAGTTCCTGAACAATTCGCCAACAGGCTTCCCGGTGTCACTAATAAGTCGTTCAAAATACATCTGCACCCAGGACGGAATGCCGCTTATAACCGACATGTTCTCCTCTTTGGTCTCTGCCACTATAGCATCGACCTTGGTTTCCCAGTCCTCAATGCAGTTGGTCTCCCAGCTGGGCATCCGATTACGCTGCAAATACCCTGGCACGTAGTGGGCGACAATTCCCGATAACCTGCCCAGTTTGATGCCGTTCTTTTCTTCCAGTTCCGGGCTGCCTTGCAAAAAGATCATCTTGCCATCTACGAAACTAGCGTTGCCCGTCTCATGTATGTAGCACAAAATGGCGTTTCTTGCTGCCTTTATATGTGTAGGCATAGACTCCTTCGTCAAAGGAATGTATTTCGCCCCAGAAGTGGTTCCGGAGGTCTTTGCAAAATACAGGGGTTTGCCCGGCCACAATATATCCGACTCCCCTTCCACAACCCGGTCCACATAATTTCGCAGCCCTTCATAGTCGCGAATGGGTACCCGGGAGGCAAAATCACTAGGATTCTGCATGCTGTCAAAGCCATGGTCTTTACCAAAAGCCGTGTCCTTCGCTGTTATTACAAGCTGTTTCCATACCGCTTGTTGGGTAGCGACAGGATCGCGGGACCATTTCTCAATCTTCCGGTGAACACTTCGGGCTAGGATTTTGGCAGCGAATGACTTTAGCGACATGGATGGTTATTCAAAATCGATAAAATTCGTGGGGTTAATGGGATAGCCGTCACTCCACAATTCAAAATGCAGATGGGGTCCGGTGGTAAGAGATCCTGTATTTCCGGCGGTGGCAATTACCTCACCGGCCCTCACCGGCTCTCCTTGCTCCTTGGTTAACGAAGCGTTGTGCTTGTACACCGAAATAAGGTCATTGGGGTGTTTCAGTAAAATCACATAACCGGTTCCGGCTGTCCATTCGGCAAAGATGACTATGCCATCGGCTACCGCCTTGATGGGAGCTCCTATGGTCGTAACTATATCGACCGCATAATGCTCATTCTCCGGGTTATAGCCTTCGGAAATGGGTCCTTTTGCAGGCGGAAAGAGTACAAAGCTCACTTCGGAATCGGCAATAAGGGGGTTGTATTTATCCTCCTGTGCCACCTTCTCCCGGAGCAGGGAATCTTCCCTGGAGGGGGTTAGGTCCACTTCGGAAGGGTCTATGCTAGCCGCCTCAATGATGGAATCTTTATTGAAATCCACAGTTTTCACATCTCCGGTGAGCACTTTTCGGATAGAAGCGATATACTGCTCGTTGATATCGAGTGCCTGTTGGAGGGAATCAGTCTTGTAGGTTAGGTCGGTCGCCTGTTTTTTCAGGGCGGTAGACGAATACCCGGGAATGTATTCCCGCAAGGGTGTAAACGCTATGAGCAGGGTGGTTACGGCGATAAGCAGGACCGCAAAAACACCGCTGAACACGAACACATTAAGTCGGTTCAACTTAAAGGAAAAGCGTTCTTCGAAAGTATCTTCATTCAGTACCACAAGGCGATACTTATACAGCAGCTTTTTCCGGATATTCTTGGATCTCTTCTTCTTTTTAGCCATGCTTCATCTCAAGGTCTGCACAAATATAAAACAATCGAAAGGCGTTCGTGCTAATCTTACCCTGAAAACGTTCTATGTAAGGAATTCTTATTACTTTTGTTATAATAAGTTATTTAAATGTAAAACATGGAAGCATTGATCCTACCTTTGGCCATAGGCCCCTGGCAAATTGTTCTGATCGTTGTGATCGTATTGTTGTTGTTTGGAGGGAGAAAGATCCCTGAATTAATGCGAGGCCTTGGAAGCGGAATCAAAGAATTTAAAGATGCTTCTAAAGAAGATCCTGCAGCTAACGATCAGTTAGACGAGAAAAAGTAAATATTCGATTGAAAAGAAAA
>CAZTLE010000301.1:0-3283 GCA_964614415.1 uncultured Aureitalea sp. | reverse complement strand
CTTTTCACAATTGGGTTTCCAAACTCAATTTTTTTACCGAAATTGACACTTCAATTTTTCTGAACATTCTAACCATTTAAATAGTCATTACTATGTCTGATGATTTCGATTTACTAGAAACCGATTCCGCCTCACAAAGTGAAAAGAAAGTAGAAGTTAACTGGGGGAAAGCCGTGGACCAGATGAAGTCCAAACTCGCTCAGGAAGACGATCCTGAAATGAGGCAAAAAATCCTCAATGCGACATTGGACGATGTAGTGGGAATGGCTGAAAAAGATCGTACTTCATTGTTGGAGGCCATCAAGGATCTTACCGACTATCAGGATGAGGTAGGTATCATCTTCGAGAAGTTCTCTACGCTTAATGCCGACGAGCAAAAGGTCATAGACAATGCTCAGAAGCGCCTGGAGCGTGCCAAGCTTGAGTTGGAAGACGCAGAGAACGTTAAAGACAACTGGTGGAATAACCTTTGGGGGCGCAAGGCTCGTATCAAAAAGAAACAAGCCGAACTGGAAGCGGCACAAAAAGACAGAGAGGCCGCCGACCTGAGAGCCAAACAAATGTTCCAGGAGCGGATCGAAAACGCTGATATCCAAACATTACTCAGTGAGCTTTCCTATAAGAGCCAGGCAGCTGTGACACGTCTCAAGAATCGCGAGGTAGAGATCAAGGAAGTGGAAGACAAACTTCAGGACGCTATTGTTGAAGCCAGTAAGAACCATACCAAAGCCCTTGAAAAGAAAAAGGAGACCGAAGAAAAACTGGAAGAACAGTACGCTCTCCTAAAGCAGGCCCGACAGGAACTTGAAGAAATTGCGGACAAGCAATCTACCGAGTATTCTGAAGCCATTGGAAAGATCACCGAACTGGAGCAAAAAGTAGAGGAACTGGAAGGACTTAAGAATGCTTACACTACGCTGGCTGCATCAAAAGACAGCTTTGTCCATAAACACAATCTCACGATCAAGGTACTCACATCCCTGCGTAGCAATTTACAATCGCATCGCGCCAAGCTAAAAAGTGATACGGATGAGCGCCTTAAATACTACGACGGTTACGTGGTTGCACTTAAAGCCAGAACCGATCAGGAATTTGCTGCCATTCTGGAGCACCTGGGTGTTAAAACCGACGAGCATATAGGTCAGACATTGGCCGCCATGCATTCTGCAAGTGCAAGAGCCCGTCAGGAGATGATGGACAACATTCCCGTTCACGAAAAGGTTATGCAGGGTGTGTATAGCAGCTATGCGGAATCGCTTCAGGAGATCAGGGAAAAGGACGCTCAGATCCAAAAAGACTTTGCCAACAGATATGGCATTGACATGAAGGAGATCTTCGAGGAGTTCTATGCTTCGGGCAATAACCCCCCGGCAGGAGATGGCAATGGAAGCGGCCATGAAGGTGGAGGCGCACCCGAAGGTGGCGGAGATCCCGAGCCAAAGGAAGACGACCTTCTGGGATAGTCCTTATTCAGAAATATTCAATCTTTAACACAAAGCACTGCTTTTAATTCGGCATGTCGATACATCAGATAGTCACACCATTGGATAGCGCTGTTCTGGAGACCAAGGAGCAGTATGTGGTCTATTTCAAAATTATCACCCATGCCTTTAAAGAACTCATAGAAAGTATTACCCAACATGATATTTGCACCGAACAGGAAGTCACCTTTATGCGACAGTATTGTGAGCTGCTGCTCTATTCGCTGGAGGCCTTCCGGGTAAAATATTTGTACGATGATGAGGAAAAAATGAAGATCGACCTCACAGAGTCGGGTTTTCCGAATTATCTGGAATTCCGATATCTCGCGAACGATCTTGCGTTGAAAAAAGAGCATATCAGCAATCTTCCCAAAGTAGAAGATCTAAAAGCTGAATTCCTTACGTCTTTACTAAAGCGCAAAGAGCCGGTATCCAAACGGAAGCTCCACCAGGCAGCGTCCATTGTGTACTATACATCTGTAGACAACAAGTTCATTTTTAAGCGCTTTGTCCAGGGGAAAATTCTTCCGACGGAAAACAAGGAAGCTCCTTATATGATCAGTTGGTCGTTTTACGATGTCACATACAACAGGCCGTTTATATGTTTCATGTATTTCGACCTCTACAAGGAGTCTGTCGAGGATTACACCTCCAAGATCTACGACGTGCTGGAGACAGTAGCCGATCGCGATATGAGCCTGGATATGATGGCCTACGCCATCGATAAACGACTTCCGAAATTACTTCCGAAGAAACTGCGGAAGATCGACCTGGGACCAATACACAACGTATTTGCAAAGGACGAATTAAAAGTAACGCATACCATCCTTGAGGGGATCGTTAAAAAAGCGCTGGATCTTTCGGCTTTTGCCGTATCCCTAGAGGTGGACGATATTGTCTCCACCGGGGATTTCAAAGAAGGACGCTTTTTCAACAAGCAGTACCTACAGATCTGGGAGACTGAAAAACGAAAGAAATACCTCTTTGCACCACACCGGGTGTTGCAGAGCTTATACGATAAAATCCCGGAAACGATCAATACATTGAGCAAGGAACCCATAGAGATTCCCAAGCTAAAACTGTAATACATGGAGCACAACACCACATTTCCTATTAAAAATTCCGAACTCGATCTACTGCGAGATGAAGCGACTTCATATCTCAAGGGGGTTCAATGGGAACAAGGGTATAAGGCCAAGAACCGGGAAAAGGACACAAAGGATGATTCTATTCTGCTCTACCTGTCCAAGGCTACGGGAAATTCCACCAGCCAGGTCACTTCTGTGAGCAAAACCGTTCTGGCCCTTAAAAAGAGACTTTTGCCCGATTCCGTGGCAATTCCGTTGAGCCTGAACAGAGCCCTGTATGCCCTACAGGAAGGAATCACTATGGGAATTTGGCTTAAGGATAGTTACTATGATGCTTCCGGGCTCTCGGCCCTTAACGAACGAAAATCGTCCCTGGACGGTTCCCAGCGCAAGGAATTTGACTCCAAGCAGCATACGGCAACGGCCTTCATGTTGTACGGGACAGCTTACAGAATATTACATGCCCTGAAACCGGTGGCTTCGGACGACCTGAGCGTACTTAAAAATAAATTTGCGGGTATCCCGGAACTATCGTTCATGTCGCCTATTAAGGGTATATCGTGCATGTTGTTCTATTACGACAAGTACCTGAGTCATCCCGAGATCATTACATCTGACAAGGACGTTGTTGATTTCACAGTGGTCTATTTTGAGGCCGTTATCAGTGAGATTCAATTGCGACTGGGCGCTTTGGAATATACCGAAACCATTACC
>CAZTLE010000300.1:0-3382 GCA_964614415.1 uncultured Aureitalea sp. | reverse complement strand
CAATACACCATCCGTAAAACCGATTACCTTAACGTCTTTGGGCACAGTTCTGTTTATTTGACTCACCGCTTTCATGGCAATGATCGCATACTTTTCATTGACTGCAAAGATGCCGTCCAGTTCCGGATTCGATCGGACAAAATCATATATTTTTTGTTCCAGCAACTCCTGATTCTCATCCAGGTTTACATCGTCCTCCAGCTTTAAAATGTACTCAGGATTAAGTCGTATTCCCTTGGTTGCCAAGGCATTCATATAACCGGTCGTGCGGAGATTTCCGACACTTAAATAATCTTCCGTGGTTAAAATCGCAATGTTCCGGCATCCCTGATCGATCAGCTTGGAAACCGCCTTGCGCGAACCATGCACATCATCTACAATAACCATATCACAGTCCATGCCTTTCACAAAGCGATCGAACATTACCACCGGCATTCCCTGATTAATGGTTTCCTCTACGTGATGATAATCCTTCTTCTGTTGCGTCTCCTTGGATACTGAAATCACGAAACCATCAATGCTGCCACTGGCCAACATCTCCATATTGATCACCTCTTTGGTAAAGGATTCATTGGATGAGCCAACAATAACATTGTAACCGCGCTCGTTGGCGACCTTTTCAATGCCGCTGATCACCGTAGTAAAAAAATGATGGACGATTTCGGGTATTATAACACCAATGGTATGGGTCTTCCTGTTCTTAAGACTCAGTGCTATGTTATTAGGCTTGTAATTGTACAACTTAGCAAAGGCCTGCACCTTTTGACGGGTATCTTCACTGATCTCGGGATTGTCGCGTAGGGCTTTGGAAACCGTTGAAATCGAAACATCCAGTTCACGTGCAATTTTCTTAAGAGTCAGCCTTGGCATGTGTGGGATATCGAAAATTATGTTGTTAAAGATATGAAGTTTGTTTAATATTCTTGTGTAAAAGCTTCACAAAGTGATAATCTGATCCTCATATTCCTCAAAATGTTAAAATTTCGAAACTTATTAACACGAAAACGTTGTAGTACACTCTGCAGATGCCTCACCATCAATATCCTATCGTTTTTTCTCATACATTTGAGATGAAGGAAGTAAATCATAGTCTTAGTAAACTATTGTGTTAAAATGACTTAACGATTTCAGAAGGGCCTACATAGGTTGACGCCGAGAGGCGGAAAATAAAAAGGCTTTCTAAATTACATAGTCCTCTAAACGATTGTTTAATAAGTAAATTTCGAATGGATAAATGGCCGCCCTTAGGGAGCGGCCGTTTGTTTTCTCACTCTACGTATCGAAGCCGGAAAAAATACGAGTATACACGTATGGATTCGTAGTGCCCATATTTTTATTTTTGATATTGAATTAGTGAAGTGTGTCGAAAATAATTTTTTGTGGGGATAGAAAATTATGCAATTCGGCACCAACATTAAAAGTTTTACACCTTAAAAGCTTTTAAAATTTACTAAGTTAGGTTTGTTATAAGCGTCGCCTGCAAACAGCGGCGCTTATTTTTTTGCCGTAGGATCACACATATCCCTGATAAGAAGTAATAAAATATCTACTCAGCGAAATTTTTCAAGCCCTCTTCCAGCCAGTTACGATATTCAGAAGCATTAGGTGTATAGGCCGTTGGTGCATTAAGGAGATTGAAATCGCTATCCATTAGTACATAGTAAGGTTGTGAATTGTTCTGAAAATTCACCGTTTGGAAAACGGTCCATTTATCGCCAATGGTCTCAATACCCTTTACCCGGCCATCGGGTCTTTGGAAGTTGAATTGCTCCCCTTCCGGGAGTTCCTTTCGGTCATCTACATAGAGTGATATGAGTATGTACTCCTCGTTAATGATCTCGAAGATATCGGGCTCTGTCCAGACATATTCCTCCATTTTACGACAATTGACGCAGGCCCATCCGGTAAAGTCGAGCATGATAGGCTTTCCTTGTTCCCTGGCAATTTCTACCCCACTGAAAAAGTCTTTATGAGACTCAAGCTCCAGTGGCGCCGGAGGAGCAAGTCCACTGAGCAATTTCAGGCTGTTGAATTTCGGAGCGATAAGTCCCGTACCCAGATATACGGCAAAAGCGAAGGCTCCCAGCCCCACGATCCAATTCCCCAAAGGCAACTTTTTCTTTTTAGGGCCGTCGTGCGGAAATCGAATAAACCCGAACAGGTACAGGGCCATTCCCAGAGCACACAGAATCCAAATTCCGACAAATACCTCACGGCTCAACAATCCCCAGTGCATGACAAGATCCGCATTGGAAAGAAACTTAAAGGCAAGTGCTAATTCAGCAAATCCAAGAACAACTTTTACGGTATTAAGCCATCCTCCACTCTTAGGGAGTGAGTTCAGCCAGTTGGGAAACAATGCAAACAACGCAAAAGGCAAGGCCAGGGCCAGACCGAAACCACCCATACCAAAACTCAGTTGTATGGCGCCGGCATCCTGACTTAATGAGCTTCCTAACAACCCTCCCAGGATAGGTCCCGTACAGGAGAAGGAAACAATGGCCAGCGTAAGGGCCATAAAGAAAATACCTATGGTACCTCCAATGGTATTGGCTTTTTCATCCATCTTCGAACTCCAGGAACTCGGAAGCGTCAATTCGAAATAGCCGAAAAAAGAGAATGCGAAAACCAGGAATATCAGGAAGAACAGAATGTTTAGAAATACGTTGGTCGAAATATTGTTCAAAATACCTTCATCCACTCCGTCAAGCAAATGGAATGGCAGACTTAGCAGCACATAAATGAGGAAAATAAAGAATCCATACAGTATGGCATTCCGAATTCCTTTCTTACGGTCCTGGGCTCCCTTGGTGAAAAAAGAAACGGTAAGCGGGATCATTGGAAACACGCAGGGTGTAAGCAAGGCAAGCAGGCCTCCCAAAAATCCAATAAGGAAGATCATCAGGTAGCTTTTACGTTCCCCGGTATCATTCAGTTCTCCCTTGAGATCAATGATCAGCTCGTTGGTCTTTGCAATGTCTTCTTCGGTCACGTTTGCAGTCACCGCCGTAGCTGCGCCTTCCAGACCCAGTTCAAAGGTTCGAATATCGGGTGGCAGACACTTTTCATCATCACATACCGAATAATAGACTTCTACCGTAAGTGTTAGTCCTTCCGGATTGATCACCCGGATCGGCTGACGAAACTCCGCGATTCCTTCAAAGTACACAATATCGGCTTCAAAAACAGGATCCCAAAAAGGTTCAACATCGGGCTCGGAAGTTGGTCCAACCAACTCGTAGGTTTCAGGAGTAGCATTATAACTGAACTCGGTGGGAATTGGCGGTAGTTCCACATCAGCTTCAATCTGACTGTATAAATGCCATCCCGGTTCCATGGATGCCTTAGTCACAATTTCGTAAGAATCACCTCCTTTATGTTC
>CAZTLE010000299.1:0-3390 GCA_964614415.1 uncultured Aureitalea sp. | reverse complement strand
CCCTGAATGGAATCTACGGTGGAATGCTTTCTGCAATGAACAATAACTAAGATAGTTATCCGCATTTTTAATTCGTAAAGAGACACAAAATGGCACAAGGAAAACTATCGGCCCGGCAGAAGATGATTAACCTGATGTATCTGGTTTTCATCGCTATGCTCGCCTTGAACATGTCCAAGGAGATACTTACTGCCTTCGGACTTATAAACGAACGATTGACTGAAGCTAATGTGGCCAGTACGGAACGCAACACTGCGTTCATGACTAACCTGGCGACCAAAGCTACCGAACAGCCGGATCAGTATCAGGCTGTGAATGAAAAGGCCAGTCAGATCAATACGTTGTCAGAAGACTTCACCTCCTATCTGGAAGAGATCAAATCCGGAATGATGGGAACTGTTCCTTCTGATGATACGGAGAACTACGAAGTACAGGACAAGCCTGATCACCTGGATCAATTGTTCTTCCAGGGAGATAGAATTTCTCCCGTAGGACAGGAATTCATTGGAAAGATCAATGCGTATCGTGATGGTATGTTGACCGTATTAAACGGAGACTATCCTGAGATCTCCAGCGATGTTGAGAAGAAATTCTCTACCGCTGAAGTAACTCGTAAGAAAGACGGTAAGAAATGGGATTGGCTGAAGTATCACTTCGAAGGCTTCCCGATGATTGCCTCTCTAACCAAGATGACTCAAATGCAGGCTGACGTGAAGACCACGCAAAGTGAGATTCTTTCCAAGATGTTAGCCGGTCAGCAGGATGTAGCACTTTCATTTACACAGTATAACACACTTTTGGAGCAGACTAAGTCTGCCTGGTATGCCGGTGAGAAATTCGAGGGTGGAATTGTATTGGGACGTAAAGACCCGAATACAAAGCCAAACCGGGTTGAACTTACGCTTGATGGAAGACCATTGACTGAAGATCAGTATACTATCCAAAACGGTAAGGTAATGCTGAACATCACTGCCGGATCTCCCGGAGATCACAAGATCGAAGGAAAGCTGATATTCCTGCAAAACGAGGAAGAAGTAGAGATCGAAGTAGATCAGACATTTGCGACTATCTCTAAGCCAAATTCGGCGGTTATCTCTGCTGATAAGATGAATGTTGTTTACCGTGGTGTAGATAATCCGATGACAATTTCTATCCCTGGAATTCCGGATAACAAAGTGTCGGCTTCGGCTACAGGTCTTACCAAGGCCTCAGGAAGTAAGTACATGATGCGTCCGGGTGGAGGTAGAACTGTTAGCATCAACGCACGAGGTACACTGCCTGACGGAACCGGTGTTAATACGACTACCGAATTCCGTATCAAAGATATCCCGCGTCCTGTTGGAACCATTCGTGGTGAGACCGGAAATGGAGGATGTGTGCGTATGCAGCGTCAGGGATTGGAAATCTCTACCGTTGGAGCCATCCTTGAGGACTTTGATTTCGATTTGAGTTTGAACGTTACCGGATTTAGCTTTAAAGTATCCGGGCAGCCAACCGTGAAAGTGAGCGGTGGCCGTTTGAGCACTCAAGCCAAACAAGCCCTTAGAAGAGCTAAGCGTGGTGAGACCGTTCAGATCTTTGATATCAACGCGAATATTGCAAATAATTCAGGATACAAATTGAAGAAGATCTCTCCGGTTTGTATCGAATTGACGAACTAGACTTAAAACTGTTTTTATGAATTTCAGAAGTGTTGTTTTATGTGGTGTTGGATTTTTGATGAGTGTGGGTGCATTTGCACAGATCAACATTCTTAATGCCAAGACCCCCGACGATATAGGCGTAAAGACCGAATCACAGATTGCCTATGACAACGATACGCCGTTACCATATGGCTATATCGATGAGCGTGATGTACTTTGGTCGAAAACGACTTGGGAGATCATCGACCTCGATGAGCGCGTGAACTTCCCGTTGTACTATCCTATTGATACCAACAACATCGGAGCAGACCGTCGTTCGTTGTACGATGTGCTCGTGAAGAACATTAAAAACGGTAAGATAGAACATGTCTATGCAGACTCTTATTTTACTGAAAAACGTACTTTGAATGATATAGACGCTTCATTGGAGTATGTCGATACCACAGATTTCGGTATCGAGCAGTATAATGCCGAAGGAGTT
Organism: uncultured Aureitalea sp.; assembly: GCA_964614415.1. Classification (GTDB taxonomy): domain Bacteria; phylum Bacteroidota; class Bacteroidia; order Flavobacteriales; family Flavobacteriaceae; genus CAZTLE01. Next base: position 1,266 of record CAZTLE010000299.1, on the reverse strand, counting down.
GTAGACGCCCAGTATATTCGTAGATTCTCGCTTGACGCAGGTGATGTGGAAGAGTGGCGAATCCGCGGTTACTGGTTCTTGGATAAGCGCCAGGGCGAGCTCAAGTACCGATTACTTGGATTGTGCCCGGTTGCTAATGAAGCTCGCTCAAAGGCGTTCCCCGACGACAATGTGGATGCTAAAGTCGAATTATTCTGGGTATGGTTCCCATCGGCACGCGAGGTACTGCATGAGGCAAAAGCATTTAATAGAAAGAATACATCCCAACCCATTTCATTTGATCACCTGTTGAACTCACGACGTTTTAACGGCCTTGTATACAAGGAAGATAACGTCCAGGGAGACAGAGGTGTAAATGAATATATTAGTGATAATGCCCTGATGCAATTGCTGGAAAGTGATCGTATCAAGGAAGTGATCCGAAATATTGAAATGGACTTGTGGAACTATTAATTCCCGAAATTTATTTAAGTGCATAAATAAAACCCTGTAGCATTGCTGCAGGGTTTTTTACTTTTGCTGTGTGATGCAAGTAGACTATATCGTTGTGGGACTGGGAATAGCCGGTATTACATTTTGTGAGCAACTGGAGAAACACGGTAAATCATTTGTCGTTGTGGACCAGGCGATTCCCCAGGCTACCGGAGCTTCGGGTGGTATGATCAATCCAACGGTCCTAAAGCGATTTACAGCCGTTTGGAATGCCAAAGTACATTTGGAAAGTGCGGTTGCATTTTATACCTCCCTGGAGCACAAACTCAGTGAACCCATTATAGAAGCTGTTAGCATTCATCGGATATTCCATAGTGTTGAAGAACAAAACAACTGGTTGGTGGCGAGTGATAAAAGAGAGCTGGAGGAATTTCTGGCCCCACGTGTTGGAACCAATAACAATCCGAGCGTTCATGTGCCGTATGGTTATGGGGAAGTGAGCCGGGCCTATCGTATAGATCCTCTAAAGCTCATAAGAGCGTATGCGAAATATCTTCAACATACATCGAAACTCAGGACAGAAGTATTTGAATACGACAATTTGGATCGTTCCGGGGCCGGGATACGATACAATGATATACAGGCCGGTACTGTTGTTTTTGCAGAAGGCGCCGGAGCTTTGAACAATCCGGAATTTCCTTCCGGACTCCTTCGTGCGCAGAAAGGAGAATATATTATAATAAAAGCCCCCAAATTGCAATTGAAACAAGTACTGAAAGGCCCGATGTTCCTTAGCCCCCTGGGTAATGACCTTGATAAAATTGTAGCGACTTT
>CAZTLE010000298.1:0-3398 GCA_964614415.1 uncultured Aureitalea sp. | reverse complement strand
ATTGGCTCATGCATGCCCAACCCTTGGCCACTTGGCTGCCGGGTAGGTATGACATCCCGATACTAGGGCGATGGATGCACTACAGAGAAACTGCCTTTCTTTTCAGCTGGGCAGGTTGCATCTATGACCTTTCGGTATGGCTCTTTTTATGGATGAAAAGAAGTCGGGGTCCTGCCTATATTTTTGTGCTGATTTTCCACATTTTAACCGCCATTCTTTTTCCGCGAATCGGCATGTTCCCCTTCATCATGATTACCGCAACAATCATTTTCTTTTCTTCTTCTTGGCACGAAAGAGTCTTGAGTCATTTGCCTTCTTTCAGACCAATCAATGCGACAAATCACAAACATCATCTTCCGTCAAAATACACCTCTCTTATTTCTGTTTTGTTACTAGCATATGTACTCGTACAACTTTATTTACCATTCAGGCACCTGAGGTACAGCGACAATTTGTTCTGGAATGAAAAGGGGTATCGATTCAGCTGGAGGGTTATGTTGATGGAAAAAAACGGTTATACCTCCTTCATTCTTAGAGACGCAAAAAGAAATGTTCAGAAAGAAGTTGACCTGAATGCATACCTCACCGCTTTTCAAAAACAGCAAATGAAATCCCAACCGGACATGATTTTGCAATTTGCAAAATACATTGGTGATCAATTTTATGAACAAAACGGTTATGCCCCAGAAATTTACGTTGAAAGTCGCCTTTCATTAAACGGCAGAAGAAGTCAACCTTTTACCGACCATACCCTAGATGTTTATTCCACAGCGAATCCCATGCAAAGCAATTGGATTATCCCACTCAAAGAGTCATGAAAAAAGAACATTTTTTAATTATCGGAGGTACCGGTAAAACCGGTCGTAAAGTCGTAGAAAGTCTTCAGCAACTCAACCAGGATGTGCGGGTAGGATCCAGATCGGCCACAATTCCTTTCGATTGGGAACAACCTGCAACCTGGGCTTCAGCAATAAAAGGTATTGATAAGATATACATCACTTTTCAACCTGATCTTGCCGTTCCCGGAGCCTTTGAAGCCATTAAAGGTTTGGTTGCCATTGCCAGACAGGAAGGTGTAAAAAAGCTGGTCCTTCTTTCCGGAAAAGGAGAAACCGAAGCGGAACGTTGCGAACAGGTTGTGATCAATTCCGGGATGGACTACACCATTGTCCGCGCCAGTTGGTTCAACCAGAATTTCAGCGAGAGCTTCTTCTTAGAGCCTATTCTTGAAGGAACCGTTGCACTGCCAATGCCTGAAGCCAAAGTTCCCTACCTCGATACGGGAGACATAGCGGATGTAGTTGTAGAGTCCTTACTGCATAGAGAACACAACGGCGAGATTTATGAACTCACAGGGCCGGAGCTATTAACGTTTGAAGAGGTCATCAACGAAATCTCGGAAGCGAGCGGCAGAACCATCGGTTATATTCCCGTTTCTTTGGAAGATTATCTGGGAGTAATGCAAAAGCAGGAGGTTCCCGAATCTTATATATGGCTTATTGAATACCTTTTTACCCTTGTACTGGTAAATCCGGTAAACTCTGTAGTCACGAATGATGTTGAGAAGGTCCTGAAACGACCGGCCAAATCCTTCCGGAGCTTTGCCCGGGAAGTCGCGGCCACCGGAATTTGGAATCCCGCGGTTTCCACCAAATCTTAATTCCCGGACGCAAAAAAGCCCGCCAATTGGCGGGCTTTTTCTACATGATGCTCGGCATCATCTTTAAGCGTTTTTCAATCTTCTTTTTCTTAGCTGTAAGGCGTTTCATCAAGTCCATAAGTTCACCGTCTTTGGTTTTCTTATAGATCTCGTTAATGGCTAGTATGAGCCGTTTTGCTTCTCTTGAGGCAATTATACGATCACTAATAGACATATGGGTCATTTTTGATTTCTCAAACTCGAGGGCTTCGTTAATCAATTCCATAGTATTTCTATTTAAGTTTATATTCGAATTCGCCGAAACGAATAGTATACATCACAAAGTCAGTTTCCAAACCGAATGTACTTCGATAGCGCTTTCCTGGCCCTAAAACCGTCCGTCGTTAAACGGACGGTTTCTCTCTTGGACCACCTTCCGCCGATTCCTCCTAAGAATCGGACGGTAGGGTTCTCAGCTACAAACTAACACTTAATTGAATCCTGCAAGGCCTCACACCTTGGCAAGATCCCGTATCAATAGTTCCCTGTGGGAAGGATCGATCGATATAATGGGTTCCGAAAAAAACAGAGGAGTGCCATCCCCGTAGCGCTCTCGTAGTTTATGGCTAATTCGACCGAACAAAAGCGACTTCGAAATCCCTTTGAGCGAAAAAACAGTAACCGAAGCGTTAGTGGACCCGCTTCTGGTCTTGTAGCGCATTTCTTCGCTGATTAATGCATTTGCAATGAGGCTTTCCGAAAGCAGAAAATCTGCTATCTCGTTGATTAGTTCAAGGTCTTCCGATATTACCTGTAACGACATCATAATGCGTATCTCATTGTTTGTGCAGGTGACTTTAGTGTTAGCGGTGCACCTTGAACCGCTGATGATTTGAATGAATCTACGCTTACATGGCCCGGGTAATGTCTATGCAGTATACACCGTGGGATAACTCTTGCCCGCCCTTAAGACGAATGGCGAGCAAGAGATATATCGAGATGAACTTAGAGGAATTTCTTGGGTTTCCAGATCACTCTTTACGGCGGATGCAAATAAACCTAACACAAAGAACAGCAATGCCGGATTGGTCAGGTTATCCGCCAATAAGTGTAAATCCATTTCAGAATGTCAAAGATCTATCTAGTCGATTACCTCGACCTTAAGTATTCCATTAATTTTTATTCGCTTGCCGGACTGGCGCAGTTCTTTCATTACTTCTTTAAAGTCTTTCTTTTCCTGAAGCAGCTCGTTTAAACGACTGTCGTCATAGCTCGTATCACTGTACATGTCTCCCTCGCACATGGAGAGTCTATGCAGTTTGTGAAAATTTACCTTCACATCGATGAGTGAGTTGATCACGTCGGAGGCTTCTGAAGCCGTGAAGGTGCCATCTACAAGTTGAACCTTGTGCATTACGTCTGTTACTATCATTGTATTAAGTATTAATTTATGGTTTCCTGAAAAGAGCAAGCAACATAATGATACCCAGAATGAATCCCATCTTGACAAGTGTCCAAAAGAAAACAGAGTTCATTTGATAACTCGACCAGACCAGACTTCCATAACCTACTAATGAGATGGTGATAAGCAGAGCTTTGGCACTACGAAGTAACCATCGCTTGTTTACTTTTACCCGGATCATTTGATCCCCGTTATCTACCTGAAGGAATCTGGTAGTAAATCTTGTTGCAGTACCAGGTGCAGTTGTTTTTGCCATTTTTTAATTTTTTTACAATGCAAAGATGACACGAATTATTC
>CAZTLE010000297.1:0-3475 GCA_964614415.1 uncultured Aureitalea sp. | reverse complement strand
CTTCTTCAGGTGTCAGCTTCATTTTGATGCAGGCCGCAGAAACTACGAAGTTCATATTTCCGGTGGGAGAGGAACCCGGGTTGTAGTCGGTGGCCAGAGCTAATGGAAGCCCGGCATCGATCAATTGCCTTCCGGGCGTATATGGTATGCTGAGGAAGTACGAGCAGGCTGGCAGCGCAACCGGCATGGTATTAGACCCTTTAAGGGCATCCACGTCTTCATCGGTGAGAACTTCGAGGTGATCTACACTCAAAGCGTCGTATTTTACACCAAGAGCGACCCCGCCAATGGCATTAAACTGATTGACATGGATCTTCGGAATAAGATTGTATTTCTGTGCTTCGGAAAGCACCCGCTCGGTATCCGCCACCGAAAAATAACCCTCTTCGCAAAACGCATCGACGTAATCCGCCAGACCTTCTTGGGCCACCCTGGGCAGCATCTCGTTACAAATAAGATCGAGGTAGCCTTCTTTGTTATTCTTGAATTCCGAAGGAACCGCATGCGCCCCCAGGAAAGTAGTCTTGATAGGAATGGGATAGTGGCTTGCCAGTTGTTTGGCGACCCGCAGCATCTTTAATTCGGCCTCGGTAGTTAGTCCGTAGCCGCTTTTGATCTCGATGGCGCCTGTTCCCATCTTCATTACCTCTTCCAGCCGCTGTGCCGATTGATCGAAAAGTTCCTCCTCTGAAGTTTCCTGTAATTTTTTGGCACTATTCAGGATACCACCACCTCGTTCGGCGATCTCCTGGTAGGTGAGACCGTTGATCCGGTCTACAAACTCCTGTTCCCGGTTTCCTGCGTACACCAGATGCGTATGTGAGTCACACCAGGCAGGGAGTACAATTTTTCCGTGACAGGAAATGATCTCATCGGCTTCGGTCGTCACGAGCTCGTCCATGCTTCCGTAATTGGCGATTATTCCATTATCGATCAGCAACCAGGCACTGGAGATTGTCGGTAACGCATTCATTTCAGCTCCTGATACTCTTATCGGAGCGTCCTCCCGAACCTGTAGGAGTTCTTTTATGTGGGTAAGCAATAATTTCACCGGTTAAAGATAGCAAAGAGATTTGAGGTGTGAGGTGTGAGGTGTGAGGTATGAGGTGTGAGGTGTCTTTGTTGCAAGTTGCAGGTTTGGGTGTTTAGTATTTAGTATTGAGTAGTGAGATGTTTTTGAAATTTAGCCTTTCTCACTGTGAACTGCCACTGTATACTGGTTACTTGTTACAGGTCAAAGGTTGCAGGTTTGGCAGTAAGTAGCTAGTATTTGGAATTTGACTTTTGGAATTTGGAATTTCCTATGGCTTACCTTTTCGTAAATATGTACCTTAGAGCCAGATAAAATTGCATTACCTATGAAACCCAAACAACCCGGTGTAAATACCATCTGTACCCATGTCGGGGAAATTAAGGATGAGCAGTTCAAAGGAGCCACGTCTCCCTTATATATGTCGAGTTCGTACGAGTACGAAGACGTTGATGTAAAGCGGTATCCCCGCTATTTCAATACGCCCAATCAGGAAGGGCTGTCTAAGAAGGTAGCGGCCTTGGAAAAGACGGAATCGGCACTCATATTCGGAAGTGGTATGGCTGCTGTGAGTACGACGATGTTGGCTTTCTTGCACAAAGGTGATCATGTGGTCTTGCAGCAAACCCTGTATGGAGGTACTTTTAACCTTGTGACCGAGCAGTTTAAGAAATTCGGAATCGAATACTCCTTTACCAAAGGGTTTTCGGCCTCTGATTTCGAAGCAGAGATCCGGGACAATACCAAGGTAATCTACGTAGAAACGCCTTCAAACCCATTGATGCTGATCACCGATCTCACAATGATCTCCAATCTGGCAAAACCAAGAGGAATTGTCACCATGATCGATAATACATTTGCCAGTCCGATCAATCAGAATCCGGTTGACTTCGGAATTGATATCATGATCCACAGCGCCACTAAGTATATGGGGGGACATAGCGATATCTGTGCGGGAGCGGTGGCTGCTTCGGAAGCACATATTCAGCAGATATGGAACATGGCCAAGAACCTGGGTGGTAGTCTTAGTGATTATACGGTTTGGTTGTTGGAGCGAAGTATAAAGACCATGGCATTGCGCGTGAAGGCTCAAAATCGCAATGCGAAGCGCATGGCTAAATGGTTGAAGAAACATCCGCTGGTGAGCAAGGTGTATTATCCCGGATTGAAGGACCATCCAGATTATGAGATTGCTAAGAAGCAAATGCGGGGCTATACGGGCATGCTGTCATTCGAACTTATAGAATCGGTGGATGCCGAATTATTCATGAAGTCTTTGAATCTCATCAAGCAGTCCATGAGTCTGGCAGGGGTGGAGTCTACGATCTTGTCACCTGCGAAGACCTCACATGCACTGCTTACCCCTGAAGAGCGAATGGAGCAGGGCATAGCTGATGGCCTGGTGCGATTTTCGGTCGGGATTGAAGAGAAGAAGGATTTGGTAGCCGATATCGAGCAGGCGTTGGAAAAAGCCGTAAAGCAGGAACTTGAAAAATCGCTTGTATGAAGCTAGATATATTGGCGATCGGAGCCCATCCCGATGATGTAGAGTTGGGATGTGCAGCGACTCTGGCCAAGGAGATTCACAATGGAAAGAAAGTAGGTATCCTGGATCTTACCCGTGGTGAGTTGGGTACGCGCGGAACCGCTGAGATCCGTGATCAGGAAGCTGCAAAGGCTGCAGAGATACTGGGTGTTGCTGTACGACACAATTTAGGATTGGCCGATGGCTTTTTTGAAAACAACAAGGCCGCGCAGTTGGAGATCATAAAGATACTGCGTAAGTATCGCCCGGATATGGTGCTGTGCAATGCTGTGGAAGACCGGCATATTGATCACGGCAAGGGCAGTAAGCTGGCGAGTGATGCTTGTTTTCTAAGTGGTCTTCGAAAGATCGAGACTGAATATGAGGGAGAGCAACAGCAGTCCTGGCGCCCAAAACAGGTGTATCATTATATTCAGTGGAAGAATCTCAAGCCGGATGTGGTGGTAGATGTCACCGGATTTATGGAGAAGAAGTATGAGGCTGTATTCGCGTATGAGAGTCAGTTTCACAAGCAGGATGCTGATGAACCTGAAACGCCTATTTCGAGTTCGAACTTCAAGGATAGCATCACCTATAGGGCTCGTGACCTTGGCCGACTTATTGGAACGGAGTTTGCAGAAGGGTTTACGGCGGAGCGTCATGTCGCGGTTGACTCGTTATTCCATCTCGTATAAAATTTTCTCGGGGAGTATTGCGCAAGCTTGATTAATAAAGTATATTTGCCCCCTCCTTCGCGCCAAACAAGTTGACGCTTCGGAGGGCGCGGCCCTTAAAAAATACATGGTGGTTGTACCTGCCTGCCAATAGTTAGGGCTCAGTTGAGAGCGCTACAGGCGAAAGGACAATGAAATGGTGGTTGTAGCTCAGTTGGTTAGAGCGCTGGATTGTGGTTCCAGAGG
>CAZTLE010000296.1:0-3485 GCA_964614415.1 uncultured Aureitalea sp. | reverse complement strand
GGGATCATATCCTCGTTCGGCCAAATACGCAATGGCCTCGTCGGTAGCATCCAGGGTTATGTTCTGCTTTGCAAGCATTTTAGTGACTCCTCGCAGCTGCAATGAAACGATCTTATGGATGTTTTCGCGGTTGAGTGGTGTAAACATGATAATGTCGTCAATGCGATTGAGGAACTCCGGGCGTACCGCTTGCTTAAGCAGTCCTAACACTTCGACTTTAGCACTTTCCATGGCAGTATCAAGATCCTTTACACCTTCGAACTTGTCCATAATGATCGGGCTTCCCAGGTTGCTTGTCATGATAATGATCGTGTTCCGGAAATCGGCCAGGCGTCCCTTGTTATCTGTAAGACGGCCTTCATCTAACACCTGAAGCAAAACGTTGAAGGTATCCGGATGTGCTTTTTCGATCTCATCCAGCAACACGACCGAGTAAGGTTTACGTCGCACGGCTTCCGTTAGCTGTCCGCCTTCGTCATAACCCACATAACCCGGAGGTGCTCCTACAAGTCGGCTTACGCTATGGCGTTCCTGATATTCGCTCATGTCAATTCGCGTCATGGCGTTCTCATCGTCAAATAAGTACTCTGCCAGGGCCTTGGCCAACTCAGTCTTTCCAACCCCGGTGGTTCCGAGGAAGAGGAATGATCCGATAGGTTTCTTAGCGTCTTGTAATCCTGCCCGACTTCGCCGGATGGCATCACTAACAGCCGCAATGGCCTCTTCCTGACCTACAACGCGCTTGTGGAGTTCGTCTTCCAGTTTCAAGAGCTTATCGCGTTCGCTTTGCAGCATTTTGGTAACAGGAATTCCTGTCCATTTGGCCACGACTTCTGCAATGTCTTCATAGGTGACCTCTTCTTTAATAAGCGCCGAACTATCCTGGTTTTCAGCCAAACGGGTTTCCAATTCTTTCAATTGCTGCTGGGCCTCTTTGATCTTTCCATAGCGCAATTCCGCTACCGTTCCGAAGTCGCCTTCGCGTTCGGCGCGTTCGGCCTCCAGCTTATAATCTTCAATTTCCTTTTTGAAATTTTGCACGGAATCGACCAACTCTTTCTCACTTTTCCATTTCGCATTCAATTCATTGCGCTCTTCCTTTAAGTTAGCCAGGTCCGATCGCAACGTTTTTAGCTTTGCTTCGTCCTTCTCGCGCTTAATAGCTTCAATCTCGATCTCCAGCTGCATTATTTTCCGATCCAGAACGTCCAGTTCTTCGGGCTTACTGTTGATCTCCATACGCAACTTACTGGCGGCCTCGTCCATGAGGTCAATCGCCTTATCGGGAAGAAATCGATTGGTTATGTAGCGCTGCGATAATTCAACCGCTGCAATGATCGACTCGTCCTTTATGCGCACTTTGTGGTGCGTTTCATACTTTTCCTTGATCCCACGCAAAATAGAGATAGCGCTTTCCGTATCGGGCTCGTCGACCGTTACTTTTTGGAATCGGCGCTCCAGGGCCTTGTCCTTTTCAAAATATTTTTGGTACTCATCCAGCGTAGTAGCACCAATTGCTCTCAGCTCACCGCGTGCCAGGGCAGGCTTCAGGATGTTTGCCGCATCCATGGCTCCCTGTCCGCCTCCGGCTCCTACCAAGGTGTGAATTTCATCTATAAACAAGACGATATCTCCATCGCTCGATGTCACCTCCTTGATTACCGCCTTCAGCCTTTCTTCGAACTCACCTTTGAACTTGGCACCGGCAATCAAGGCTCCCATATCCAGGGAGTACACTTCTTTGCTCTTAAGATTTTCCGGAACATCTCCGTCCACAATTCTGTGAGCCAGTCCTTCGGCGATGGCGGTTTTACCCGTTCCGGGTTCTCCCACCAACATAGGGTTATTTTTTGTACGTCGGGAGAGTATTTGAAGAATACGTCGTATTTCCTCATCCCGTCCAATTACAGGATCCAGCTTTCCGGTCTTGGCGAGTTCGTTTAGATTCCGTGCGTACTTATTAAGTGAATTATAAGTATCCTCGGCACTTTGAGAGGTTACGCGATCTCCTTTTCGAAGTTCTTCAATGGCGGCCAGTAGTGCTTTTTCCGTTACGCCCTGATCCTTTAAACTTTGGGCGACCGTACTTTTTGACTTGAATATGGCAAGCAAGAAATGTTCGATTGAGACATACTCATCATCCATCTTCTTAGCCACGATACTTGCTTCATTCACGGTCTTGGCGGCCTCACGTGAGAACATGAGATCGCCTCCGGCTACTTTTGGGAAACTTTCCAGTTGTTTGTCCAGTACCTTGGTCAGAATATCGAGGTTGACATCCAGTTTCTTCAGAAGAAATGGAGTCACACCTTCATCAACCTGAAGAATACCCTTAAGCAGGTGTTCGTTCTCAATTTGCTGGTGTTCCAACTCCTGAGCAAGTTGCTGTGCTTGTTGCAGGGCTTCCTGCGTCTTTATGGTGAAATTATTTGGGTTCATGATTGTATTATTTTCGATCGGGATACGTCAAAATCTGAGCCACAGCGAATTTGTGTCAAAATGACTGCTTTCAGGAGCATTTATAAGGACAAATCGTCAGTTTGAAAGTAGCTCGGAAGGCGCTAAACCAAAGCGTTCCCTGAACTTTTTGTTGAAATAGGCCGACGAGTTGATACCTACATGGTAGCGGACTTCAGAAAGCGTGAAGAAAGCTTTTTGCTGCAGGCACTGATATGCCTTCTGAAGTCGAATCTCCAGGATGAACTGCACCGGGGTCATGCCGGTATACTGCTTCATAATTCGCGTTAATTGCCTCTGACTGTATCCCACTTCATCCGCAAGACGGCTGATCTTGAAGCTCTCGTCTTCAAGATTTTCCAGCACGATCTTTTCGATGTTCTTGAGTAATTTCTGATCGGAGCTCTCTTCCGTGGACAAGGTCTCTGCATTTTGCAATTTCCAGGCTTCCCGTTCGGCTTTGTTCATCAATAGATTCTCAATGCGGGCTAACAATTCATTCTTGTTGAAGGGTTTTACGATATAGTCATCAATTCCGAGTTTGAACCCTCGTATCTTGTCATCTTCAAGGGTTTTAGCGGAGATCAAGATAAATGGGGTAGACGTATGCCTGGAATCTGCGTTGATTTTTTCACGGAGTTCAAAACCATCCATCCGCGGCATCATAATGTCCGAAGTGATCAAATCAAAAGAGGTCTCATTCAGTTTTTCCAGCGCTTCAATCCCATCAAAAACCACCGTACTATCATAACTTTCGGACATGATCTCCTGCAGATAGGCGCACATTTCGGGGTTGTCCTCTACGATAAGCACCTTCTTTCTTCGTTCGTCTGAAGGGGAAACCCTAGGCACATCTTCGGTTGGCTTTGAAGGTTTGGGCTCAACCTGGGTGTCAGGAGCCCCCGGTTCTGCGGCCACTTCACTGGCAGGAAGGTTTAAAATAAACGTACTGCCTTTTCCTTTCTCGCTCTCCACGCGCAGGGAACCTCCTAGCAGTATGGCCAATTCCCGTGAGAGGGAAAGCCCGA
>CAZTLE010000295.1:0-3518 GCA_964614415.1 uncultured Aureitalea sp. | reverse complement strand
AATATTCGTGATTGTTACCACCTGAAACATATTTAGAAAATTCCGCTGACAAAAATTTGAGACATTTAACTGTGTTCTCCTTAACATCTTCAGGCATTTGATTTAAAAAACCTTCATATTGGTTTTTCAAGCTATTCAGGTAAGGATGCTCATATTCAATCGTTGGGTCAATTATTGTAGCTAATGAAATATCTTCAGTTACTTCCCAGTTACCAAAGGTCAAACGGCTCCAACCTTCGATTACGTCAGAATTTCTCATCAAACTCGAAATCTCTGAAGCACCAACAATTCTTGGATACTTCATCTCTTCTTTATCAAAATCTTCTTCTGAAATTACCGCACCGTAAAACATTGTGTTTTTTGGTGTACTCGCTCTTAAATAATTCGAATTGAATTTAGCTGGTTTATATGAAATCCGTGAAACTGTGCTAAATTCTGGTTCTTCTTTTGTATTGTTGACAGCTCGTTCTATTTCCTTTGAATATTGACCTTCGGGTGTCTTATGGTAATCGGTAAGCAAAATTCCTAAAGGTCCTAAACTTGTAAGCAACCTGTCTAACTCCGCAATCGGATATTCACTTAAATCAAGTTCTTTTAGTTGGTCAATAGCGTGCATTTTCAGTTTTGGTTTTAAATGTTGCCTAACATTTGTATAAAGTTAACTATCCTTTTTTAGCTCAATTTAGTGATGCATAACCCCGCATTTTGTAGTTATTTCTCAATAAACCTGAAATTTTAACATAACTCAAACAAGTCAGGTTAAGTGCCACTAAAATCAAACTAAAAACCCCACCTTCCAAGCAATGTAAACCGCCAGGAAGAGGGGAGATGGAATAAATATAGTGAATTAGTTTGTTAGTTGTTAGTTGTTAGTTGTTAGAGGTTAGATATGGGGTGTCCATTGTTTATAGTTAAATAGAGCTACTGTCTACTGCATGCTGCAACTGTGCTGAATACTTTGATTGAGTTGCAGTTTAGAGGCTTAAGTTTGTGAACTCCTCTTCAGGGCATTTGGGCATTGAACACCAAGGCGTTCTATACTAAGTTTAAATGAAAATGGTTCCGGGTTATTTGGATATAAATGCCGCAATAAGGAGTCCTACACCTATGCCTCCCAGTATACATCCCACAAAGGCCAAAGCATTGGGTAGCATGAAAAATCCAACTCCCAAACCCAGCATGGTACCACCACCAATGGCCCATGAACCTCTTTCTTTCATTGGAGATACTTCTTTTGTTTCCATGGCGTAAACCTAGCTGTTCTTTGGTAGATGCACAATGATATATGTCAGGGATGAGGTATGAGGTATGAGGCATGAGGTTTGACCAGGTTATTTGGAAATGATCGATTTGATAGGACTGCCAACTGAAACTGCCTACCGGGAACTTTGATTGAGTTACAAGTTTTAAATGTTGAGTCTTGAATACTAAGCACAAGGTCTTTGCGAACCATCGCAGATGGAGAAGCAAACTGTCTAATGTAACAGACTGCTTCGGTCGTTCACTCCCTCGCAGAATCGCTGTAATTCGGGAGTTTTGGAACTTGAAATTTTTACTCTGAGCTCAACGGAGGATGGATTTGAATTTTGTAGTTTCGGGTAGTTGCGGGTTGCAGGTTGCAGGTTCTCGGGTTATTCGAATGTAGAGATCACTTCTATTTTACCAATGATATGCGCATTGAACTCATTGAGTTGTTCAGCGGGTATCCATAGCTCATCATGAATAGGTCCGCCTACATTCTTTACCTCAAATTTTTCTAAGTACTCTGAATCCACTTCGAACGCTGTAACATAACCTACCCCGTAAGCCGTTACATTCCATTTCTTGGTAATCTCTGTAGCATACTCCTCATTCATCACCGGATAGAAAATCGGCTGTTCTGGCAATCGAGGTGGAAACGCCTCGTAGTCTAACTCAGCGATCAATTCCAGTTCCTTGTCGTTAACTGGGCGATATAATGTGGTAGTTTGAACCATTACTCTATTTTCTCAGTTCTAATGTCTATTCTCTAACAACTAACAACTAACAACTAACAACTAACAACTAACAACTAACAACTACTCCTTCTCCACTGTAACCTCATCCTTACCCAGTCCCGTAATCTTCAACGATCGCCAGGCGCGGGGTAGTTCGGTATCTAGTTCGATGAGGCCGTTCTCGGTAATGTCAACACCGCCGATTCCAAAAATAACCGACTGCAACGTACCTCCGGCCCCTGTGGCGAAGTAGGGGTTGGTGCCACCTGCTGTTTCGGCCAGGACTTTGAATGGGGGTAGCTCATTGGGCTCGTAACTCTTCTTGAACATCTGATACGCCTTTTCCTCATCACCCAACCTGGAGTAGAGTACCGCAAGGATCGCACCACCCATAGCGGGGCCATCAGGGGCAAGGCGTGGTTCGTAATAGGCCAGGTCTTTTCGGATGTTGTCCGGATCGGTCACAACTTTTAACGGATAGGCCAGTAGGTTTACATCAGCCTGTTTGATCATTACCCCGTTGTAGGTTTCGTTCTCTTTTGTGGTTCCGTCGGGGAACTTGAGAATCGGGATATTGGCCGCCACATGACGCCAATCCGGATTCGGGGTGTGACCCAGCCTTTCAGCCGCTTTGGAAGCGTATTCCAATACGGTCTTCACCATCCCATTGGTAAAGGCATTATTGTCTATGTTCTCTTCCCACTCATTGGCGCCTATCACATTGTTGATCTCATAGCGTCCGGGTCCCTCACGTTCTACACGACTGATCCAGAAATCGGCCACCTCTTTCAATACAGGATAGCCTCGTGAAGCCAGCCATTCGGTATCTTCGGTGACTTCGAAGTATTTCCAGAAGGCCCAACCCACTGTGGCCGAGATATGCTGCTGGAACGGACCGGTTAATGCCCATACCGGTGTGTCTTCGCTACCGTCTTCGGCCGATTCCCAAGGGTACTGCGCCCCGTCATAACCATGTGCAAATGCATTTTCTTTGGCGGCTCCCAAACGCTCGTAACGGTATTCCAATAGTGATTTGGCAATATCGGGCTGAAGCACAAGCAATGGCGGATACATCCACAGTTCGGTATCCCAAAATACGTGTCCGTTATAGCCCAACCCGCTAAGCCCCATTGGGGACAGGGAATAGGCGGTTCCCTTGCGAGCGAAGGAATACAGATGATACAATGCCGACCGTACGGCCCGCTGTGACTCCAAATCGCCTTCAATAATAATATCGCTCTTCCACAGCTCATCCCAGGCACGAAGGTGCGATTTTTCCAGTCGGTCAATACCTTCCAACCGCGCAAAGAGGGTAAGTCGTTCGGCTTCGTTATGCGGATCGTTGTTATGCACCGATGTAATGGTAGAGCCCACTAACGCAAAGCGATAGGTTTCACCCGCTTTCAGTTGTTTTTTAAACTTCATGAGGTGCATGTTGTAGTCCCAGTCTTCATGAATGATCTTGGGTTCCTCACCGTGCTTTTCGGGAAAGATAAACGAGGTAGAGGTAGCCACGGTTTTCTTACCCGGGCTATAAGCCAC
>CAZTLE010000294.1:0-3568 GCA_964614415.1 uncultured Aureitalea sp. | reverse complement strand
ACCCAGGACCCTCTCCTTAAAAGGGAGATGCTCTACCAACTGAGCTATCAGGTCTCAAAATCGCTGGCGGATCAGCGCCGGCCGAAGCAGGACATCAAGTACTGCGTAGGCGGGTGCAAATATACTATCATTCTATTTATATTTCAAAAGGAAATTAAATTAAATTTGAGAATTCTTTCGGGTAGTAAAACAGCATTGTTAGAACGCGTATGAATCTGGTTTTAATTGGTTATATGGGAAGTGGAAAATCGCTTGTAGGCAAGCGGTTGGCCGATACACTCAACTACAAATATCTCGACCTGGACGAAGTGATTTCGACCAGGGAGCAAAAGACGATTTCTGAAATTTTTTCAGAACGCGGAGAGATTTATTTCAGAAGAATTGAGGGAGAGTTACTCAAGGAGATTCTCGATTCGCAAGACAATATTGTGCTTGCCACGGGAGGTGGAACGCCCTGCTATGGAAACACCATGGATTTTATTTCCAGTACGGACTCATCTCTTTCAGTGTATCTGTCGGCTACACTGGACACACTTACCGAGCGGCTGTTTGACGAACGAAGCTCCAGACCTCTTATAGCGCATTTGCCCGATAAGGAATTGCTGAAAGATTTCATACGAAAGCATTTGTTCGAGAGATCCTTCTACTATAATCAGGCGGATCATGTCGTTGATGTTTCCGAAGGAACTCCGGATGAACTTGTAAAAAAGATAGTGGCGCTGCTATTCTAACACGGCCCGGTCATTACCTCGCTCAAAGATCACCGAAACATTTTCATTAATTGAAGTAGACAGGGAAATTCCCTTGAAGTCGGCTTTTACCGGATACTTCTTGTGGTTGCGGTCAACGAGGACGGCCGTTTTGAACTGCTTTAAAGGAACTTCGAGAAAGTGTTTTACCCCATAAATCAGGGTCGTACCGGAGTGGAGCACATCGTCAACCAGGAGCAGGGACTTATTGGCATACTCCTCCCTTGGGAGTGATGTCTTCACGGGATTAAGCGGTTGCTTCTTATCGATCCGGACTTCACAGAGTGCGACCGTAAGTGGTGATATCTTCTCAACCTCATTCTTCAATTTACGGGCAAATACGAAGCCGTTCTCTTTGATGCCAGCGATGACAACCTCTTTCTCGGATGCATTCGTTTCATATATCTGATAGGCAATGCGCTTAATTTTATGGGCGATCTGCTTCTTGTCAAGTATAATATCCTTAGTTGTTGTCATGTTTAGGCTTTGTCAAATATACAGAATCCCTTTTGGGCTTATTCATTGTTGTCCGTAAAATCCTCTAAATCTCTTCGGTCCTTTTTTGTGGGTCGTCCAACCCCTTTTTTTCGATAATAACTCTTCGAATAAGAAAGCAACTCTTTGGCTTCGAAGGCTTCCTTTGGAGTGGTATCTTTTCGGTACAGATCGGTCAGTTTTGCACCCACCCGGCTTGCAGGGATATCAAGAACCTCCAGGCTGTAATTTACCTGGTTTTTTCGCAGGGTGATTCGATCGCCCGGATATACCTCGCGGGCAGGTTTTACCACATCGTCATTCACACGAATGGCACCCTTCTTACAGGCTTGTGTCGCCATATTCCTCGTTTTGTAGTAACGAACGCACCAAAGATATTTGTCAACCCGCATATGATAGGCCTTAATTACACGTTAATCTTCTAGCAAAAATAGCGGAAAATTGTATCTTGCGGCCAAATAAACAATGATGAGAAAGAGAAAAATTTTACTCTGTGTCGGACTCCTGTCGGCGGTACTTTTTACCTCCTGTGGGAATGACGATATGTTCGAACCGGAACCGATTCCGGTAAGAGACAGAGGAGAGGAATCCGTAGCGGCTCAAATGCGCATTGAGACGTACCTGTCCACTCACTTTTACAATTATGAGGAATTCCAAAATCCTCCGGCCGGATTTGACTTTAAGATCAAGTTCGATACCATAGCCGGGGATAATTCCAACAAGACCCCATTGATCGATCAGGTAGACTTTAAGATGGTGCAGGATCGTGAAGAAGATGACGTGATGTACAAATTGTACTATCTTGATGTCATTGAAGGTGAAGGCGAGGAACTTCGCTTTCCTGATATTGCTACCGTAACGTACGAAGGTACTTATGTGAATGAACGTACGATCATCGATGAGAACGATATTGACGGCGACGGAGATACCGAAGAAGAGATAACAATTTTTGAAACGGAACTTTTCGAAAGCTCCGTGGTTCCCATTCAGTTTGACCTTACACAGGTCATCAACGGACTTCAGGATGCGCTTATAGAATTCAAAGGCGCGACCAATGTAATCACCAATCCTGACGGTACGCTCTCTTTTGAAGAATTTGGTGTGGGAGCCGTTTTTATTCCTACGGGACTTGCCTATTTCGAGGCACCGCCCCCGGGATCCGGAATTCCACTGTACTCTCAGCTTATTTTTGCGTTCCAGGTATATGATGGTGAGATTGGCGATCAGGATCAGGACGGATTGTTATCCAACTTTGAAGACATTAATGGTAATGGAATAGAAGAAGACGACGATACCGATGAGGACTTCGTTTTCAATCTATTTGATACCGACGATGACGGTGACGGACGTCCAACAGTCGATGAGGTAGAAACCAATACGTACACTATCGGCCCTTCCGACCCGGATCCGGTGCTAGGTCCCGACGAAGTGGAGATGCGTCGTGCTACCGACATCAGTACCGGTCAAATTACGATCTACACGGCAGTGCTGCCGGACGAGGATGGTGACGGTACTCCGGACTATCTCGATTCGGATAGCTAGAAGACAGCGGTTAAAAATTCAACCCAAAAATAAAACCCCTCCCGAATGGTGAAGGGGTTTCTTATTTGATCCATCAGCCTAAAGGCTGACAGGAGCAAAAAAAGGTATCTTTATTTACGGCCAATAACTTTTTGAGCTGCCTTTATTATGGCATTGGCATTGAGGCCGTATTTCTCCATTAATTGCGCCGGAGTTCCTGATTCTCCGAAGGTATCCTGCGTGGCAACAAATTCCTGAGGAGTTGGTGCATTCTCTGCCAGCACCCGGGCTACGCTTTCGCCAAGCCCTCCAAAATAATTATGTTCTTCGGCTGTCACCACACAACCTGTCTTACTAACGCTATCAAGGATGGCTTTAGTATCCAAAGGCTTAATTGTATGGATATTTATTACGTCTGCTTCAATTCCTTGTTCGAACAGGGTCTCTGCAGCTTGCAATGCTTCCCATACTAAATGCCCTGTTGCTACAATTGTTACATCGTTTCCTTCCTGAAGCTGTACTGCTTTCCCAATCTCGAATGTCTGATCCTCAGGAGTGAAATTTGCCACCTTTGGACGTCCAAATCGAAGATATACCGGTCCGTGATGCTCAGCTATGGCAATTGTTGCGGCTTTGGTCTGATTGAAATCACAGGTATTGATCACCGTCATTCCCGGTAACATCTTCATAAGTCCTATATCCTCCAGGATTTGGTGAGTAGCACCGTCTTCACCCAGCGTAAGCCCGGCATGGGACGCACAGATCTTAACGTTCTTGTGACTGTAGGCGATACTCTGACGGAT
>CAZTLE010000293.1:0-3581 GCA_964614415.1 uncultured Aureitalea sp. | reverse complement strand
GGTAGGAGTGGTGTCCGTCTGCTCTATTGCGACTTCTTTGTTGGAGGAGGAATCCGAACTTCCAGGTGCCAGCCAGGAATATAGCCAAAGCCCGAAGAATGACCATACCAGGAATACCATAAATGCAATAAGAAAGCTCTTCATCTTGATCACCGTAAACTTAGGCAGTTGTTAGCATGAGGAATGGCAATGATGCAAATTAACAAATTAATTACCTTTCTGGTTGGAATAATTTAATATGTTTTTCACATGATATTAAAAATGTTTTTCTTTATCTTTGTACCAATGAACGCATCTGTATTACATCATCACCATATCGCCTTCTTCGCTCACGCGAGGTGATTCGGTATTTGATGTAATCATAACGATACCTGTAACCCGTTTGAGCTTTCTCAAGCGGGTTTTTTTATGTCCAAAATTGAAACTATGAAAAAATTGAAAATTGCATTACAGAAGTCAGGCCGACTGCACGATCAGTCGCTTCAACTGCTTCGGGATTGCGGAATTGCAGTGGACAACGGCCGTGATCAGCTCAAAGCAGCAGCGACAAATTTTCCACTGGAAGTGTATTACCTGCGCAACAGTGATATTCCGCAGTATTTAAAAGATGGAGTAGTGGATTGCGCCATCATCGGCGAGAACCTGATCGTTGAAAAAGGAGAAGGTATTATACGGGAACAGGCTCTCGGATTTTCACGTTGCCGGGTTTCCCTGGCGGTGTCCAAGTTCTTCGAATACGATTCGATTCGGGATCTCAATGGCAAACGCATTGCGACCTCCTATCCCAACACCACCAAGACCTATCTTAAGGAGCGGGGAGTAAGCGCAGATCTTCACATTATTAACGGGAGCGTGGAGATTGCCCCTAACATTGGCCTCGCAGATGCCATTTGCGATATCGTAAGCAGCGGCAGCACCTTGTTCAAAAACAACCTGAAGGAAGTTGAAACCATACTGGATAGCGAAGCGGTTTTGGCCTCGTCGCCCAAAATACAGCCTCAAATACAGGATCTCCTGGAGAAGCTCAAATTTAGAGTAACCTCAGTTCTCAAAGGCCGGGATTACAGATATGTTCTTTTGAATACACCCGATGACAAACTCGAAGAGATCACCTCCTTGCTTCCCGGGGTTAAAAGCCCGACCGTGCTTCCCCTCGCCATACCTGGCTGGAGCAGCATCCACTCGGTGGTGCGCAAAGATGTTTTCTGGGATGTGATCGATAAATTAAAAGAAGCGGGAGCCGAAGGAATTCTGGTATGTCCCATTGAAAAGATGGTGTCCTAACCAAATGCTAAGCGTATGCAGATTATAGAAAATCCGAATAAAGAAGCCTTCACAGCTTTAACGAAGCGCCCGGAATCGTCAACCGAAGACATTGAAAAAGACGTGCTCACTATTTTCCAATCAATTCGCGAACGTGGCGACGCGGCCGTTTTGGACTATACCTCGTTGTTCGATGGGGTGGTTTTGAATGATGTGAAGGTGACTACACAAGAAACACAGGAAGCGGAACAAAGTATTTCCGAATCACTCAAAGAGGCGATCGTAATGGCAAAAGAGAACATCACCCGCTTTCACGAGGCACAGAAGAGAACACGTATTGAGGTAGAAACACGCCCCGGAGTTTCCTGTTGGATAGAATCCCGGCCTATTTCGAGCGTGGGATTGTATATCCCGGGCGGGACAGCACCCTTGTTCTCCACCGTATTAATGTTAGCGATCCCGGCTGTCATTGCAGGATGCAAGGAAATTGTTTTGTGTTCACCACCAAACAAAGAAGGGAAGATCAACCCTGCTATTCTCTTTGCCGCTCAACTTTGTGGTGTTTCCAATATCTACAAGTTGGGTGGGATTCAGGCAATCGGTGCTATGACCTTCGGAACAGAGACCATACCCGGGGTTGATAAAATATTCGGGCCCGGAAATCAATTTGTTACTGCGGCTAAGCAAGTAGCCACGCGATTCGGTGTTTCCATCGATATGCCGGCAGGTCCCTCTGAACTATTGGTCTACGCCGATGATACGGCCAACCCTGATTTCGTTGCTTCTGACCTACTGTCGCAGGCTGAACACGGGATAGACAGCCAGGTACTTTTTGTGACCACCAGCAGACCTCTTATCGATAGCGTAGCTACCTCGATAACTAACCAACTTAAGGACCTTCCACGTAGCACTATTGCCGAACGCGCATTGAAGAACTCAAGACTGATCTTTACCAAAAGCGAGGAGGAGGCATTGGACCTCATTAACAGCTATGCTCCTGAACACTTCATTCTGATATCCCGGAACGAAGATTATTTTCTCGACGGGTTGGTCAATGCGGGATCTGTGTTTCTTGGTAATCTAACCCCGGAAAGCGCAGGAGACTATGCGTCGGGAACCAACCACACCTTGCCTACGAATGGATATGCCCGACAATACAGCGGACTTAACCTCGATAGTTTCAGCAAAACCATCACATTTCAGAAGATCACTGAGAAAGGAATTGCAGAAATCGGTGAAGCGGTTTGCTTAATGGCAGAAGCCGAAGGGCTGGAGGGCCACAAAAGGGCCATGGAACTACGAATGAACAGCTTAAACACGACGAAGTCATGACAACAACATTCTCTTTGAATAAGCTTCTTCGGCCGGGAATTGCCCAATTAAAGCCCTATAGCTCTGCCCGGGATGAGTATAAGACCACGGGTGAAGAAATGATCTTTCTCGATGCCAATGAGAATCCCTTCGATACGGATGTAAACCGGTATCCGGACCCCAGACACGACGCATTGCGCAATCTGCTGGCCGAATTGAGGAATACGAATCCGAATCGCATATTGCTTGGGAATGGAAGTGATGAGTTGCTTGACTTATTATTCCGTGCCTTTTGCGAACCCGGTCAGGACGAGATCATTGTACTACCACCCACGTACGGAATGTACAGTGTACTTGCAAACATCAACGCGACAGCTGTGATTGAAGTGCCGCTTACGTCGGAATTTCAGCCGGACACAGGGGCTATTCGCAACGCCGTCACACCAGCTACCAAAGCACTGTTTCTATGTTCTCCGAACAATCCTACAGGTAATACCTTCAGGCCTGAACTGATACTGGAGATTCTGCGGGACTTTCCGGGTCTGGTGGTCATTGATGAAGCTTATATTGATTTTTCCGAAGATCCGAGTTGGGTCAAACAGTTGGAGGCATTTCCGAATCTTGTAGTCCTTCAAACCTTTTCGAAAGCCTGGGGACTGGCCGGTGTACGACTGGGTGTTTGCTATGCCTCGAAGGAGATCATTGATGTCCTGATGAAAATAAAACTGCCTTATAATGTCAATTCCCTTACCGGCAACAGAGCGCTGCTACAACTGAAAAAGTCTGATGAAATTTTCGAGTTGGTGGCTCTGGTCCGGCAGGAAAGAGAGCTGCTGCGGCAACAACTGTTGCAGTTGGATCAAGTCCTTGACGTCCTACCTAGTCAGGCCAATTTCCTGCTTGTGAAATTTAACCGGGCGACTTCCGTCTATAACCAACTCATACAAAAGGGCATTGTAGTTCGAAACCGAAGCAATCTTCCGGGGTGTAAGAATACATTGCGTATT
>CAZTLE010000292.1:0-3596 GCA_964614415.1 uncultured Aureitalea sp. | reverse complement strand
AAAGCGCTTCCAGCTTGGCAGATCGTAAAATCGCTTCCATCTCAAACTGATGATCTCGCTTATCTACACGCGGTGCATGTACAAAGCCTTCCAGAATAAGGTATCTGTTGTTCGCCTCATCTTTTATCGCATAGTTCACAAACGGACCTGCAATAAAACGGCCTTTCACCTCCCAGGTGCCTTTGGTCTCATAGGTAGGAAGTCCTGCAACCTCCGTCTTGAAAAGGAAAGGAGAATAGGCTTCTTCGGTCACAAAACGGCCACCGTCCTCTTCCAGTATGAGTAATTCACCTCCTATGGAATCGCGAACCTTAATAATATCTGACACCGCGGTCGAATCCGCTTCTATGGCATCGATGGGAGCCTCATAGATTATAATATTGGTGTTTCCGTCCTTTAGGTCCTTTCGGATCCAGTAGAGGTCTTCCGATTGTTGTGCAACACGGTAGGCCGCCGGAATATTAAGCGATACGCCAAAGTCGTTTTTAAGGCTGTCCACATCCATTAACGAAATGCGGATACGCCGCTGCTTTTCTTTGAGCTCGGCCTGCTTTAATGTGGCTACAATCTTCTCACTGTTTTCGTTAATCAGATTGACAAGCCCCTGTTCTGTAGTGGCCTTGATAAATATGCCCGTTTGAGGCTTTGCATATATATTTTTGCGGAATGAAATACTGTCCTTCTCTCCTAGCTCGACATACATAAAGGAACGATAGGTTCTTGCGAAACTGTCATAGGTGTCAGGAGGCATTTGGGTAAGCGAGAACAGGGGCTCGATCTGCGGGAGTCCGTCCACGGGTGATGCTAAGTGTTCCCGAATGGCTTCCCCTACTTCATTCTCAGCCCACAGTTCATTCTCAATTACGATCTGTACCGAATTGATATTCCCGATCGATTGTCTTAAATAGGCATCCGACTTCTTCCCCGAATTGCTACAGGAAGTCACTGCCAATGCCAATAGCAGTATAAATATTGGTCTCATTGAAGGTGTTTTTTAGGAATTATCCCTTTTGGATCTTGAGCTTCATTCCCGGTTTCAATTTGTTACCACTAATATCGTTCCATTTTTTAAGATTCTCTATGGTAACTCCCGGAAACTTCTGTGAAATACTCCATAAAGAATCGCCATTCTTAACGGTATACACTTTAGCGCCGCCATTCGATGACGTGGTGGTATTGCTTTTGGAAGCGGAGGTCGCAGGGCCCAATTTTCTGGGGTAAACAGTAAGTCGCTGACCAATACGAAGTTTAGAACTTCTCAAGCCATTCCAGCGTTTCAGTTGTCCAACAGTGACCCCATATCGGTTGGCGATCTTGCCCAGATAGTCTCCGCTACGAACCCGATACCGAATCTTATCCGATTGCTCGAAGAACTGAGGCAGTGGTTTTTCCCGGCTGTTGAACTCCTTTTCAGCAAAGGCGTAAATGGCCTCCTCATTACTAACAAACTTTCCTATGGCATCCACAGGTAAGCGCAGCACATAATTCTCGTCTTTTACTATGGGGATAATTCCGTGCCGGTACGACGGATTCAGAAATTGTAATTCCGCAAGGTCGATATTGGTTACCTGAGCTACCTGATCCAGGGCGATCATCTTTTTCACCCGAATGGTATCGGTAGCAATGTAAGGGAACTTAGGGCCGTTGCTCTTAAATCCGTGTTCTTCGGCATACTCGAAAATATACATAGTGGCCAGGAAAGCCGGCACATATCCCGCTGTTTCACGCGGAAGATGATGCCTGATATTCCAGTAATTCGTACGTCCGCCGGACCTGCGAATGGCCTTTGATACATTTCCGGGCCCTGAATTATAGGCTGCCAACGCCAGATCCCAATCGCCCAAACTCTTGTGCAGGCTTTTCAGGTATTTACAGGCCGCTTCAGTAGCCATAAGCGGATCGGACCTCTCGTCCACATAGGAATTAACTTCCAGGTCGAATAGCTTTCCCGTAGAGAACATGAACTGCCACAAGCCTGTAGCACCAACACGGGATCGGGCACGCGGATCCAGCGCCGATTCCACGATAGCCAGATACTTCATTTCCATTGGCAGGTCATACCTGTCCAATTCTTCTTCGAACATGGGAAAATAGTAGTCGCTCAGCGCCATAAGACGCGCCATGGTCTTGCGGCGATTCTTTAGATAGCCCTTAATAACACTCTCCAGAGAAGGGTTGTATTCTACATTAAATGGAGTTCTTGCGTTCAATTCCTCCAGGCGCTGTTTAAGCACTTCGGTGGGCAATTCTTCATACTCCACCGGCTCGTATTCCTGATTCACAATAGCCCCGTACATCTCTTCAAATCGATCTGTCGCATAAAGCTCCTGCAGCCAGAGACTGTCTATTTTGCGTGCCTCGGCTATATCCTGCAAATCATATATAAGGGTATCCTTGATCTGTGTGGCCACAACTGTTGTGGGAAGGTCTCCGGAAACTGTAGGCACCGAAATCGAATCCACGATCTGAACCTGTTTCTTTTTAAGGGAATCTATAGAAGTCTCCTGGGCCAGCATGGTTCCGCCCAAAAACATCAATAACACGGCAAGTCGAAGTGCTGTCATACTAGCAATAACGTAGGTATTCGCTTTAAATTTGGTTAAAAATAGCGAAACACGGACACTGCGCAAATTTTTAACAATACTTTGCCGAATGCTGGACGTGTAATTACTCGCCGATGGCCTTAATCCCGGGAAGTGTTTTTCCTTCCAGCATTTCGAGCATGGCACCGCCGCCAGTGGAGACGTAACTCACCTTGTCGCCAAAATTAAATTGTTTCACGGCAGCCACCGAATCGCCACCACCAACGAGGCTAAAGGCCCCATTCTTCGTGGCCTCTGCGATCGCATTACCCAAATAAATTGTTCCCTGTGAAAATGCGGGCATTTCAAAAACACCTACGGGGCCATTCCAGAGTATGGTTTGAGACAGCAGTATAATGTCTGAAAACCGCTTGTTGGTTGCCGGTCCGGCATCGAGTCCCATCCATCCGTCGGAAATCTGATCGATCGGCTCAACCCTGGTGTTGGCATCTTCTGAAAAGGCATCGGCTACAACAGCATCTATAGGTAAATGAACATCTACATTCTTTTCCTCAGCCGCCCTGAGAATCTCCAGGGCCAGGTCAAGTTTGTCTTCCTCGACAAGTGAATTTCCAATCTTTCCGCCCTTCGCTTTGATGAAGGTAAACGCCATTCCACCTCCAATGATCAGGTGATCGATCGCATCCAGAATGTTCTCTATAACAGTGATCTTAGAAGATACTTTTGCTCCCCCTATCACGGCCGTAACGGGATGCTCACCGGTGGTAAGCACCTTGCGGACGTTCTCAATTTCGGACGCCAGCAGATTCCCGAAACACTTGTTCTCTTCGAAATAGTCTGCAATAATTGCCGTGGACGCATGTGCGCGATGGGCCGTTCCGAAGGCATCATTTACGTACACATCTCCCCATTGTGAAAGCAGTGCGGCAAAATCGGAATCTCCTTTGGTTTCTTCGGGATAGTATCTAAGGTTTTCGAGCAGCAATATCTCTCCCGATTGCAGATTATCCACGGCTGTACGCACCTCGTCACCCACGCAATCGGAAACAAAAT
>CAZTLE010000291.1:0-3599 GCA_964614415.1 uncultured Aureitalea sp. | reverse complement strand
CAATGGCATCGTTTTCGGAATCATGGACCGTTGAAGCCTTGTGATTTCCCTCAAGCTTAACTGCCCAGTTTTTTCCACGCCAAATCACATGAACTCTGTGGGAGTTCGTTTTTGCAGCATTGATCATCCTTCTTAAAATAGCGGTTCGCTTTGGTGTCCCGGCCATTGTCATTAGTGTGATTAGGTGTCTATTTAAAGATACAACTTTTTATAAAATTACGGCATAAATCATGCCGATTGTCTTGGTGTATAACTATAAACGTTCTATTCGTTCAAAATTATATCATCTTGTGGTACAAAGGTATAAAGAACTTTGTTATTGGTTAATAAGAAATTTAAACGCTTTTGAGACCTACGGCATGCCAAGTCGGTCTTTCAGTTTGTCAAAACCCCTTACTCCAAATTCGTTTTTTATCAAATCTGAATTTCGGCTGACTATACGCTTCAAATCTTGAAATTCCACTTGGTGAGTGTCCCAGAATTCGGCGGATAATGTTGAGATTGCGTTCAATAAATCTCCTGGATAGAAATCGCCCTCTTCCAGCACGTTTAGTTCTAATTTCTCAATCCCCAGTGTGATCAAATGATCTACGCCAATACTTTGTGAGATAAGTAACCTTAATTGCTCTGTGGTCAGGTCCTTTATTGGAATTTTTCGGTATTTGTGGCAATTTTTAACCAGTTCGGAAGGAAATTCAGGAGGTCCCCAGAAATTACTTTCCAATTGTTCTAATGACTTTGATCTCATGTTTTTATTAGTTTTCGTCAAACCCATTATAAAATAAACCTTTGAAAAGTCATTTACTGAAGATTATCCGGGGTATTCAAAAAATCAGGATTCCTGTAGCGACTGGTTTTATAGTACTTAGGCCGGGTGTCCATCCGTACGTGGAGCCAAATAATTCCCAGTCCGGCAGTGTTTAGCCAAATGAGCTTTTGCTTTTGAATTTCCTCCAACACCACGCTGCCAATCCGTCGAAAAACAGCTATAATCTGTTCGTTGTCTCCAAATTCCAGGAACTTGCTCATGTGGTTGTAGATCTCCTTGTCTGTTTTTTTAGTCGGAATGACCAATCTCGCATCTTTTCCCAGGTTCATAAAATCGGCAACCCCCTGGTCATTATGTATAAAACTTCTGAACGCATTCTCATTGATGGGTAGGGTTTCCAGCGGTTTACTCCGTTGTACGATACATTCATATTTTTTACCCAGCAACTCCTCATTAACGGCCGGGTGTTCCCAATAGAAAGCGGGGAAGTTCATTCCCAATAGTTTTTCTCTGTAAAAAAGGATGAACTCGTCGCTGGTCTCCCATAGATTGAAAACCTCTTCAAAGGTCAAATAACCTGCCCCGTTTTTGATGGAGAAATGAACAGAATTTTCACTCCGTTCAACAATATCTAATGTATACTTGAAACTCACTGTTTTGATATGGTCACTTTGGTTTGTATCAAGTCTGCTCTTTGTAGACAATCTACCAGAAACTGTGCCACAGCTTGGCGAGAAACAGTGAGACCAGGTCTTGGGTCGTTTTCAAAAGTCTCTTTAATGCCTTGTGGTTTTTTGGAATTCGTTAGACCCACGGGACGTACCACGGTCCAATCCATCCCGGATGCCGAAAGAATGGCTTCCTGTCGTTCGTGGTCGCGATAGGCGGCACCAACATTGCTATTGTCAATGATCCATTTGAACCATTTCGGAAGGTCTTTCTTGGTTTCGGCTGTGCCCCAGGCGGAGCAGATTATGATCCGTTTTGTTGCATTGGCTTCTGCAAGAGGAATTAGAGCTGACATCACATCGGAAAGGTAGGTTTCCGGGGTACGGAGTTTGGCCCAGGGGAAGTCGGATGTTCGGGAAATGTTTAGCGCGTTTATCACTGCGTCGCACCCGGAGATGACTTTTTCCAAATCGGAGGCATTGGACGGATCTCCTTCAAAAACGGTAAGCCCGCTTTGTGGTTTGATCCGATCTGCATTCCGTGAAAGGCAATGGATTTCATATCCCCGGGAGAGGGCTTCTTCCAGAACCCGTTTTCCGGTTCTTCCTGTGGCGCCGAGTAATAGGAGTTTCATTTCTCAATTTTATACAGAAGCAATTCTTCTTTATCATCCGGAAGCTTGGTCGTTCCGGTTAGTTTTAATCCGAGCTTTTCCAGCAGGCGTTGGGACGGAACGTTGTCCTTGGTGGTAACACCACAAATAAGGTCTATTTCGAACTCTTCGAATGCGGCTTTCTTTATTCGATCGGCGGCTTCAAATGCATATCCCTGTTTCTCGTATTGCGGGAGGAAAGCGAACCCGATATCAATGCCTTCCAATCCCTCTCGGTCATACAAACCACATGAGCCTATTTTTTGTTGATCCGATTTGGTGATCAGCGTATAATTTGAGTATCCGAGTCGCATTAACTGGGGAATCATTTTGGACTTTATATATTCCCTGGCACTTTCAATCGAGGTAACGTTTCTGTCACCGATGTACTTCATCCATTTTGGCGTATTCAGTAGTTCAAGAATGAATTCGGCGTCATCCTCTGAAGTCGGTCTAAGAATAAGCCGTTCGGTTTCAAATGTTTTGTATTTCTGAATCACAGAATTATTCTTCTTCACTTTCGAGTTCTTCATCTATTGACTGGATCAAACCATCAATTCTTTCCAGCGCCCGATCGTAGATATCATTTTTTTCAACCATATGACTAACAAAAAGAGTAAACAGGTTCTGAAACTCGAAAGAGTACAGGCTTTCCGCATCTTTAATATCCATGTCGTAGACCTTAATGGTTGTCACTATGTTAGGCACAGCATAATTCATTATTGCCTCAGTGTGCGTTTCTTCCAGTTTATTAACGTAGATGTACGTTTCTTCCAGGTGTTGCAGTTTCTCAATTATTTGTTGGTTCTTCAACAATTTGATTTCACCACTATTGACCAGGGTTTGATAAATATTGCTTTGACGGTGAAAATCGGATGACCTCATCAAATTCAGTGCAGTGGCGGCAAGGGAATCGACTGAGTTTCTATCGTCGTTTTCAATGATTGAAATGGCATATCGGAATTGTTCCAAATACAGATTGTTATACCTAACATTTCCTTCCAGGCCACTTTTATCCTCGTTGAGCTGTCTTTTAATGTTCCGGTAATAGGAAACTTCTTCGGCCCGGTTGGCTTTGTTTTGGCTCCAGGTGTTTATGGAAAGGGCGATCAAGATCCCAATGACAACGAGAATGATTTCGCCAATCGCATACAGTATGTATTTGCTGAATTTGTTATTAACCAGTAGTTGTTGTCTTATTTTTCTGAAGAATGCTAACATACAGTCATTCCGGTTCCGAAAGATGTTCACTCAAAGATACGCACAATTCGCGACGCATGCTTTCCGTATCAAACGAATAATTGGGCAGAAACATTCAATCTTTTAATGTGCTGATTTTCAATTATAAAAACGGCATCTATATACCAAATGGGACAAGGAAATAGAATTTTGTATCTTTACAACTCTCCCCATTAATTTTATAGATAAAATAAGCAGCAAAACTTTAACGTTTTGTATGTCAACCTAGATGTGTTATTTACGTCTACATATTAAGCCATAGATTATATC
>CAZTLE010000290.1:0-3604 GCA_964614415.1 uncultured Aureitalea sp. | reverse complement strand
GCTTACCAGTAAATAAACAGAGATTGTGCCGCTCTGCGTCTTATGTTAACGGAAATATGATCTCGGATGCCAATAAGGGCATCACGAACATCGAGTACAATCATTTGAACCTACCAACCCAGGTAGTATTTCACAATGACGATCCGCAAGTTAGCGGTGCCGGGATCATCGATTACGTATACGATGCGACCGGAGTTAAACTACTGAAATACGTAAAGCATTCAAATCTCTCAAGCGGAGCTACCACCTATTATGTCGGTAATTTTATTTACGAGCGCAGTACGGGACAGTCACCGGTGGAATTGAAGTTCTTTTCTCATCCGGAAGGATATGCAGAACCTGATGCGACAAGCCCGAACCTCTACCAGTACGTTTATAGTTATAAGGATCACCTAGGCAACATACGACTCAATTATGGTGATTTCAATGATGACGGAGTCATTACGACGAGCACTGAGATCATTGAAGAGAGTAACTACTACCCGTTTGGCGGGCTTCACAAAGGCTACAACAGCATCGTGTCGGCCAACTCCAATAGCGTGGCAAAGAAGTACAAGTATAATGGTAAGGAACTTAACGATGAGCTTGGGCTTAATACTTATGATTTTGGGTTGAGAAATTATGACCATACTATAGGTCGTTGGATGGGCATTGATCCTAAGGCTGAAGTTATGTACAATCAATCGCCTTACAATTATGCGTTTAATAGCCCACTAATGTTTGTAGACCCAGACGGCGCATTACCTTGGCCCATACATTTTCGTTCATTTATATCTGCCGTTCAAGCGGATCGATTTGAAGGAGACAATCGAGGAGCATCAACAAGTAGGAATGTTAGCTCAAGAATTACTTCATCTATAATAGCTGATCCTAGTAAAGGAACAGTAACACAACCAGTTGTTACTAGTGACCCTACGACTTTCCCTCACGATGGAATAGTACAAGTTAGTAAAACTGCTGTTTCAACGGGCTCGGTTAGAGACGTTAGATACGCCAATGATTTACCATTAACAGATGGTTCTGAGGGTACTTATGATGAAGTCAGGTTTGGTTTTGCACATAGGGGGAAAAACCCACTTACTGAAGAAGTGGGAATGCCTACACCAGATATTGATGTGTCTTCGTATATGGGAATATCAGAAAATACTGTTGATGGAAAGATAGTTAGCTTAGATGTTTGGGGTTGGGTGAATGGGGATAATTTCCCTAGCACAGAAGCTTTCATTACCGACCAATCAGGTAAGACTAGTATTTTAATTGGGGCAGATAAAGAAAATGGAACACCTTTCAATTTAATCGGAGAAGGCGACACACAACTATTCAATTTTAATATGACAATTAGTGTAGATGCTAACGGGAACTTTACGGGTGTTACAGTTGGGGATAAAACTTACACTGTATCAGAGTGGAATGAACATATCAAATCACAATTCAATAATCAAAACACAGATGAATAACTAGATTTGATTAATGTATTACTGTTGAACCAACAAAAAATTTATCTTATGTTAAAAGATAATTTTAAACATATAAACAGCATCAAAATAGTAACTAAAAAGATTCATTTAAAAATCTCATTTATTCTGATAACCTTGCTGTTTTTCAGTTCTTGTAATTCTCAGCAGAGAACAGAAAGTGAAATTTTTGTTATTCCAAAGGATTATGTAGGTGTTGTTTATATATTTTTTGACCAAGAAAATGGTATTTCTACTGAATATGA
Source organism: uncultured Aureitalea sp. (assembly GCA_964614415.1). Taxonomy (GTDB): domain Bacteria; phylum Bacteroidota; class Bacteroidia; order Flavobacteriales; family Flavobacteriaceae; genus CAZTLE01. The sequence continues at coordinate 1,884 of CAZTLE010000290.1, read as the reverse complement.
TTACATCAAAAGGAGGATTTATCAAATTCCAAAATCAGGTATCTTAGAAACACAATTTCTACCTAATTACGGTGCTACCGAAATGCCTTTGTATTATGAGGAAGCAATTGGTGAAAAAAAAATGAACTATTTGAAAAAAGGTGAGAGTTTAGACTCAAAAGAAGAGAAGGTGGTAGCTTGGCATCAAACAGGGACGGCACGTTCAGACCCTTATGACGAGAATAGTAAAATTGTCCATTTCATTAAATTTTATGTTTGTAAACCAAGTGAATTAATTGCCTTAGATATTAAATCATCTCAAATTGATCCCGTTTCGTTATTATCTGGCCCCTAGCCACGGCTAGCGACCACGTTCGCTGTAGTGAAACAAACTGGATTCACCAAAATCAGACAACCAAACCCAGGAACTCAAGTTCCTGGGTTCTCATTTTGTGTTATTTCTTTTTTCGGAATAATGCCCGTTCGTACGTATTGAAATCGCTGTTACGACGCCATAGCATGAACAGTACCAGCAGGATCATAAGACACAGATTCACCACTGTATCGAATAGGTCCAGACCCGAAATGATATCACCTAATAAAAAAGCCACACAGGAAATTCCCAGTAATGCATTGACACCCCAGTTCTTTAATCGGTGTTTCCGAAGCAGGTTCCCTCCTGCTTCCGCAGAATACTCATGCATGATCTGCCAGTCATCCAGAATAAAGAACAATCCGAAGTTCAGTATAGTGGCAAAAATGTTGCCTTCCAGGTTGTCATTGGCCACGGCATAGATCAGTGTAGACACACATACCAGGTAGATTGACTGCTGCGACAGGTTTCGCAATCCCATGTAGAACGAACGCAATCCGGGGCCATTAACGGCTTCAATGTGTTCCGGCCAGCCACCGGATCCCAGTGACAGGAACTTTTGCCTGGAAAGTAAGCCCAAAGCAGCCTGATCCCCCGAAATATCCTTAAATATCCTGGACTTTTTCACAAGGCTGATGAAGGTGGAAATGATCCGCCATACGATTAAAACAATGTTCAAAATTAAAATAGCAAAGCCCTTTGGAAATAAAGGTTCTTCTTCTCCTTCCTCCAGATACTCATCCTCGTAAGAATCCTGTATGTTGTATTCTTCGTCTTCGGATGTCTCATATTCATCGATCAGTTCCTCTTCGTGCTCATCATCCGGCAGGAACATCCCTTGTGTAAAAAAGAAGGCGTCCATAATGGCAAATCCCATTACGGCGGCCACCAGGGAAGCCATGATTAAATTATACACAGTTCCTTTTCCGATGCTGAGTTTTTTTAAATAGATCCATCCTGGAATCAGGATGAGCAGAAAGCCCAAAATTGTAGCGGTAATCATAATATTAAACTTTTTAAATGGTTAGTTAGCACTTTGTAAAGGCAAGCTCATACAATTATTAATACGGGAAGAAATTACTACCCCAAGATAGGCCTATACAGGTAGTTGAAAACTAAGTGATTACACGTAATTCTGTGTACAATATAATTTCGGGATTACCGCAACCTACGTCAAACGACAGTGTAGGAACAGTAAGGAAAGATGCATTATTGCCAAAACACCCGAATATCACCCTATTCTACTGAAAATCATTACCTTTAAAGATGCCGAAGACCACACGAAAAAGAACTGTTAGGAAACGAACGAAACAAGCCAGGGGTACTTTTTTTGCCAATCAGAGTACCGGCGACCTGTTTGTACCCCAAAAGCAGACAACTACCTCATTTTTTGGAAGTCCGACCGTCAAGGAGGAAAAACCTGCTTCCATTCATCCGGGAAGTAATGGTCACGATCTTGTTTCTCCCAGGTTTGCGGGTGATCCCAAGCTGGAAGCGGCCGTAAAAGAAATACTATCGAAAAAGTCTTGATA
>CAZTLE010000289.1:0-3623 GCA_964614415.1 uncultured Aureitalea sp. | reverse complement strand
ATATTCTCCGTACCAATGGAGTGAAGACTGCAAATCTCCAAGATCATGATAGGCCTGCTGAAGATATTTGCTAATCTTCATCTGGCGTTGAATATTATCAAGTGAATCGGCCAGTTGGAAAGCTATACTCAGATCATTAATTCCTTCCTCATGCCTTCCTAATTTACTGAGGATATCTCCCTTCGCTGCGTATGCATCCATCTTGTTAATTGGCATACCCAATTCTATTGATTTTTTCAACGCAGAATCCGCATGATAGTACGCGCTGTCCAATTGATTAATATTAAGATATGACCAGGCAAGATTCACTTGATACATGATGATATTTCTAGGTCTTTTATCTTCGAGTGCCAAAAAATAACTTTTAAGCGAATAATGCTTGGCTCTTTCAAATTCTTTCAACCCTCCATAAGCCAAGGCCAAATTATTGTAGTTAAAAGCATTACTCTTGAGATTAGTTTCTATCCCTAGTCGAATGTGTTTGATTGCATCATGATACTTTTCTTGCTTTAAATAGAGATTCCCCAGATTTGAGTTTATCAAAGACGTAAACGGCGTCCCTTCATTTTCCGAAATCTTCAACGCCTTCAGGTAAGTATTGATTGATTCCTCGCTTCTGTCCAACATATTAAGACAGAGGGCAATATTGTTCAAACTGTTCACCGTTCCATATACGTCCTTGAGCTCGTCCTTAATAGCGAAGTCCTTCCTAAAATATACAAGCGCCGAATCCAACTTTTGTGATCGAGCAAGTAGAATAGCATAATTACCAAAAACACTGCTTCTGGCCTTTTTTTCTTTGACACCCTCTAAGTTGAAAGAAGATGCCTTTTTGATCGACCTCCTCAGACTTTGATAGGCAGAATCTATCTTTCCTTGATATAAATAAATTATTCCTAGTTGATTGAAATTAAGTGCTTCATAATATGCAACATCTTCTCTAAGGTTCCTTGAGGTTTTCAGGGAAAGTCTAAAGAGTCGCATGGCCAAACTATCTTGTTGTCTGTCCCGAGCCAGTAAGCCTCGAAAATATAAATACTCAATCTGAATTTCAGGAGGAGAATTAGAATCAATAAACGGCCCTGCTCTATCATAATATTCCTCCGCTTTGTGATTATCATACTCATAGTATTCCTTCCCCAAACCAAACAGCAACTCTGCTTTATGATTTGTTTTCTTGGCTTTAGAAAGTAATTTTTGAAGGGAATCAATTTTCTTCTGATCCTGCGAATACGACGTAGAAATCCACAACAAAGAGAAACAGATAAAACCAATTCGGATTACCGATACCCCCGTACATCGACAAGTCATAGAATACACGTTTCGTTCAACAAACTACTTGATAACATGGGCCGGAAAGCCCTTAGGGGAGATATTAAAAATACTAAATCTTCAATTACTTCACTACCCCTAAATGGTTAAGGACCAATCTGTACGCCGGCAGTAGTTTGGTCGCAATGAAAAATATGTTTAACCAACGACACGATCCCGGAAGCAGGGCTTTGGGGGCTTAGTCATACTAAAACCAACACTATGAAATCAACATTCTTATTCATCGGTATTCTCTTTGTGCTTTTTGTACCGATAGCCTGTCAGCAATCAGATTCGGAGTCTGCGGAAAACGATAACGGCTTTCTAATGATCCCTGCCGTATCACTGGACATTGACATTGAACAGGGAGACTTTTTAAGGACTCCCGGGGAGAACGGACAAAGCAGTAGTCGCAGAACAACGGGAAGTGACATCAACGACTTTGTGGTAGAGATACTATCATATCCAGGTCTGGATGTCTTCATTTCCTGGGAAAACTATTCGGAAGTTTTGGCGTTAGGCGTCGTGGAATTGCCGGCCGGAACCTACATATTACGTGCATACAACGATGACTTTCCCAGTCAGAGTCCAACCTTCGATTTCCCCTATTTCTTTACAGAATCGCCTGTCTTTGTTATTGAGTACGAAGAAACAACCGTTCTGGGAGATTTGATCGTAACAGCAAAAAATACCCGGACCTCAGTGAATTTCTCTTCCAACGTTGGAAACTTCTTCGATAATTACAGCATGGACATTACTACCTCGGAAAACGGAGGTACGTTACTCTTTGATGAAACCGAAACTCGTTCCGGGTATTTCTCATCCGGATATGACCTTTCCCTGTCGGGCAACTTCTCATATACCAGAATAGATGGCACTACGGAGACGAGGACCATCAGTCATACCATAGAAAACATCCAGGAGGCCACACACTATATTATTACAGTAGATGTGACCCTGGAAAACGGAGAACTCATATTTAACTTGATCCTGGATGATTCCTTTACAATTGAAGAGATTAATCTGGGTAATGGGGATCTTACCACACCTTTCCAGCCCAATCCAGAACCTGTGATCACAAGTCCGTTGAATACTTTTGAGGACGAGACAACAAATACATACAACCTAACCTGGGTATCAATTCCGGAAGCCACTCATTACGATGTCTATACCGGGAGTTCGAAATTTAATCTATCTCCTTTTGTCACCAATCTGACCGCTACGTCAACGACCATCAACTTACTAGAGGGCGCTAACTTCTTCCGTGTAGATGCCCATTTCCCGGACGGATCAACGACTTCCTACCTGGGAGGTAATTTTAGAAAGTTAACCAATATCAATACTGAAGAAGTAGTTTCTGAAATTACCCCTGTGAATGAACTCATTTATAACTATCAAAATTCTGAAGTTAATGGAAGTAATGTATCATTCCAGGCTACTGCCAGTTCCAATGTTGTTATTACCAACTCGATCAAAGTTCATATTAATGGAAGTTCTTCGGGGCAATTCGTAACCGTGAGCGGAGGATTTATAAATGAAGAAATTGATGTTCAGGATGGCGGTATGGGATACTACAATTATTCTGGAGTCTTGACGACAGGTAATGCTGGTAGAGTTGACGATACCAATCAATACTATGTTGCCGTTACCGATCCCGACGATTCATTCGGGCTTGCCCAGGAATTCTCTCCATTGGCCGTTCGCATAAATCTAAACAACCACGATTGGAGTATTGGCACCCCGTATTACCACATCGAAAAGCGGGAAGCGGGGACATCCACCTGGGAAATCCTGGGGACCGTATGGAGTACAAGCAGCGAAGTGTTCGACTACGATGTAACCAGCGGAACCACCTACGAATATCGTTTCAAAGTAAGTGCGCACGATAACTTCACAGATGACAGTCAGTTCAGTCAAATTCAAAGTATCACTGTGAATTGACCATTTTATTCCCGTTGACCGTCAAATCTGAAGGCCATCTTTACAACAGGTGGCCTTCCTGGTTAAAATAAATTTGCAAACAACGCATCCAAATGTGCATATTTGCATCTCAGAAAAAACAAAACAGAAACAATATGAGTCTATTTTCTAAACATATCAGGGACGCTCGCCGGGCTGATTTATGCATTGTATATGGGTAGAGAATAGTGAAAAATGATATACATCCGGAAGCGTTCAAGAAATTGAGCGCTTTTTTTATGATTTTTTTCGAACCCTAATCATATGACTGACAATGTAAGTCAAAGAACCACAAGTAACGGTGAACTAGCCTGTTAGCAAATTTGGAGTAATCTGCCGAAAGGGAGACAAGG
>CAZTLE010000288.1:0-3669 GCA_964614415.1 uncultured Aureitalea sp. | reverse complement strand
TACCTCATGGTTCTTGAAAAGAGATATTTGTTACCCGGCTTGAAACAGGTATAATTGAATATTTCCGCGGAAAAGAATAACTAGCGGGATACCGGAGTACCCCGCCATCTAATGTCACATTAAGCTTCTACATTTCTTCATCTCCAACAGGCTCGTTGGTGGTCCGTATAGAGTTCCACTGTGGGCTGTTCGAGTTCATGTAGGCATACATGGGTTTTTCGTTTCGCAAAAGATCGACATAGTTATGCATCTGATCAAAAGGCAAATACACTACTCCCCTCTTGTATTCTTCCAGATAGCTCGGTGAAGGCACCGGACTTGAAGGGTTTAAAAAGTAAAACACCAGATGATAACCATCTGCACCATTACATACTATGTAGCCTCTAAAGTTGATCGATTGTCCATCTGCAACGCCGGTCATGCGATCTCCCAGTGCAACCCGGTAGGTCTGCACTTCAAAAGTTTTTGTTGCCATAACTTTAATTTTGATTAATAATGACGCAAAACTATGTATTGAAGTGAGCAAAAAAGGTAGGTGAAAGACCCAAATTTCATCAGGATTTTTCCTGATTACTCAATTGAAAATCAAGCATATAAATACAGACTTAACGGTTTGCCAGGTACGTTAACCGCGGTACTTTAACGGAAGGTGCACCACGCTCTTGGTTTCGAAAAAATCTTCTTCGAAATAATCACTCAACGGATAGATCCCAGCCTTTGGAAAGGACGCCAGTTCTTCAGAAAGATCGCCTCCCTTCAAATACAGAATACCGTTGGCCAACTTGTGGTTGCTTTTCTTGGTCACCCGCCTTCGAACCCAATCCACGAAGGGTTCCATTCGAGTAACCGCACGACTGATTATAAAGTCGTAATGATCCGATACGGTCTCTGCCCGTGCATGTGTCGCCCTTACGTTATCCAGCCCCAGGGCGTCAGCGACAGCTTTAACCACTGTTATTTTCTTTCCAATACTATCCACAAGGTGAAACTGTGTTTCCGGAAACAAAATGGCTAGAGGTATGCCCGGAAACCCGCCTCCGGTGCCTACATCCAACACTTGCGCCCCGGGTAGAAACGGCTGTACTTTAGCGATCCCCAGCGAGTGTAACACATGCCTGATGTACAATTCGTCGATGTCTTTTCTGGATATCACATTGATCTTTGCATTCCATTCGGTGTAAAGACTTAACAACCTATCAAACTGATTCTTCTGATTTTCAGTGAGTTCCGGAAAGTACTTCTCGAGAATTTTCATAGACACTTATTAACCGCCAAAGGTAAAATTTCTTTGATAAAATTTGGAACGGAGTCGCTCAAGTTCGGCTTAAGATGCGTACTTTAGTGGCTTTATTTTAGGTATCCCCCTTGTAACCCTGATAAAGATTTGAATCAAACAAAGATTGCCTTTTCACGAGTAGATTCAGCCAGGTTTTTCAGAACCCTGAACAAACGTGTAAACACTTACTTCAAGGATAATAACATTGCCCGTACCGGGAATTGGAAATTATACCTGAAGACACTCGTAATGTTCTCGCTGTATCTCTCCCCGTATTTTTTGCTCTTAACCCTTGATTTGCCCGCCTGGGCCCAATTACTGCTTACCATAGTTATGGGGGTAGGTATGGCCGGTGTGGGAATGAACGTCATGCACGACGCCAATCATGGGTCTTACTCATCCAAAAAGTGGATAAACAAATTAATGGGAAGTAGCATGTATATCCTTTCCGGAAATGTTTACAACTGGCAGGTACAGCACAATGTGTTGCATCATACCTACACGAACATTCACGGCCATGATGAGGATATTGATGTTGGGAATATAATTCGCTTCACCAGACACACGAAATGGCGAAGGTTCCATAAATTCCAACATTACTACAGTGTTTTCCTCTACGGACTGTTGACGTTTAACTGGATGCTGACCGCAGATTTCAAACAAACCCGCCGGTATTTGGCTAAGAACCTATCGTACGGTAAAATGCCGAAACCGATTAGCCAATGGAGTATCCTTCTTATCACAAAAATGCTATACGTGGCAACCTGGATAGTGATTCCGTTGATCTTCTTCAACATTGCCTGGTGGAAGATACTGCTTGGCTTTTTCATCATGCATTATACCGCGGGCCTCATATTGAGCATTGTTTTCCAATTGGCGCATGTGGTCGAAGAAGCCGAGATGCCGCTACCCGATGAGTCCGGCACCATGAAGAACACCTGGGCGATTCATCAATTATTCACCACGGTGAATTTTTCGACGAAGAACAGACTGGTCAATTGGTTTACGGGAGGATTAAATCATCAGGTGGAACACCATATCTTTCCGAACATCAGTCACGTTCACTACACGAAGATCTCCAGGATCGTTAAAAGCACTGCCAAGGAATTCAATCTTCCTTACAACGAATACAAATCAACCCGCAAGGCCGTGATGGCCCATTTTAAACATTTAAAACAGATGGGGATGAACCCCGCTTTGCAAGTGTAAAATGAATCCGAAATTATCCACCCGAATCAATGAAATGGCCACTTCGGCCACATTAGCAATGGCCGCCAAAGCCCGCGAGTTGCGAAACGCCGGCAAGGATATCATAGGCCTCAGCCTGGGCGAGCCTGACTTTACAGTTCCGGAATTTGTAAAAGATGCTGCCATTCAGGCCGTTAAGGACGATTATCATGCATATCCTCCGGTGGACGGTTACGGAGACCTAAAGGAGGCCATCATAGCAAAATTCAAAAGGGATAACGGACTTACGTATGGCCCTTCACAGATTGTGGTTTCGACCGGAGCCAAACAGTCACTGGCCAATCTGGCCATGGTATTGCTCAATCCGGGTGACGAAGTATTGTTACCCGTGCCTTATTGGGTGAGTTATAGTGATATCAGCAAAGTGGCCGGAGGTATACCTGTGGAAATCCCAACTTCTATTGACACGGATTTCAAGATCACACCCGAAGCCCTTGAGGCGGCTATCACACCGCGCACCAAGATGATGATCTATAGTTCTCCTTGTAATCCCAGCGGATCCGTATACAGCAAAGAAGAACTTCGCGCCCTTGCCGATGTCCTGGTAAAATATCCGGACATAATTGTAGTGAGTGACGAAATCTACGAGCACATCAACTTTGTGGGCGAACATGTTTCCATGGCCGGATTTGATGATATGTACGATCAGACAGTCACGGTAAACGGAGTATCCAAGGCGTTTTCCATGACCGGTTGGCGTATCGGGTATATTGGAGGTCCGGAATGGATTGCAAGAGCCTGTAATAAAATGCAGGGACAGGTGACCAGCGGTGCTAACTGTATTGCACAACGAGCGACTATAACCGCACTGACCACCCCACCATCGGCTATTCATTATATGATCGATGCCTTTAAAGAACGCCGAAAACTAATTCTCGGTTTACTGGCTGAAGTACCCGGGTTTAAGACCAACGAGCCGGAAGGTGCGTTCTACGTATTTCCCGATATCTCTTATTACTTCGGAAAGACTATAAAAGGGCGAATGATCGGAAATGCTTCTGATTTCGCCATGCTCCTTCTCGAGGAAGCCAATGTTGCCACGGTGACCGGTTCGGCCTTTGGCGACCCTAATTGCATTCGTATTTCATACGCCGCTTCGGAGGCTAACATACGGGAAGCCATTCGTAGGATTAGTGAGCTAGCGA
>CAZTLE010000287.1:0-3726 GCA_964614415.1 uncultured Aureitalea sp. | reverse complement strand
TTATGGAAGACTTCCACTTCTCCAGCCTACATGATGAAATTGGTCCTATGGTAATGGTCATGCCTTTTATCGATTTGCAGTTCATCACTCTGAGTGTAACGGCCGGCAACCTGTCAGAAAAGGTAGAGGCTATACAACAGGCATGGGAGGAAGTGACCCCTGACCTGCCGCTGGACTTGAGGTTTATGGATGACCGGTTAGAGCAACTCTACCAATCGGAACAACAGCTCGGAGTTTTGATCACCGGTTTCTCCGGGTTGGCCGTGGCACTGGCTTGTCTGGGACTCTATGGGTTGATCACTTTCAGCATAGGAAGCCGGTCGAAAGAGATCAGTATCAGGAAAGTAATCGGAGCCGGATGGCAGTCTTTGATTGCCCTAATGTCAAAGGAGTATGTACTGCTATTAATAGCAGGAGCCCTGCTGGCTGTTCCACTCAGCTACTATACATTGAATAGTTGGCTCAATGGCTTTGCTTACCATGTAGAGATTTCCGTTAGCCATTTTCTTTTTTCAGTCGTGCTTTTTGGTTTCCTCTGTATGCTTACCATTAGCAGGCAAATAATAAGGGCCATTTATCAAAATCCGGTGAAAAACCTGCGTGAGGATTAATCCTTTTACCTGGCTAATTGTATTACCTTTGCTGCGCAAGCCGCCTTATCGCTGCTGATGTTCATCGTCAGTGGAGGAAAGTCCGGGCACCACAGGGAAGCATAGCGGCTAACAGCCGTCATCCCGATGTATATCGGGAGAGGACAAGTGCAACAGAAAGTATGTACAGGTAATGCTGTAGTGAAATCAGGTAAACTCTATGCGGTGAAATGCCATGTATACCTGCGCTGAAGGGTTCCCGCCCGATGCAGGAGGGTAGGCAGATAGAACGTATTGGTAACACTGCGTCCAGATAAATGATAAGGATCCTGTAGCGCATGCTACAGGGGACAGAATCCGGCTTACAGGCCTGCTTTTTCTTTATAATCGCTGATGCCGTTCAGTACCCAGTTTTTGCAATCTTCCAAATTATAGAACACATCAAACGGGCGCTTATAGAAAGTTTTCTCGAAACGGGCGTTTTTATACGTAGCCTCCGAATGTGACCAAACGGCAATTCCAATTAACTGAGGATATTGATATTCCTGAAGATAGCAGGTAGGGTCTACCGTGTAATCGTGAATGCGGTTGGATATATAGCCAAACGGGCGGTGGGAATAGAACTTGTCAAAAATTCGGTAGAACTCCTGTATGTGATCCAACCCGATTACGGTTCCTTCGGCAATGGTGGAAACGACGTAATCAGCGTATAACTCAAGCCGTGCAAACTCCAGCTCGATGACCTTGGGGATTGAGGTTGTCATACTTACTTGTTAAGCAAAAAAACTAAACACCGAACTACTGTATTTTCGCGCCTCTTTGAAGTGTTCCAATGCAGAGAGGTCCGTATGCTTTGAATGCTCAATGATAAGGAATCCTCCTGTTTTTATCAAGTCGTTCCCGAAGATTTTACTAACCAGCTCTTCAAATTGCTCATCCTCAAAATTGTACGGCGGATCGCAAAAGACCACGTCGTAGGAACCGCGTTGTGCCGAGATAAACTTGAAGACATCCGCTTTAACCGTCGTAATAGGAAACTCCAATTCCGAAGCGATCTTCTGAACGAACTTCACACAACCGTAATGGGCATCCACGCTGGTAATATGAACGGCACCTCTGGAAGCAAACTCAAAACTAATATTACCTGTTCCGGTGAAAAGATCCAGCACAGTTATCTCATCAAGTTCCAATTGGTTTCGCAAAATGTTGAAAAGCCCTTCCTTGGCGAAGTCGGTCGTAGGTCGCACGGGAAGATTGCGAGGTGCAATGAGGCGTTTGCCTTTGTGTGAACCGGAGATGATTCGCATTAGCTTAGATGCTTTAACACAAAATGAAAATGATCCGGGGCATGGTCAATGCGTAGTTCGGGAGCGGGAGTGAAATCGACGTTGCGCACGTACTTATACAGGATTTCGAAGATCGCATCTTCTCTGCGTATGGCTCCGCATACCTGGGTTTCAATTTGATCGGGATTTACCGTGAGTTGTTCAAAACTGAAAAGCACATAGTAAATGAAATCCTCGGGAGTTCTGAATGAATACGTATTGGCCAAAGCCAACTTGCCGTCCCTCGTTACAAGCAAATCGAAGGCACCATCCATTACGTGCATATACGCCCTGGGTTCGACCGAGTATTTGTCCTTGGTTAGCCAATTGGTGAGCAGCACACTCAACGAATGATAATACTTGAACGTACCGAAGCGATCGAACATAAAGTTGTTCACATTCATATACGGAACATATACTACGACCTGCTCCTGACCTTCAAGCCTGTCGTGTGCTACATAATCGTTCGCAAGGATCTTTGAATTGAATTTCAGGTATTCGCTGGCCTTGGTTTCATCAAAAAGGGATCCAGGCACCAGCGTATACACATCGGTTGCGTAGACCAGAACTACCTCTTTATAGGATCTGTCGAGTTCTTCCTGTTCCAACAACTCTTCAATGTCGGTTTGAATTTCTTCCGGATGTGGAGTAGAGGAGTAGCGCTTCTCTGTGAAATATAAAGAAGCACCGGTGTCAACATCCGATACCAAAAAAGAAAGTCCGGTCAATGCTACTTGAACGGACAGTCTTGTATTTGAAGTTGTATTCTCTTTATTGTTGGTTTTCTTCGTTTGTGTCATATAACTTGGGCCAGTTACCACTCGTATCAATCTTATCCATAGACCCAACCTGAATAAATCTTCCGTTCACTTCTTCCACCGATTTGGCGGCATTTTCCTGAAGTACCAGGTCTTCGGGTTGATCTGAAAGAATAACACTTTTCGCAACACGAGCCATGAAGACCGAATATTCTATCTCGTTCTTTTCCTGTTTTCCGGATTGCAGCTCGAACTTAGCATCAAGACCCTCAACCGGCACATTCATCATTGTTTTGTAACGATCGGTAGATCCAAAAAGAGAGTCCTTTACTGCGGCATAACCAATAGTATCAACAACAATGTCTTCAATATAGTAACCCTCATCAAGACCGAAGGCCCTGTTTTTTTCAACATCAGCATAGCTGGTATCCCGTCTAACGGTAATGGCAAATTGAGCCGTGTCGATAAACTGAATCAAACTATCATAAGTTCCGGCAAAGTTTCCGGTGATCTCCTGGTGCGCCAATTGTGCCGTTCTAATGTCCTTCAAATTCTTAATTACCGCGCGATAACGCTCTTCCTTGATCTTATTGAATCGTACAGGTCCGCTAACAGAATCATACACCTTGTATCCAAGGAACCCGATAATAAGCCAAAGAACCACCTGAATTACTACTTTCATTATGTGATAGTTTTAGTATAAGTTTTTAAAAAAATTAGGTCTATCGCAAATCTACAATTTTTTTTTAATCGTAAAAGTATATTGCCAAAAAATCATGGCTATCTTTACAGCCCTTTATCTACAGGGTTTTATGGAGGTTTCAACGTTTTACAGTTTGCTCAAATCCGGGTTTCCCCATGAGACCACGAGCAAGCAGGATTTAGCCCTGCAATTGCTATCCCGATTCATACTCAATACGAACCAACAGGAAGTCTTTTTGCTCAAGGGATATGCTGGAACCGGAAAGACAACCATTATAGGAACACTGGTAAAGAATCTATGGAAAGCCAAACGGTCCTCCGTGCTTCTGGCCCCCACCGGACGAGCGGCCA
>CAZTLE010000286.1:0-3726 GCA_964614415.1 uncultured Aureitalea sp. | reverse complement strand
GTGCTAAGCCTGCCATTTGTAACTGTTGTCAGTAGCCCGCATTCTCTTAGAATCCGAATATGCTTAGAAACGGCTGGCCGGCTTATATCAAAACGTTCTGCTACTGCATTGACCGTCATGGGCTCCTCAGCCAAAAGATCAATTATCTCCCTTCGGACTGGATCTGCTATGGCCTGAAAAACATCTCTACGCATAATGTGTAACTGTTTGGTTACAAATATATGTGTAACCGATTAGTTACGCAAATTATTTACCCGTTTTTTGTATTGATGATCAGAGTATAACCAGTGGAATAGTTATAAGATAAGAAAGCTGTATTAATCCTCCTGCTCTTCACGTCGCCATTGATCGAATTGATTATTTAGCAATGTAACGGCTGGTTTCCCACCGGTCTCGAGGCCCTGAACCGCCATTTTGAGAATGGCTCCATTTTCAGGAGAGTACACCGAGATAAAAGCCGATCGCGCGTACTGTGCACCACACCGACTATCACCACCGGCCATTTCGCCGGCCTTGAGCGCCATCATAAGTCGGTCGGCAAAAGGTTTGTCTCTGTTCTCATTGAAAGCTGCAAATGCCTTTTCGATCACCCGACTCCCTACCAGGATGTTTCCCATTACGGCGAAGTCACTTCCTAATTTCTCTCCGTTCCAATCATGAATCTCTGTACCTGAGTACACCAGAGGTGTTGTGTTGTCATCAAGAACTATAACTCCGTATTGCTGGGATTCAGGGTTGAACTCCGGATTCCGCATTGCGGCCAAAATATCTGCAATAGAAGCCCCGGATTCCATGAGGTCAACACCCTTCATACGCGCGAAGTAGCTGCTGGATGCCTGCACTACTATGGCTCCTCTTCCCGGTACTATCGAGGCAATACCCGAAACATCAAAGGTGCAGGACGCTCCGGCAATACCTATTTCTCCCGTTTTCCGGTCCACAGCAATTATCGACCATGTAGCATGAGACGGGATCGAAAACAGCAAAAGAAAGAGTACACAGGTGGCTATGCGAAAGGACAGCTTACTTTTCATAATTACAGAGTTTATGCAATGTTGGTGCTATTCTATGGACAGAAGACTCCCCAGATCGTTACACTTGGTTCTGTTAAATTGGTTTCAGCGTAGCGAGGATGTCTTGCCAAATGACGGCTTCTTCATCCAAAAAGTGACCTTTTCCGGGAACCACGTGGAAATTGCTGTCAGGAAGAATCTGATGAAACTTTTCCATGCCACGTATGGGAGACAAGGTGTCTTCGCTACCGTGCCATATTTCAACAGGAACAGCAATCTGTTCATAGGGGATACCCCAGGGTTGTGACATCATTCGAAGTTCATGTGCGGCTTCCGTAGCACTGTGGCGAAAGGCTTCCCGAAATTGCAACAACATAGAGGCCACCATACTCTCATCTTTTAAGAGCTGCTGATCGGAATAGGCCAAATGTCCCAGCGTTTTTTGAACTGAAGACACGTAAAGTTGCGGATTGGTATCAATGAGCTTCTTTTGTTGTTGGTAGGAGTACCGAAGTAACCACGGGAAGCGCCGTGCCAGGTAAAAGGCAACACGATTAGGCCGACACATATCCGAGGGAGGTTTTCCATTTTCAAATTCATAAATGGAGGCAACAAGGCCTGCCTTGTAAATTGGAGCTGTTTCATGCGAAGCATAGGCCAGTGCATATGCGCCTCCTCCGGAAACACCAAAGATGGAGCATCGGGAAACCCCAAGATGCGAGATTAACTGATCCAGATCTTTGTTGAAGTCCAGCAACGTACGTTTGGAAAGAGGTGTGGACAAACCATAGCCAGGACGGTCGACCGTGATCAATCGAACTCCCAGGTCGACGGCCGTTTCGTCGTTTCCGATAAACCAAAGCCGTGAACCCGGAGTCCCGTGAAGTCCGATGATCGGGAATCCGTTAAGATCACCGTATTCAGCAAAACCCAATTTCCTTCCATCCTGGAGGATGAGGGTTTGTTCGGAATCTGCCGTTGACCAAATGCGGGTTTTCATTGAATACGCCTTATATAGCTAGTAGCAGTTTGGCGCTGTTTGTTACATGATCACGTCGTATACTATTCAAATACGGCCACCGCCCGTACCGGCGATCCGGTACCACCCCGAATCTTCAGAGGTAGTCCTATGAACCGGAATCGGCCGCGCCCGATAAGCCGGTGAAGATTGATCAGATTCTCGTAGTGTGTGAATCCCATGTTCCCACAGATGTAGTGTACTTCCTTATTGGAAACCCCAGGAACCCCAGGTGACATGGTTTCAACTCCAAAGGCAGCTATTCCCTGATTTCCCAACCAACGTGTGGCTTCCGCTGTAAGGCCGGGTCCAATACTCCATTGTTCCGTATTGAAGTGCTTGCGATAGTGATCGGTGTAGAACAGGACTGTATCTCCTTCCTTAATTTCAAGGCCATCATCCTTTATTGCGGCCTTTATTTCTTCTGAAGAAATAAGCTCCTGAAGGCCTTTATGTGAAAAGTCGAGACAAAAGCCTTCAGTGTAAAACATAGAAAGCGGCATAGTGTCTATGGACTTGCCGGCATGTTCGCGGGCCATGTGATTAAGTGCATCTACATGGGTCCCGGTATGCTCTCCCATTTCCAATTTATAGACGCTGGGAGTTTCGGTTTCAGGATTCTCAATACCCAGCCATTCCTCATGCGTATTGTGAACGCGCATGGCAACCTGGGGCAATCCCTTGAATACCGGCATTCCCGAATAGATTTCCTGACTAAGATCAATGATTTCCACCATGGCCTTTTTCTTACCCTAAAGTTAGCAGTTTAAGACTTTTCCGCGACCTGGTTGGGTTAAATAATGGCTAATTTTCCTGAAGTCCGTTAGGCGAAGACAGGTTTGTACCGGCGAGTATTACTGGTTTTCGGCTATGATATTTCGAATCCAGTCATTCGGGATCATATCAATGGTCATATTCACGCGCTCCACCGAACTGTTGTTAATCACTCTGTGAGGATCGGTGAGGCGCAGGTACCAGCATTCGCCCGGTTGCATAGGTACAATGGAGTCGTTCAGGTAGAATTCAACTCCGGGTGCGTTCAGGATAGGAACTGTTAATCGAATTACCGAACGTTCTACCTCAAGTCCGAGTGTAGGATCGGTGTGTTCTTTGACCACCGAGTTGGGCGCCAATCGAAGTAAGCGGACCAAAGTGACCGTGGTGTTGGCTCTAAATGTGTCTACTATGCTTTTTAGGTACGGCGAATTGTTCAAAGCTTGCGTATCGAGCCAGTCGGTTCAGGAACCGTCTGCATAATCATCTGCAGGAGGGGGAAAGGGGAGTGAGCGGTCTACCTCATGGGCAGGAGCTCGTAAAGGGATTACGTTATAGTACTCAAAATGCCCCAACTTGAGTGCTGAAAATTCGGAGTTCATTTTATCCACGTCGAATTCGAAGGGGAGTTGAATGCGATCCTTGGCTTGTACGGCTGCGGTTGTCATGGTTTCAGTTTTATAATGCTGATATAAAAGTAGTTGGCTCTGCTAAAGAATACTATACGTGATTGTACGTAATTAAGTGTTGAGTGTTGAGTGTTGAGTGTTGAGTTCTGAGTGTTAAGTGTTGAGTGTTGAATTTTGAATTGAATCTCCTCTTTAATCAACGAATAAACAGATCAACGAATCAACGCTATGTAATTGAGTTTTGAGTGTTAAATGTTAAGTGCTTAATAACAAGTAACAATTAACCAATAAA
>CAZTLE010000285.1:0-3730 GCA_964614415.1 uncultured Aureitalea sp. | reverse complement strand
TTTTTTATACAATAAATCAGCATGAAAAAGATCACCATCGCTATCCTGACCAGTTTTATATCTCTATCCGGATTCACCCAAAACAGCCCTGAAGAACTGTTTGAAATGCTCAGGAAGAATGACAGCCTGTTATTTACCGTGGGCTTCAATACCTGTAAAATGGCACCCTTTGAGGAGTTGATCAGTGAAGATTTTGAATTCTATCACGATCGTTCAGGAGTTGAAACCAGTAAAAGTAATTTCATTGAACAATTCAAAAATGGAATTTGTGGTTCCGATTCGTTCTCATCAAGGAGAGAGTTAGTCGACGGTAGTTTGGAGGTGTTTCCCATGGTAAACAACGGTAAATTGTACGGAGCCCTTCAAACCGGTGTCCATCGCTTCTTCGAAACCAGGAAGGGAGAAGGTGAAACAGCCGGGAGTATTGCAAAATTCTCACATCTTTGGATCCTGGAGGAAGACGGGGTATGGCGTATCACCAGGGTGTTGAGCTATGATCATCAAATGCCCAATTAAGCACATAAAAAAAGCCGGAGCATGTTCTCCGGCTTTTTATTTATGATTCGTGTAACTAAGCGGTCACTTTAGATTCTACGGTTTGTAGATATCGCTCTGCGTCCAGGGCTGCCATACATCCTGTACCCGCGGCGGTTACGGCTTGACGATATTCCTTATCCTGAACATCACCACTTGCGAATACTCCGGGTTTGTTGGTTTTAGTACTCTTACCATGCGTAATGATATAGCCTGTATCGTCCATCTCCAGTTGCCCTTTGAATATTTCCGTATTCGGCTTGTGTCCAATAGCTATGAACAATCCGGTAATCGCGATCTCTTCCTTTTCTCCGGTTTGGTTATTGACCATTCGCAATCCTTCCACAACTTGCTCACCCAACACTTCATCAACCTCGGTGTTATATCGTAAATCGATGTTCTCCATGGCATTCACCCGGTGTTGCATGGCCTTGGATGCGCGCATGTGGTCCTTGCGAACCAACATGGTTACTTTATTACAGATATTGGCCAGGTAGGTAGCTTCCTCGGCAGCGGTATCTCCACCACCAACTATAGCTACGTCCTGTCCTTTGTAGAAGAACCCATCACATACGGCACAGGCGGATACGCCTCCACCCCGTAAGCGCTGCTCACTTGGAATATTTAAGTATTTGGCCGTTGCTCCCGTAGAAATGATCACCGTTTCGGCTTCAATCTCGGTAGTGTTGTCAACAACCACTTTATGGATTCCTCCGGGTTCATCGCTGAAATCAACGGAAGTCACCATCCCGATTCGGACTTCGGTACCAAAACGTTCGGCTTGTTTCTGAAGATCCACCATCATGGAAGGCCCGTCCACCCCATCCGGGTAGCCGGGAAAGTTATCAACTTCGGTCGTAGTGGTTAACTGTCCACCGGGTTCCAACCCAGTATACATTACAGGTTTCAGGTCGGCCCGGGAAGCATAGATCGCTGCTGTGTAACCCGCAGGTCCGGAGCCTATTATAAGACATTTTATACGTTCAATTGTATCTGACATAACTTTATTGATCAAAGAAATATGGACTGTAAAAGTAGCAACTTTGGCAACATCCTTACAGAAAAGTTATCACCAATTGTTATACGGTTATCGGGGCTTGTTATTCTTTCGTCGAGGCAGGAATCGACCTGTGGAATTCTTGTAGTCGTCGTATTGCTCGTATCGCTCAACCAACAACTTCTCTTCCAGGCCGGATTTGAGATAAAAAACAACGGCCAGCAGAATGGTGATAAGGAACTTTATCAACGAAACCTCATACACTGAATATGACATCATAGCAATCAGGATCCCGCTGTAAATAGGATGCCGGATATATTTATAGATTCCGTTGGATATAAGTGACGAGTCCTTTTTAGGAGAAGGGAAAATCGATAAACTTTCATTTAAATTAAGTATCCCGAAAAGAATAATGAGAAGTCCGAGTCCTGTAATTCCGATAGCAACATAACACAACCAGTTAGGAATAGAATATTCGATGAAATTCCAGTCAATGAAATACAGCGCAAACAGAATGAACTGGATTACAACAAAAATGATGTCCTTTTTCACGACAGCAGGCTGGGCTTTACATAAGTGCCCAAAAATACGGCAAATAGATCATGTAAGGAATTTATGGTAGGATAATTTTGTTAAAATTGTAGGAAAAGTAAGTCAATTCTATTCTCTCATAAAATGGCAAAGAATGAGCTAGCCTTCACTTCTAGTGATGAATAGGATTTCGATTACAACCCTTAAGAATTCGATAATTATAAGTCCTTCTGCCATTAGAATTGGGAATTTCTTCCCTAACCTTCGAACTTTCCTTTTTAATCTTTTCTTTCTTTTTTTGATTCTTTTCTTTATCATTTTTAATAGTGCATGGGTTTAGTCCCATGTTCTATACCTATAAAGGGAGGGTAAACTTTTTTGTTTCGTTTTCGGCTCAACATAATTTGTTTTTTTTTGCTTTATCCCCAAAACCCTGGAAACAATAATAAGCCGTCTTAATTATAAAGTAGAAGTACCAAATTTTGTTTCGATGGTTATTAGAACTACCAAAAAAATGATCAGGCCTGACGAATGTCATTGTACGTCCCGGGCAAATAAAGTTCCTTTGCTGAAAATGTGTTAGAATGGTCTGGATCATTGTTTTGATGGTTCTTCTTTTAGCACTTACCTATCTCTTACTAGCTCCCATAGTACTGCATATTGACACCGCCACGGATCAATATTATGTGAATCTAAAAGGATTGGCAAAGGCTACTTTGATCAAGGAAGAAAAGGAGTTTCTTAAAGTAAAACTCACCGTACTCTTCATGAACTTCAACTTCTACCCATTGCGCAAAATTGGTTCTTCCACTTCCAGTGAAAAGAAACAAAAAAAGAAATTGCGGGCCCGGGGCAGAAAGAAAAAAAGGTCCATGAGCGTACGAACTGCTTTTAGGCTCTTAAAGTCTTTCAAGGTCAAGAAGTTCCTAATCGATATCGATACCGGAGATTATGTTATGAACGCCAAACTGTATCCGATCTTCACCTATTTAGATCATCGTTTCGGAGGTTTTTATATCAATTTCAAAGGACACAATCGACTACTGATTCACATGTATAACAGACCAATAACGCTGATCAAATCATTTATTAATTAAAATAACAGCCATGGAATTACATTTTGACGAATTGTTAGGAAAGATTACAGACTTCATCCAAAATGAAGTGAAGACGGACACTGTTGTAGGAGAACAGTTTGACCTTGGTGAATTTAAATGCGTTCCTGTTATTAAAGTAGGAATGGGCTTTGGTTCAGGTGGTGGTGAAGGTACCGAAGGAAAAGGAAAAAGAGGAGAAGGAATGGGTGCAGGAGCCGGAGTAGGTATTGAGCCCATAGGTTTCCTGGTAACCAGGGGTGAGGAAATATCATTTCTGGCCGCCGGAAAAACCAAAGGACTGGCCGCCGTATTTGAAAAAGTACCGGACCTGATCGAAAGTATCGCAAAAAGTAGATCTAAGGAACCGGCAACGGCTTAGATTTCTTATGAGTTCACCATGAAGCCGGGCAAATGCCCGGCTTTTCTCGTACTTGTAAAAGTCCATGCTAACCCACGCAACTACTCATAGCCGGAGCCGTTGTACGCAATTAAGACCAAATTTATGACTTACCAAAATGTATAAGTCTTATACCAAAAAGTATAAACGGTAGGCCTTGTTGATAAGATAACT
>CAZTLE010000284.1:0-3792 GCA_964614415.1 uncultured Aureitalea sp. | reverse complement strand
CCTTAGCTTTTGTGGAGGGTTTTTTTGTTGTCCCAAGACACTGGAGGTGAATATTTCATGAATAAACTTGCATATTCTTTAAGTTTTGCTTAAATTTATAATGTTCTTTTATGAAAAGAAAATCAAAAACAGATAGTTGCATTTTATCCGAGCGGGTTAGAGACTTGTTGCCCGACTTCAATTTATCTATCCATCCCATTGGAGAGTGTCAATCGGTCACAGATCGAAAGTCCAGAGATAGTTGGCATTTGTCAAGCCCAAATATAGTTATTGCCAAAAGTCTATCAGTGCAGAGCAGAATTGTCGATCTCGGAGATATAGACGTAAGTTTACCTCAATCTGATCATGACCCAGACATGAAGTCATTGATATCGAAAATTTATGCTTCGTTGGACAAAATAAAACTGGCAAATTCGGTATTGACAAACCTTCCAACTCCGTCGGTTTCATTAGATGCCGCATTTGGCACTGTGCCAGCTACTTCTCCCAGGACTTTAAGAAGAATTCAAGAATTGACTTTGTCAGAAATGGTTTCGTTGTACAAAATTGTCGTTGATCGATCTGAGAATTCCTATCTATTATACTTCTTGTCCTTCTGTATTAGAAAGCAAAATACTCTGGATTGGTTGTCCAAGTTTATCGAAGATTTAAAGAAGCTCATAAAGTTTATTCTTCGCAAATTCGTTCGGTTACTGTCACGAAATTGGCGATTCTATCATAGGAGGATTTATGGTTTTATTTTTAAAAATTTAGATGACTATCACGAATATTCGATTCTTTAATTAGCATTCATCGGAGAAATCTCCGATTTAATTAAAAAATCAATATTCACATGAACAAAGAGATATTTAAAAAGATCGACGAGGCTATTGCTTCATCCGAAACCCCGGAGGAAACAAAAAAGTTACTCCAAGAGGTAAAGGAAGAACTGAAAAATGCAAAAACTGAAAAGAGAATTGCTCAAATTATGGCTATTCTTATTCGAATAATAACAGGCTTCTTTGATGATTAAACCGAAATATGGCATTAGGTAAAGTAATTGGAACGCTTATTAAGAAAAGAGGAATGACGCAGAGTGAGGTTTCGCGCAAAATTGATAAGAGTCCAACAGCGCTTTCGCAAATTATTAATGGGGTTTATGATCCCAGTCCCGAAACATTGGACCGAATTTGTGAAGTCTTGGACGTACCAAAACCCATTCTTCATTTTTTGACCATTTCCGAAGACGACATTCCTGAGGAAAAATTAGGCATTTATCGAATTTTGGAACCAAGCATCAAAGAGTTTATATATCAGGTCTTCGGCTCGGATCAAAAAGAAATTTTAGAATAGAATTCAATATATGCTTCTTCGGTAGAGGAGTTAAATACTTAAAGATCCAGCCACTTCTTGAAGTTACCGGTACGTTCACGGGAAACGATGACCTGCTCCTCCTGTTTCGGATTGAGTTTAAGTAGTAAACGGCTGTTGAAGTAGGTATGGATCTCCTGCACGGCTTCTACGGAAACCATGAACTTGCGATTGATACGGAAGAACTTCACCGGGTCCAGAATATCTTCTAACTGATCGATGGTATACTCCACCGGAAACTCCTGTCCCTTATGGGTATGTAGAAAGATAACTCCTTCATGAGATTTGAAATAGGCAATGTCCTCAATGCTGAAGGTGTTGAAATGGTTGCCCACTTTCACCATAAACCGCCTCTTGTATTCTTTTGAAAAAAGACCCTTTAACTGTTCGATCTTCTGCACATCATTGATCCGTATACTCTGATTCTTCTTTTTGAATTTGAATAAGGCATCCCTGAGGTCGTTTCGGTCAATTGGTTTCAGGAGGTAGTCGAGTCCATTGTATTTGAATCCCCGAATGGCATACTCATTATAGGCCGTAGTAAAGATGACAGGAGGGTGATTCTCCAGCCCGTCGAGAATATCGAATCCGTAACCGTCATTCAGCTGAATATCCAGAAAAATGAGATCGGGCATGGTATTTTCACGGAACCACTGTGTGCCGTTCTCTACCGAGGTAAGTTGACCAACGATCTCCATTTCGGGCGCAATTTCCCCGATAAGACTGGCTAATCTTCTGGAGGCAATCGCCTCATCTTCTACTATAACGGCTTTCATCATGAAATTTGCAACAGGGTTACCTCTTTAATGTTCTTTGGCAATAATGGTACTTCAATCGAAAACTGCTCCTTCCCTTCTTCCACCAGGACTTCCTGATTGGTATAGAACGAATATCGCTTCTTTATGTTCTGAATACCCAACCCTGTAGATTCTTCTTCCAGTTCGCGTTTTCTATAGGTATTTCGCACCACCAACCGCTGGGTACCTTTGTTAACCACTTCGATGGTCATGGGTTTCTCCTTAGAGTAATAATTGTGCTTCAGTGCATTCTCAACCAACATCTGAAGCGTCAGGGTAGGAATAAGGTACTCGGTTGGGTTAATGTCAAAATCAGTTTTCATAATGAGCGCCTCTTCATGCCGAATGTTCATCATGAACATAAATGAATCCAGAAAGCTCAATTCTTTTTGCAGTGACACCAGGTCTTCTTCCCTGTTATCGAGAATGTACCGATAGCAACTGGACAGACGCGAAACAAAATCGGAAGCCAGGTCACGGTCCTCATACATTAGCGAAGTGAGTGTATTAAGGCTGTTGAACAGAAAATGAGGACTGATTTGACTTTTCAACGATTTGTACCTGGACGTAATGGCCTCTTTTTGGAGTACCTCGACCTTCTTCTCCAACTGGGAACGCTGGCGTACTGAATGATAAAACTGATTGAAAACAGTAATAGCAAAGCCGAGCAACATCCCTCTCAAAACATCGATGCGCCATTGCAACCAACGACTGTCATAATGGGCCCTTACAAATTCAGATAGCTCAAAGATCCCTATATAATAGACCAACGCCACGATAGGGGTCATGACCACAAAACTAAGGAGCAGAACCCGCAGGTTGTTCTTATAACTCAGGTATTGATTGTTCTGCCGGCGTTGCTCCCTTTTTATAAACCAGTCGTTCACCTCCCAGGTGGACATAATAAGAAAAAAGGCGGATGCATAGTAGAACAGGCTGGTACTATCAAACAGGTCGATAGGGCCGTTGAAATCTATAGTGAGCTTTACCGAGAAGTAAACCAGGTTCACTATAAGAAACCGAAACATAAACTTTTTCAACCTGTTCATATCCATAAAGATATTGAAGTTAATAGGTAAAAATAACTATCCCCGCCTACAATCCCCCAAGAGAAAAGGACCAACCGTCAAATAAACCATTGAATCGTCACAATTAAGACATGAATTGTTAGGGAGTTAAATCCGGGTAGATTTTACGATCCAGCAGAATAAATTGACAGGTCAGCAGTTCGAACGACAGCTGAGCCAAAATCATTTTCGAATTCGGCGATTCAAAGGCACATTTGTTTGAAAACAAACGACCATGAAACGATTCCTGCTACTATTCTTCGCATTGACCATGACCGGACTTCAGGCCCAAAACGGTGTTATAAAAGGAACTATTACCGACAAACAAAGTGACAGTCCGTTGATCGGTGCTACCATTGAACTGCTCGGTTCGGATGTTGCCTCGGGCGTGATTACCGATCTTGACGGATATTTCAGACTTGAGAACGTACCGATTGGCCGACAAACCATTCGCATCAGTTTTATCGGGTACGAACCGGAGACTATCTCTAACTTAACCGTTACGTCTGGTAAGGACGTAGAGATCAATATTCGGCTGGAAGCGACCTTTGATGCCCTGGATGAAGTGGTTATCACAA
>CAZTLE010000283.1:0-3869 GCA_964614415.1 uncultured Aureitalea sp. | reverse complement strand
CCTACAAAGGATCCATTCACACCGAACTCTATATAGAAGTCTCCTTGTTTGGTACGTTGATCCAACCCCGCTCCAAAATGATCCTTGTAGACGGGTTTATGCGGATGATAGAGCAGGTTGTTATTGATCCGGTTGATAGCTTTCTTACCCGGGGTGTCAAAATAATCATCATCGATCGCCGCTAATGTAGTATTCACATCGTCCAGCCATTCGACAAAAAAGTCCCGAACCCGGTGATATTCCTTTCGGTTGGCATCCATCCACTGTTTGTGATTGTTTTGTTGCAAGCGCCTCAAAAAATCGTATAAATTCGAAAAACTCATGAATTATTTCAGATTACTGATCTGTCCTTTGAGTTCATTCATGGAGCGTTGCAATTCTTTAAGCAGTCCGCTGTTTGACGGTTCTTCCAGGCCAAACGTCAACTTACTGTTGACCAGCCATAATTCCTGAATATCTGACACTTCGATGTCAATGGGCAGGTAATTTTCATTAAAGGAAATGAGTCGGACCTTACTTGGTGACCCCGGAATTTTCTGAAGTTTCTTCACCAATACCGAATCGTGCATTACTACTATATAGATACGGCTGTCGGTAGCCTCGGCTATGCTGGAAACCGCTTTACCAAGCACCCAGTCATTGGGGCGAATGTTAGGCAACATACTGTCCCCTTCCACCTGAAATCCGCGATAGGTGGCATTTCGGTATTGAGGCAACGGCATGTGAAATGACGGTAGTGTTTGGTACCAGTCCACATCCTGAATATTATGGGGATATCCGGCCGCCGCTTTCTGATTCACCAACAATATAGTTTCTTCATCATTGCTGTCCACCGTGACCACTTTAGGACTGACATCGCCTCCACTGATGTCCACATATTGGCGTATGCTTTGTCCAAACAACCATAAGGGGTTGATTCCAAATAAGCGAAGCAACATCATAACCACTTTACCGGATGGCTTTGTCTTTCCACGCTCGATATCGGCAGTTGTAGCTCCAACACCCAACAATTCGGCAAAGGACTGCTGTGTATACTTTTGTTCTTCCCGAACTTTTTTAAATCGTCGCGCTTCTATAGGTATTTTCTTGTCCATACTCAAATATATTAATTATTGGAATATTTCCAAAACATAAGTGGAATATTTCCATTTTTCATTGTAAATGACTAGCTCTTTGTGATCTAAAGCCCTATAAATGGCTTTCAAATGTTAACAAATTCAAAAAATTGGTTACTTTTAACGGGAATAATAATCGCTAATCTATATCAACTATGAAGAAATTCATTTTATCATTTGCAGCCCTTTGTCTGGTTGCTTCTGTATATTCATGCAGAGAAACCAAAAAGGAAGCTGACGAAGCAGCCAACGAGGTTGAGGAAGTAATGAACGAGACCGAGGACGCTGTTGAAGAAGCTGCCGACGAAGCCGGTGACGCCATGGAAGAAGCAGGCGACGCCGTTGAAGAGGCAGTGGACTCTCTAAAGGCAGGTGCTGAAGAAGCTGTAGACGATGCAGTAGAAGCAGCCGGTGATGCCATGAAAGAGGGAGCCGACAAGCTCAAGGAAGGAATGGGAGGCGATAGCTAGACCGGACTTCTTAACGAATCTAAAGACCGCTCCCCGCACATTAGGGAGCGGTTTTTTTATGGGTTCAACTAAAAAAAGGCCAATTTTAACAGTATTTCAACGAAAAATGAAGAGCGCCTGTGCGCTATTTCTTACAAAAACAATACATTTACGCGAATTGAACAGAATTACCCAAATCACGTGAGTATTTAGCGGAATAAATTGTAGGAATTTTCTGTAATAAGTACCTTTGGGGTTATTAACCCTAAATCTATTATTATGAAAAAGCTACTATTTATTTTAGCTGCCTCGGCTATGGTATTAGCCACAAGTTGTACTCCTGAATCAATAACCACGATTGATGAGCAACAAACCAACAAACAAGACTACGTACCGCCACCAAACGGATAGAAAACGAATTTTCAGAGTAGGGGTGTTGATATCAATTGTGTTGATAACAACACCCTTTTTGTTCTATCTATATAGAATTGCCCCAACCGATTCGAAAGAATGGGATACATTCATTGGAACAATCTATGCCGGTGGGTTTCAAAATGTATCTTTCTTCCTTCATTCCTTGTTTACGAAAGTAACCTTGGTTCTACTTACTGGAATTTGGTTCCTGACTTCTAAAAACTGGTGGCGATACGCCATTCTGGTTCCCTTTACCATGTTCCTTTTCCAGTTATCCGGGGTCATAAACTACCAGAACCAATACATCGACGAATATGATTTCTGGTATTCATTGCCTTTTGTTTTACCCATTGTTTGTTTCCTTGCATATATATCATACAGGATTGGTAAAAAGTCCCAGCCCACTGAGGATCTTAGGAATGAAGTAGACCAGGAAATCAAAAACATCTTTAGCGACAAATTATAATTTGCTGAATCTCAAAATCTTTTGGACACTTCCACCCTTTGAGTGTCCTATTTTACAGGGTAAGGAAACTCACTTTACTTTTTTTTACATATTTTTGAACCCTCCCCCTTATGTTGAACTGGTAGCAATACCGCAATAAATCCCATTCGGTTCTTTCCGAACGCCCTACCTCCACAGCTCATCGAATTATTTACTCTAGGCATTGATTTGCCTAAAGGGAATGTCGTATGGGTACTTTTTAAATTATGGAGGAACAAGATTCTTTACACCTGATCGGATCCCCGGATTCCGATCCCAATTCCTATTTACTTTATTTGAGCTTTGAAGGCTGTGAATTTGACGAAAACAGACCTCATTCTGCAAAAACAACACAAGGGCGATTGTTCGAAAAATTCCAGGAACTTATGCTGAGAAAGAAAGTTTACCTGGATTCCAATATCACCCTTACATCCATGGCCGAGTTATTGGAAATTAGTCCGGGGTATCTGTCGCAGTGGATCAACACGAACTTTGGCTTGCACTTTAACGATTTTATTAATTCACATCGCATTGCGCAAGCGGAACGCATGCTACTTGATCCCAGCTATGATAATTATACCATTCACGGGATTGCCCTGGAATCCGGGTTCAATACGAAATCGTCATTCTACAGGGCGTTTAAGAAACTAACAGGTTTGACCCCCACGGAGTTCATTAAGAGCAAGCAAAAGAAGTCCTAATTCTTAACAATTCTGAACATTTAAGACAGTGCGGGCCTCGCCCCATCGTATGTTTGAACAAGAATTAAGTGAGATTTGTTTTCATATGTGTACCGGAGGTAGCGGCTTTCATGGGTTAAAATGGCGGGAATCCGTGGATCCCTACCGAAGGTACATTTGAAGTATCACTTTCCGGAATGAACTTCTTATGAGTTGTGGATATATGATAGTGAAGAATTTTTGCTAAGGTGATCAGTTACAACTCCCACAAATTGAAATTATAAGCTCCCCAATCCCTGAACCCTTTTTTGCTCCCAAATCGTTACAGGCGAGGTTCTTAGTTTGCCAATAAAAAAGCCGAGTTCTATGACTCGGCTTTTGCTTATCTGTACAGAAGGTGGAAATCTCTCATTGAGCCAAGAGCCCCAACTTCTACAGGCTGAAAGTAAAAGCCTTGCCGCCATATTGTTGCGGTTTGTTGTACCAGAATCTTCACGATAACCCCTGCAGGAATTTCCGCTTTCAGCGAAGAGTCCCAGCTTCTACAGGTTGAAAATAAAAGCCCTGCCGCTACGCGGCACTGGTTTTTTGTTTTCCTCCATATTCAAAAGCAAGCTTTTTCCATGTCGTCCAACAAAAAAGCCAGATCTCCCGATCTGGCTTTTGCTTATCTGTACAGAAGGCGGGACTTGAACCCGCACGGGCATTACTGCCCATTGGATTTTAA
>CAZTLE010000282.1:0-3885 GCA_964614415.1 uncultured Aureitalea sp. | reverse complement strand
TAGAGCAAGTACATATCTTCTGCCTCCAATACTACTCCATGGATGAAGCCCATTGATCCAAGACCCACAAGGGCCGCATTGAACAAAGTATCGTCACGAATAATCCTACACTTGAAATTCTTGATATAATCGTCGTGTAATGCCGGTTTCGAAGCGCGCTCCAGGTAGATCACATCTTCTGCATTCGGACCTGTGATCAAATTAAGTCCAATCACATAGTCCTGGACCGATCCCACATCTACGGCCGCTCCGTGCACTCCTGTTGAAATGCAACCGGCGATGGTCTGGCCGTTGCTGGCACCATGCGTTTTAAGGGATTTTCTCTTCTTCTGAAGTGCCAGAGAGATCTCCTTAATCACATTTCCACATTGAAATAGAAAAACATTCTCACTCTTGTAAGGTGAATCCGGATGAATATTTCGCTCGTTTATAGCGAATTTAAGGTTCATCCTTGGTGTATAGTGCATTCTGTCCTCGACATGGGCAATACTGGACAGCGACCATTTAGAGCCCATAGGGCGGAATCGCTCATTGGCATTATCGGCCAATCTGATCAATCTTCTCACCTCGGTAGCAGCAGCGTTATAGCTTTCAAACTTCGAGAGGTCCCGGTTCAATTTGGTATCGTGGAACAACTTCAGTTCAAACGGTCCGTTCTTATGAAGGGTATCCCAACGTTCTCTGGTTTTTGTTTTTGTTGTTGCCATACTAAAAATCATCAAAATCGGTACTGCCCTCTTTGGTGCAGACATACCTAATTTTTACTTCTTTATTGGTTCCAAAGGTGATTATGTACAGCAGGATGCCGCCAAAGGTTGTCTTATACTCAATGGTATGTAAGGAACCGGAATCACAGTCTTTGATCGTGAAGAACTCATTTCCATTAAGGATCTTTCGGTTTACGACCATTTTCTTTTCCCGCCACTGCTGGCCGGCCAAAGGATCTTCAGAATCGCTGTCTTCTGTTTCAGGAACACCATTAGACACCATGAAACGCACTGTGTAACACGAGGTCAGCAACGTAAATGACAGACAGCAGATAATTAGTTTTACATGTTTCATATTTTATTCAATTTTAGTGCGCGACGACATAGCATCGGTTGAAGTTTATGCGCAACGCAAACATTAATCGGGAGTCAAATGGAGGTTATCTTCAACCTGAAGATTAGGGCAAGTTATTAATTTGCAGCATATTAAAAAAGAGGGTTTTTCCTCATTTTATATTAGTACATTTGACTGTAATAACCCATCCAATCAGCAATTTATGAAAGCTATCAGCCATTTTCGCATTCCTCTGGCTTTTATCGCCGCCCTTGCCTTGTTTATTTCCTGTAACCAGACAGAAGAACAAATGACCGAAGAACAACTCCTCGCCAAAGCAAAAGAAATACACGAACGGGTAATTACTCTTGATACGCATTGCGATATCAGTGTTTCCAATTTTACGGACTCCGTTAACTACACCCAGGATCTTGAGACCCAGGTCACACTTCCCAAAATGGAAGAGGGAGGTCTGGATGTCGCCTGGTTCATCGTATATACAGGACAGGATTCCTTAAATACAGAAGGATATGCTAAAGCGTATGACAATGCCATTTCCAAATTTGAAGCGATACACAAATTGGTGACCGACATTGCGCCCGACCGCATTGAGCTTGCCACTACTTCGGAAGACGTACGGCGTATTCAGGCCTCAGGTAAAAAAGTGGCTATGATCGGTATTGAGAACGGATATCCCGTAGGATTGGACATTACCAACGTAGAGAAATTCTACAATATGGGAGCCCGTTACATGTCACTGTCCCATAACGGACACAGCCAGCTTTGTGACAGCAATACCGGTGAAGAGGATGGTGTATGGCTGCATAACGGATTAAGCGAGTTGGGCCGTGAAGTAATTGCGGAAATGAACCGGTTGGGAATGATGATCGATGTGTCCCATCCTTCCAAAGAATCCATGAAACAAATGATCGAACTTACCAAAGCCCCTATTATTGCTTCACATTCCTCTGCCAGAGCCCTGTGCAATCACAGTCGCAATTTGGATGACGAGCAATTATTGTTGTTGAAAGAGAACGGCGGTGTCGTGCAAACGGTGGCCTTTAAAGCGTATTTAAACACCGAAAAGAACGATGCACGGGCTGAATTTGAAACGAAGATCGGAAAGGAGATTATGGACTCTATGGGAGTGGACTGGGTAGAACGCCGGGATTTCAGGAGCCTGTCTCCGGAAGAACGCAATACCTATATAGGGCATTATGTGACCATGATGCGCCTCCGCGACCAAAAGATGGAAGGAATGGACGGATTGCCACCCTCGGTTGATGTGGGCGACTTCGTAGACCATATCGACTACCTGGTGGAAAAAATAGGTATTGACCATGTGGGTATTAGTTCTGACTTTGACGGAGGTGGCGGTATTGAAGGATGGAGTGATGCCTCCGAAACACTAAATGTGACAGTAGAACTTGTTCGGCGCGGGTATACCGAGGAAGAGATCGAAAAGCTCTGGAACGGCAATCTCCTTCGCGTGTTGGACGAAGTGGCCCTGGTTGCCAGAGAACTACAGGCGGCAGAATAATCTACCGCCCCTTGTACATTAGTCTACAAACTCCTTCAGGTGTCTTTTCTTAAAATCGGGTGAGCTTGCACCCATAAATTCGAGATAAGGCAGGTGACCGGCTCCTATGAGAAGGAATACCCGTTCGCGTTTGTCTTCCTGAAGTCTTAGCAGATTGTGGAAGATGCGGGCGTTGCGCAGATACCAGTATACACTGCTATCGGCGCCAAAGTAGTCATCCCCCTCTCCCATCTTGAAGTTTCCTATGATATAGTGTCCATGTCCTATGCGCCGGCGTTCGGGATCGTTTTCGTAGAGCAATGATTCGAGCAAGGTGTGTTGTATCTTTTGCTTATCCTCGGCCGCATAAAGCTCAAAGAACCGCTTGCTCATGGCTTCTTCCCTTTCAATAAGCTTGGGATCGGCTTTCTTCAAAAAGTAGTTCTCTCGTTCGTCGTACTCCCCATCTCCGTCATAAAAACCACGGGTGGTGGCGTCAATAGCATATACTTTGGTATGTCCCAGTTCCTTTGCCAGGCGAAAACCTACCTGATAGATCTCATTCGCGCTAAGTTCCAAACGACCTGCCAGGTATTCGTTATACAGGGAGTCCAGGTGTCCCTGTCGCGACTTTTTCACCTCAAGCGCGATCTTAGTGGGTTTAAACTTCTTTATAATGTCTAAAACCTCGCGCAGTTCCTTTTGGCGCTGTTCAGACATAATATCGATATCGTATTCCGGTTTATACCCATCAAGTCCGGCATCCTTAAAGTGAAAGGTTCCGAGCATGAGTAATTCCGATTGATCTACATCTTTGAAGAAGGAGGCGGGATCTACCCCGAATTTCTGTCCGTATAAACCTGTGACAAACAATGCGGTACTGAGGGTAATAAGTAGTTTTTTCATCTTAACGTTGGTTTAGTACTAAAAGAGATACAGTTCTGTCTAAGGTGTTACACTACAAGCCACTAGCCTATCTGCGGGCGCTTCAAATATTTTGTAACATTCGCTTTGCTGTTAAATTTTGGTTAAAATAGTACTTTGTATTGCAAGGTACTGTAACGAAAAGATTTTACCGTCGTCTATTGGATATAAACAAAACAAAAAATCAACAACTATGAGAACTTTAAATAGCAATCAGATTACAGAAAAAATGAGTACCACTAAGGGGTACCAATGGAACCAGAAGAGACGTTACAGATAATCAATCCCGTCCTTAATCAATCAAACAAACGAACAATCAACAATTATGAGAACTTTAAACAGCAACCAGATTACAGAAAAAATGAGTACCACTAAGGGGTACCAATGGAACCAGAAGAGAC
>CAZTLE010000281.1:0-3990 GCA_964614415.1 uncultured Aureitalea sp. | reverse complement strand
ACATAGACCTGAATAACATGGGCGAGCAGAAGACCGTCGATGTATCGCAACTATCTACTGGAACGTACCTTGTACAAATCCAGGGAGAAACAGGTCAAACTGTAAAGAGACTCATCAAAGAGTAATTACATATAAGTAACCAACCAATGCAAAACCCTCCGAAGCTTAAGCGACGGAGGGTTTTTGTTATTTAAAAAGGAAAGAAAAAATTATTTCTTGGCGGCGGCTTTTTTAGCGGTCGTTTTTTTAGGAGCTGCTTTTGTAGCCTTCTTAGCCTTTGGTGCGGCTATGGCTTTTTTCGCTTTCTTCCTGGGTCTAAGCCTACCATATGAGCCATTGACAATCTTTCCTCGTTTGGTTTTTTTGTCTCCTCGTCCCATATACGTTGTTTTAGATTATTGTGTCTACCAAAGTTATGACTTTTTTAGTAAGTCATTCAGACACCATGAATTGAGCTGATAAAATGGTCAATTCCGTCAAGACCTTTGTCACGGAGCATTTTGATGAATGCACTCCCGATGATTGCCCCTGAAGAATACGAAACCGCCGCTTCGAAAGTTGATTTATCACCTATTCCAAAACCTACAATATATGGATTGGATAGCTGAAGTTCGGAAAGTCTTTGTAGGTAATCCGTTTGCTCGTTGCTAAATTCTTTTTTCGCACCGGTCGTACTGGCACTGCTTACCGCATAAATGAATCCCTGTGAGGCCCGGTCGATCATTCGAATGCGTTCCGTCGAAGTTTGTGGTGTCACCAAAAAGATATTCTGTAAGCCATTGGTTGCAAACAACGAAGCATATTGTTCATTATACACATCAAAGGGAAGATCGGGAATGATCAATCCGTCAATTCCTATGGCCTGGCATCTACTACAAAAAGCTTCAACCCCGTATTGTAAAATTGGATTGAAGTATCCCATAATAATGAGCGGAATGGAAACCGTTTCACGAATATCTTTGAGTTGTTCGAAGAGTATTTCCGTGGACATACCGTTGCGAAGAGCAAGGGTTGAACTTTCCTGGATGGTAGGACCATCCGCCAACGGATCGCTAAAGGGAAGCCCTATTTCAATCATATCCACACCGGAGGCTTCCAGAGCTTCGATTATCGCCGCGGTATCATTCAAATTAGGATAACCCGCCGTAAAATAAATGGAAAGAACCTTGTCTTTTTGTTGGAGTCTGGTAGTTATGCGATTCATATTACAGATCAAAATGGTTCATATAGGTCGCAAGGTCTTTGTCGCCGCGACCACTTAGATTAATAACTACAATATCTTCAGGTTTGAAAGTGAGCATTCCACATGCCGCCAGTGCATGGCTCGTCTCGATGGCTGGTATGATACCTTCCAACTGACACAATTCCAATCCGGCTTGCATAGCTTCATCATCGGAGACCGAAACAAACTGCGCCCGTCCCGATTGGTACAAGTGGGCATGCATGGGCCCTACACCCGGATAATCGAGTCCTGCGGAGATCGAATAAGGCTCGGTAATCTGACCGTCATTTGTTTGCATGAGCAAGGTCTTGCTTCCATGAATGATCCCCTCGCGTCCAAGGACCGAAGTTGCAGCGCTCTCTCCGCTGTTAACTCCTTTTCCGGCAGCTTCAACCGCCACTATATTGACATCTTTGTTATCCAAATAATGATAATATGCTCCGGCTGCGTTGCTACCGCCACCCACGCATGCGATAACATGGTCCGGATATTCGCGCCCTTCTTTCTGTACAAGCTGTTTTTTGATCTCCTCGGAAATAACACTTTGAAAGCGCGCAACCATGTCCGGATAGGGGTGTGGGCCAACGACGCTTCCAATGATGTAGTGAGTATCCAACGGATTGTTGATCCAGTCGCGTATGGCCTCATTTGTGGCGTCCTTCAAGGTTCTGCTACCACTCATGGCCGGAACCACTTTAGCTCCGAGCATTTTCATTCGCGCTACGTTCGGTGCCTGACGCTCAATATCAACCGCTCCCATATATATAATACACTCGATCCCCATTAGGGCGCATACTGTGGCCGTGGCCACTCCATGTTGACCGGCACCGGTCTCGGCAATGATCCTGTGTTTGTTAAGCCGCTTGGCTAGCAGAATCTGGCCTATCGTATTATTCACCTTGTGGGCTCCTGTATGACAGAGGTCCTCTCGTTTCAAATAGATTCGGGTACCGTGTTTTTCCGAAAGCCGTTTTGCATAATACAAGGGGGTAGGCCTTCCGGCGTAATCCTGCAACAACTGCTGAAATTCCTGCTGAAATCCGTCATCCTTCAGAATGTTTAAGTAGGAGAGACGTAGTTCTTCTACATTGGGATATAGCATCTCTGGGATATAAGCCCCCCCGAATTCACCGTAATACCCTCGCTCGTCTACATGATAACTCATTCTTTTCGTTCTTTATGTTTTAATAAAATTTTCAATCCTATTCAAGGTCCACTGTAGTTCGTAACTCTCTTATGAATTTTTGCAACTGCTGAACATCCTTATTGCCTGGAGCTCGTTCGAAACGACTGTTCAGGTCCAGTGCGAGAATTGGGAGATCAGACAACAGTACGTCTTTTACGTGCGGTAGTTGTTCCATTCCAATCCCACCACTTAGGATAATAGGTGTTGTTAGATCATACTGTTGAAGCAGACTCCAGTCGAACGTTTTGCCGGTCCCGCCATAGGAGGCACTCTTCGTATCAAACAGAAAAGCGTCTGCCAGGGGTTCAAAAATTTTGAGTTGCTCGAAATCAAAATCGGAAGAGACCCCAAAAGCTTTCCAAAGGGGGATCGATGCTTCCTCAGATGAAAAATGACTGTCTAAAGAGCGTCTCAGCGTCTCGCAATACCCGGGCGTTTCATCGCCATGCAACTGAATTACATTCAACCCATGACCGGCAACCGTATTCAGAATAAGATCAGGGTCGGCATTAACAAAGACCCCGACTTTTTTTATTGAATCCGGAAGTAGGGGAATCGTTCCTCCAAAAAACCTGGGAGATTTCGGATAAAAAATAAAGCCCAGATACTCCGGATGAAGTTCCGCCACTTCCGAAATATTGTGGTGCATACCACAGATTTTTATTTTCGTAGGCCTGGTCATTTTGAAAGGGCTTCAATAAATTGTTTGGCGCTTTCTCCCGGGTCTTCAGACTTCATAAATCGCTCTCCGATGAGGAAACCTTCATAGCCGGCCTTGCGAAGTTTTGACAACTCTTCACCAGTGTGAATTCCACTTTCCGAGATTTTCACAAAGTCGTTCGGAATGAGTTCTGCGAGTTCAATGCTGGTATTGATATCAACATCAAACGTTTTCAGATTGCGGTTATTGACACCTACTATATTCACGGTTGGGAGGAGCGCCCGGTCGAGTTCAGTCTTGTCATGGACCTCCACCAACACCTCCAGATCAATGCTTTGCGCGATGGTAGACAATTCAACGATCTTATCCTTAGAAAGGGCGGATGCAATAAGCAACACGGCATCGGCTCCATAAGCACGGGCTTCGTATAATTGATAAGGATCTACGATGAACTCTTTCCGCAGTAGTGGAATTTGAACGCTGGACCTTGCCAGGAGCAGGTCTTCCAAAGAACCTCCAAAGTACTTCATATTGGTGAGTACCGACATGCCCGCCGCTCCGGCTTGCTCATAACCTTTGGCAACTTCCTGCACGTCCACGTCAAGGTTAATAACGTCCTTGCTGGGAGAGCGCCGTTTATGCTCCGCAATGATACCGGTCGATGAGTTTCGCAAAGATTGCGACAGTGAATACGGAGTTCTGTCAAAGAGATATGATTTCATAAGCCGACCCACCGGAATGGCCCGTTTCGTCAAAGCGACCTCTTTCTTTTTATCTGCGATTATTTTGTCGAGTATGGTCATTGAATTTCCTTACTTAAGGTTTGCAATTTTTTTAGTGACTGAAGTGCCTGTCCCGAGAGCAGGGATTCTTTTGCTTCAGAAACACCCTGATCTAACGGACATTGTTTAACGGTGGAGA
>CAZTLE010000280.1:0-4034 GCA_964614415.1 uncultured Aureitalea sp. | reverse complement strand
GGTATTCCGGCTGACCAACGAGACGATTTGCGTTTTGGTTTCAACCGGGCCCTGATGAACTGGTATACGATCGACCCTGTTTTCTACAGTACACAGCGTCCTGATGGCATTGATGATTCCGATCTTTCATCGCCGTTTACGCGTAGGGTGTTCAGAAATGAAATATTCCCGGATCAGGATCTTATTCAAGGTCAGACACAAGCTTTATTTACCCTGGACGTAGCCTATTACCCGGAAGAAAGAGGGCCTTACAACTATAGTGCTGATGCCGTTGATGGTGCGCTGGAGAATCCTGAGGACAAGTTTGGAGGAATATCCAGACAACTTAGTACGACCGACTTTGAGCGTTCCAACGTAGAATATATTCAGTTCTGGGTGATGGACCCTTACATCTACGATGAAAACGCAACTAATCCCGGTGGAAAAGTAATTTTTAACCTTGGAAACATTTCAGAGGATATTCTGAGGGATGGTAGAAAGCAATACGAGAACGGACTTCCCGAAGATGGTAGTGCTGCCAACACAATTACCACAAACTGGGGTAAAGTGCCTGCCAATCAATCGCTTGTTTACACCTTCGATACGGAAGGACAGGAGCGGACCAATCAGGATATTGGTTATGATGGATTGAACGATGCGGAAGAGCAGGGCCGATATACTGATTTCCAGGGGTTGGTTGACCCTGCAGGGGATAACTACCAGTACTTCCTGCAATCGGATGGTGGTATCCTTGAGCGGTATCGATTATTCAATGGTACTCAGGGGAACTCTCCGGTGGAGGTGACCAACACCGATCGTGGAAATACCCCACAGCCCGACGTTGAGGATATCAACCGTGATAACACGATGAACACCGTGGACAGCTACTTCGAGTATGAGGTGGAGATGGAAGCCGGTGCCATTACTTCTGAATTGCCTGGTATTACTCGAGGACTGGTTACAGATAACAATGAATTTGTAACGGATATACGGGAGGTTGAGATTCAGGCGCAAAACGATGATATTATCCCGGTACGTTGGGTACAATTCCGGGTTCCGATAGGCCAGCCGGCACGTGCCATTAACGGAGCTGCCGATTTCCGATCCATTCGATGGATGCGAATGTTCCTCACCGAGTTCGAACAAAACACGGTACTTCGTTTCGGAACGCTGGAACTGGTACGGGGAGATTATCGCCGATACCTTCAATCACTGGATATTACCGGGGAAGATAACTCCATGGATAATACCACTTTCGAGAATGAGGCGGTGAACATACTTCAAAACGGAAGCAGACAACCCATTCCCTATGTATTGCCTCCGGGTGTTTTCAGGGAAGAGTTGAATAACAATAACAATATTATCCGTCAGGATGAGCAGTCATTAGCGCTACGTGTTTGTGGTCTTGAACCAGGTGATGGGCGTGGAGTGTATAAGAACTTCAACATCGATATGCGTCAGTATAAGAACCTGGAGATGTTTATCCACGTGGAGTCCCTGCAAAACCAAAATGGTATTTCTGACGGTGACATGGTGGCGTTCATCCGAATAGGGAACGACCTTACGGAGAGTTTTTATGAAATTGAGATTCCACTGAATCCGACTCCATTCTTTAGTACCACTGCTGAAGAGATCTGGCCTATTGAAAACCGTCTGAATATGCCATTGAGTTTGCTTCAGGAGGCTAAAACCCGGGCCCTGGGAGATCCCAATATTAACATTAATGAGATCACCTATTTTACCCAGGAAGAGCTCGATCCCGCATCGGCTGCCGGTCCGGAAAATGATCTGCGTATCGGTATTAAGGGGAACCCTAGTTTCGGGAACGTGCGGATAATCATGCTGGGTCTTAAGAATGCCACTCAAGGGAATATTTGCGGAGAGGCCTGGTTCAACGAATTACGCTTATCCGAATTAAAGAATCAGAGCGGATGGGCTGCCGTAGGAACCATGGATGCCAACATCGCAGATTTCATGAATATTACGGCCACCGGTCGTAAGAGTACGGTAGGTTTTGGTTCCATTGAGCAAGGACCCAACCAACGAAGTCAGGAAGACGTTCAGTTGTATGATGTGCTTACCAATGTGAATCTGGGGCAGATGCTTCCGCAGAAATGGGGTATTCAATTGCCATTTAGTTACGGTCGTTCGGAAGAACTTATTACCCCGCAATTTGATCCCGAATTCCAGGATATTGAATTGGACGCACGTTTGGATAATACTCAGGACCCGGCCGAACGAGAACGGGTTCGAAGGCAGGCCCAGGATTACACCAAGCGACAGAGCATTAACTTTATCGGTGTGCGCAAGGAGCGCACCAATGGTGAACGAAAATCACAAGTATACGATATTGAGAACTTCACCTTTAGTTATTCCTACAACCAGGTGGATCACAGGGATTTTGAGATTGAGGAGTCGCTGGATCAGAATGTTCGGGCCGGAGCTACCTATAATTACAGTTTCAGGCCGAAAAGCTATGAGCCGTTCAAAAAGAACGATTCCCTGTTCACAGGAAAATACTGGCAGTTCCTGAAGGATTTGAATCTGAGTTACCTGCCGACCAATATTGCAGTAAGCTCAAATATTATTAGACAGTACAACGAGCAGAAGTTCCGTGATTTGAACCTGCTTCAGGATAACATTCCATTACCGAGGTTGTACCAACGTAACTTCCTGTTCGACTGGCAGTATACAATTAACTACAACCTTACCAATTCGCTACGATTTAACTTCAACGCGGCCAATAACCGGATTGTCACCAATTATATCGATGACGATGGCGTAGTGGATAATACGATCGGTATTTGGGACGGCTTCTTCGATGTTGGAGATCCGAACCAACATTTCCAATCGCTTCAGGTGAATTACGATCTGCCGTTTGATAAGTTCCCGTTCCTTCGATGGCTGCGGGCCACTTATACCTATCAGGGAGATTTCCAATGGCAGGACGGCAGTGATCTTTTCAACAGTATAGATATTACCCTTCAGGACGGGACGACACAGACGTACGATCTGGGTAATTCCATTCAGAATGCCAATACGCATACGATCAACTCTACGATCGATATGAACAACCTGTATCGTTATGTGGGACTCACCAAGCGCACCACCAGTAGGCGTGGGAATCAATCAGGACGTGAGGGTGCCGGTTCCGGATCGGGACGTGGCGGCCGAAGTGGTTCCGGTAGTGAGGGAGGTGCCAAGGGCGAAGAAGGCGGTGGTAAAAAGGAAGAACGCCAACGGGCCATTAACAGAGGAGGAAATCAGAATAATGCATTGACCGGTGGCGCTAATAGCAGAGGTGGTAATACAGGCGGTGCTCAGGGCGGTGGCTCATTGAACGCAGGAGATAAAGCATTCAACACCTTCGTGGATATTGTCACGATGGTAAAACGTGTCCAGTTCAACTACCAGGAAAACAATGGTATTTTTCTTCCCGGATATACGCAATCAATTGGTTTCCTCGGGACGCTGAGGCCTTCCGTAGGATTTACGTTTGGTAGTCAGGCGGAAATACGGGAAGAAGCGGCACGAAGAGGATGGCTCACCCTGTACCCGGAATTCAACGAACAATACTCGGAGATAGAGAGTCGCCAAATGGACATACAGGCCAATTTGGAACCTCTTCCGGACCTTAAAATTGATATCAACGGTAGCCGTGTGTATTCTGAAAATTACACGGAGAACTACATAGTGGAAGACGGACTCTACCGTTCGCTGACACCTAATACCTTTGGAAACTTCAATATTTCCACCCTGCTTATCGGTACGGCCTTTAGCAGGAGTGACGAGAACGGCTCGGCTGCTTTTGAAGATTTCAGAAATAACCGAATTATTATAGCCAACAGGTTGGCCACCGAGTTCTATGGAACTTCCAGTTTCCCGGTTGATTCGGAAACAGGGTTCCCTGTTGGATTTGGACCCAATAATCAGGAAGTGCTATTGCCGGCATTCCTGGCAGCGTACAAAGGCTCTGACGCCTCAAAAGAGGAATCCGGATTTCTCTTTTGAGGCGTCAGAGCCTTTGTACGCTGCCAGGAAGTGCGATTTCCGGC
>CAZTLE010000279.1:0-4040 GCA_964614415.1 uncultured Aureitalea sp. | reverse complement strand
CTGTATGTCAGAATTCAACTTTCCGAACTGGAAAAAAATATTAGGGTGGTCAGTCTTTGCCATCGCCCTACTCACCTATTGGCTTACCGTTGAGCCTACGGCCAGCTTCTGGGACGCAGGAGAATACATCACAACCGCCAGTAACCTGGAAGTAGGACACCCTCCGGGAGCACCTCTCTACCAGTTATTGGGGGCTTTCTTCTCCATCTTTGCGATGGAACCTACCAGCATTGCCCTTACGGTAAACCTGATGTCAGTTTTTTCAAGCGCTTTTACCATACTTCTAATGTTCTGGTCGCTCACCTTACTGCTTCAAAAGGTGGTAGCTAAGGGAGATGAGATCAATAAAAATAACGCAATAGCTATCCTGGGAGCAGCTGCCATTGGCGCGCTTTCCTTTACCTTCACCGACAGCTTCTGGTTCAATGCCGTCGAGGCCGAAGTGTATGCCATGTCATCGTTTATCATGTCGGCACTCTTCTATTGTGCACTGCGCTGGGAACGGGAAATGAATACGCCTAGAGGTGACCGTTGGGTAATCCTCATCGCCTTCCTTATCGGATTGTCATTCGGAGTTCACTTTATGGGACTATTGACCATCCCAGCCATAGGATTCCTGTATTTCTTCAAGAACTACAAAAAAGTTACCGCGCGCAATTTTATCATGGCGAACCTCGTGGTTGTTGCCATACTGTTGTTCATCTTCAAACTATTGCTGCCGGTATCCATGAAACTGTTCAGTGCTTCGGAATTATTTTTTGTGAATACCGTAGGCCTTCCGTTTAACTCCGGAACTATCATTGCCGGATTGGCATTCATAGCCCTTTTCTATTTGGGACTTAGACGAACACGTTCTAAGGGATATGTGAAACTGAATACCCTGCTTCTTTGTATTCTCTTTATTTTCATCGGTTTCTCCAGCTGGCTCATGCTTCCCGTACGAGCTAATGCGGGTACGGTGATCAATGAAAACAACCCGAACAACGCTCGGGAACTACTGGCCTATTACAACCGGGAACAATATCCCGAAACCCACTTATTCTACGGCCCTCTGTTTACCGAAATATATGCCGGTCTCGATCCGGACAACCCCTATAAGGACGACAAACCCAAATACGAAAAAGATCTCAAGGCAGGCAAGTACGTGATCGTTAACAATTACAAGAACGCCAGCCAAAATACCGATGATGCCCACAAGGCCATATTTCCGCGTATGTGGAGTCTGGAACACAACGGTAATTACATTGACTTCATAGGCGGATTGGAGTTTGGGGTTAAACGTGAGTACCGTGACGAACCCAGACTCATTGAAGAGGTCGATAAATTCAAAGAGGCCCATGCAAGAGGGCTGGTTGAAGGAGCCGACTACCACCGATTCCTGGAAGACTTCTCGCCCTATTTGGATATTAAAAAGCCTTCACTTGGGGACAATCTTAAGTTTACGTTCATCCACCAGTTCGGTTATATGTACTGGCGTTACTTCATGTGGAATTTCGCGGGACGCCAGGACGATGTACAAGGCGAAGGTAACGACCTCCACGGAAACTGGATTAGTGGCATCAATTTCATCGATGAGATGTTTATCGGCTCGCAGGAGAATTTACCTTCCGATAAGGCCGATAATAAGGCGAGGAATACCTATTTCTTCCTGCCATTGCTATTGGGGATACTGGGACTCGTATTCCACGCCAAGAACGACCTGAAATCATTCTGGGTGCTCCTGATATTCTTCCTGTTTACAGGCCTGGCACTTAAGGTATACCTCAACGAACGGATCTTTGAGCCCCGGGAACGGGACTACGCCCTGGTAGGATCCTTCTATGTTTTTGCCATGTGGATCGGATTTGGCGCATACGCCTTGTATGAGATGGCAAAAGACTTTCTGAAACCCAAAACGGCCATTCCCATTGTCTTCGGACTTACTTTGCTTGCAAGTCCGGTATTGCTTGCTACGCAGAATTGGGACGATCACGACCGATCCGGTAAATACACGGCGCGTTCCATGGGTAAAATGTACCTGGATTCCTGCGATGAAGACGCCATACTATTTACCATAGGCGATAATGACACATTTGCCCTGTGGTATATGCAGGGAATAGAGAATTACCGACAGGATATTCGGATAGTAAATACCAGCCTGTTCCAAACAGATTGGTACATTGATGATATGCGGAAAAAGCAGTACGACAGTGATCCTATTCCGTCTCAGCTCACCCATGACAAGTACAAATGGGGAACGCGCGATTTCCTGTTCTTCCAGGAGACCATTCAGGATACTATCGACATCAATACATGGATGGATTGGGTAGCCGACGACAGTCCGGCGACCAAAGTGCCACTTCAGAGTGGTCAGGAGGCCAATACCTTCCCTTCGAAAGTAATTCGCGTTCCCGTAGACAAACAAAAGGTGTTGGAGAATGGTATCGTAGATCCGAAAGACGCCGATAAGATCGTTCCCTATATTGACATTAAACTGAAAAGCGATATCCTCTACAAGAATCGTATGATGATGTTGGATATTATCGCTAACAACAACTGGGAACGCCCAATTTACTTCAGTGGCGGAAGTTTTGGAGATGATGACTATATCTGGATGAAGGACTACCTGCAACTCGAAGGGGTGGTATACAAGCTGGTTCCCATCCGAACACCGGTGGATCGCGGGAATCCGTTTGACATGGGGCGAATTGATTCTGACAAGATGTTCGATATCGTTATGAGTTGGGATTGGGGAAACAGCGGAAGCCCGGATATTTATCACGATACCGAAACCCGCCGTAACGGAATTACCTACCGAAGCAATCTGGCTCGTTTGGCTGAAACACTCATGAACGAGGGTAAAATGGAAAAAGCCGAGCAGATACTGGATTTGGCCATGGAAAAAATGCCGGTGAAGTATTTTGAATACTACTCCTTGCTGGAACCTTATGTACTGGGCTACTACCAGGTTGGAAATCCCGAAAAAGCGCGCCAGGTGTATGATGATGTGACTCGGATGTATCAGGAGCACCTTGTCTACTACAGTGGTTTGGATGAGGAGCGAAAACTTACGAATGCCATTGCCCAGGAGATCATCAGCGATATGGAACGCTATAGAAGCCTGGTGGATATTACTATCATCTATGATCAGGAGGAATACGCCCGGGCGGAAGCAAAAGAATTCAACAATTACATCCAGCGATTCCGTCGCTTCTACCAGGATCCGGACGACCAAATAGATGTGGATAGCAGAAAAGAAGCTCAGGACACAACCACTTCCACGGATGACTCTACCTCGGTGGAAGAAGCCACGGCGGATAGCGTAAACTAGTCCCATGTGAAACTTCGGATGGTTAAAACCCCGGCACTTCTTGCCCATGCCCTGCCGAGACGGACATGGAGGATACGAAATGCCTCCAACCGGGTATATCTAACCTTTGATGATGGCCCAATCCCTAAAGTGACTCCCTGGGTTTTGGACACACTGAAAGAGGCCGAAGCGAAAGCTACATTCTTCTGTATTGGAGATAACATTAGAAAACACCCGGACATTTTCAGAAGAATCATTTCTGAAGGACACGCCATCGGAAACCATACATTTCATCACCTCAACGGCCGAAAAACCACAAGTGCACAATATCTTGAGGATGTAGCACGCTGCGAAAGGGAAATTCAAAATTCAAACCTCACACCTCAAACCTCAAACCTCACACCTCAAACCTCACCCCTCATACCTCACCCCTCATACCTCTTCCGTCCCCCATACGGCAGATTGACATCAAAACAGGCGCGTACGCTAATCGACCAGGGGTACGAACTTATTATGTGGGATGTACTGAGCTACGATTTCGATGCGAAGCTTTCAAAAGAGCAGTGTCTTCAGAACGTACTGAAACATGTACGCCCCGGAAGTATCGTCGTGCTGCACGATAGCCTCAAAGCAGAAGAAAAGCTGCGATACTGCCTCCCCCGGATTCTCGATTTTATTTCTGAAAAAGGTTGGAAATGTGATAAGATAGATGGTAGTGGTGAGAAGTGAGTAGTGAGTAGTGAGTAGTGAG
>CAZTLE010000278.1:0-4047 GCA_964614415.1 uncultured Aureitalea sp. | reverse complement strand
TTCCTGGGTCTTTACGTTATCAAAATCATTCTGCCAGTTATAGTTGAGATAGCTGCTTTGGAACAGCAAGAAGTTGAAATTCGGTGCTGTAGAATGAATCGTTGCAGAAGCCATAACCTTATTATCCTCATCGAAAGCATACGAAGCCGAGCCGCTCAGGTAATTCCCTGTGAAATCCCCTGAAAGATTGATCGCTCCTTTTCCAAAGAGTTCAAAGCCCTTGTAGTTCTTCCGATAGGTAGCTCCAAACTGAATAAGGTCTCCTTTCAATCGATTGGTGATCCGGCCGGCATCCTGAATGAAAACCGAATTATATCCGTAGTTGTAACTATTGTATCCGATAAAAGCCGATACGGTTCCCACCAATGAATTCTCAAAACGGGCATATCCCTTCGCGCGAAAATCCATTAGCGTCACTTTGTCCCGGATATTGCTACTTACCAACGCTTCTCCGAAACCTTCATACGCACTATTTTGACGCCATTCATAGTCCTTATCCTCAACACTCGAAATTGCTCCTAAGGTAAGTATGTTGTATCCCGTACTATCCCGCTGTTGAATAAGATCATATTCCTGCTCAGCCCAAAACCGT
Source organism: uncultured Aureitalea sp. (assembly GCA_964614415.1). Taxonomy (GTDB): domain Bacteria; phylum Bacteroidota; class Bacteroidia; order Flavobacteriales; family Flavobacteriaceae; genus CAZTLE01. Next base: position 3,455 of record CAZTLE010000278.1, on the reverse strand, counting down.
TTCCCCTCCAGTTTGTTCTCTCCGTCTTCAAAATTAACGTCGAGGGTAGACCGGTCCTCAAAGTCAGATTCATCGTTGATAAAGGCGATCAGCGAGCTTTCCGTCAGGCCACCATTCTCCTGATTCAATATATCCTGGGCCGCAACGTGCATCCGCAAACGATACCGGTTATTTCGCGTTCTATAGGTGCTGGTAAATCGAAAATTCCCGGTGCTTGTTAATATGTGTTGGTATTTCCCCAGGGAACGCAGACCCTTGTAAGCGATGGAAAGATTGAACCTGTCCGAAGTATTTACAGTAAAAAAGGCATCCAGCTGTTGTCCCTGCTCAAAGGCTGTCTTGAAATACAACTCGGTAAGGGGTGTAGGCACTCTGTAGTACAACATGTCTTCGGCTTCCAGGTAATTGAAATGATGTGACTGTGCTACAAAAAGTGGTAGTAAGTTCAGTTTATCAAAGTTGTAGGCGAGTGAATTATAGGTCTGACCCACATTGGAAAACGGCAACAACTCGAAATTATCCCGTCGCAGGTAATTGAATTTATACTCCTTATGAATGTTTTGAGTGGTGTCAAGAATTGTGGTATCGCGATCGACGGTAATGATCTTGTACAAATCGATGTCCGGCTTTTCTTTTTTAATGCCTAGCTGCTGACCATATCCCAGCCCGGAAGCGATTAAAAACACCAGTAAAATAAGGGTCTTATTCATGAAATTCTCACCGTGTCACGCAAAGGTATACTTTTGAACGGAATTCCTTATTTTTAATTTCCATGCTGAAGTTAAAGTTACGTCAAAATCTAATTGAGTGCGGCACGGATGAAGCCGGCAGGGGATGCCTGGCCGGACCCGTTACTGCCGCTGCTGTCATCCTTCCTGATGACTTTCATCATCCATTGTTAAATGATTCCAAGCAGCTTACGGAAAAACGGCGAATGGAGCTTAAGCCCATCATCGAAGCCGAAGCAATTGCATTTGGAGTGGTCCACGTGATGATGGAAGAGATCGATCAGATAAATATTCTGAACGCCTCCATATTGGGCATGCACCGTTCCATCGATCTGTTGGAAACTGTCCCGGAATTCATAGCGGTAGATGGCAACCGTTTTAAACGCTACGGAAAAATACCTCACGAATGTATAGTTAAAGGAGACGGTAAATATCTCCACATTGCGGCTGCTTCGGTTCTTGCAAAGACCTATAGAGATCTCTACATGGAAGAGCTCCACGAGGAGTTTCCCGCATTCAACTGGAAAAAGAATAAAGGGTATCCTACCCAGGAACACAGGGCTGCTCTGCAAAAACACGGTCCTACCCCCTATCATCGCAAGAGCTTCAGGTTACTCCCCGAGCAGCTTAAGCTGGAGTTCTGAGGTTTGTGGTTTGAGGGATGAGGGATGAGGTTTGTAAACAAAGTAATCTTCAAATCAAAAAATCTTCAGACTTCTGGCGTCAGGCTTTAGATATAGTATGAGTATCGAGATCTTTTTGTTGAACCGGGTAATCGGTTAATCGAGCAATCGGAAAATCTTCAAATCAAAAAATCCTCACACCTCACACCTCACACCTTTTAATCAACCTTCGTCATCTCCTGTTGAAAACACGTCAATAAACTCTCTTCGGAGTATACGAAAAGGGGTAGATTCCTTGTTACTTTTGTGTAGCATGCGCTTTGTAAATCACATATTTCTTCTCGGACTGTCATTGCTGATCCTAAGCTGTGCATCCGATAATTCCGAAACCCGTGAATTGGTGGATTTTGTGCCTCAGGGATCGGATATTGTCCTTAAGATCGCGAGTCTTGAAGGACTGAAAGCCGATATGGAAAATAACGCACTGATCTCCAATCCGGAGAACACACTTTCCTTCGCCTGGTTTTCAGAAAAATCCCAATTGCTAACACATCTAAACACTACTTCCGAAAGCCTCTTATGTGTGATATCACCTCACGATGCTTTATCTCAATATGCCTTTATCACCCGAGATACCGAGGGGTTGTTCACACCCGATTCCATTCAGGATAAGATCATCGAAACTCTGACGTATAATAACAAATCCATTCAACGCATTTCCATTAACGACCAGGTTGAATTTGCGACTACAACCGACAGCATATTTGTTGCTTCTTCTTCACAAAAGCTTCTGGAAGACATCCTGGACGGAAAGGTCGAAGCAGATCCCACCTTCAAGAAGATCTTCAAGGTAAAGACAGGAAATGACCTCACTGCCCTCATCAAAGAGGGAGATGTACTGAAAAGCGATTCCCTTCAAAGATCGTTTACCTCCTGGACTGCCCTCGACACGCATGTACTCCCTGATGGAATCACCGGAACCGGGGTTACCCTGGCAACGGATACGATCGGCCAGCTTCTTGGAATTTTTAAAGGACAGATCCCACAGCAGACCGATCTCCCCAAAGTCATCCCTGCAGACGCCGGAAAGGCCCTGTCGTTTACGTACAGCGACCCTTATGCCCTGGAACAGCAATTGGGTTCGTTTCTGGGTACAACAGACAGTATCCCGGTACACCCGTTATTCGAATCGGCCAATGAGATCGGATGGATCGCCACCCAATCGGGCGCTGCTATTGCAATAAAAAGTATAGATCCAACCATTACAAAGGATGCGCTGGCCCGTTATGTATCCGAGAATACTTCGTTCCGTGAGGTCGAAGTACGGTCATTCAGCGGTACCGACCTGTTCAATACAAGCTTCTATCCGCTGCTTCCCAGAACTGCGCCTACCCTGGTTGCCGAACTGGAAGACTTCTTTGTATTTGCGGAGAATATGGAAACGGCAGAACGCATTATCGCAAGTTTCAAAAACAACAGTGTCCTGCAAAGTTCGGGTATCTATGAGAATGCTGCTTCCCAACTCAGCAATGCTTCCTCACTCGCTTTCTATACAATGAAAGACGGTTTCGCCGAACCCATTACGCATTTCTTTGGTAACAGGAGTACGGGCAATGAAAGCGCCTCCGCGACATATCCCCTGGCCGTTTTACAATTTATCCAGGACAGGAACTTTGCACACGTTAACCTTGTGAGCAAAGAAGCTTCGGAACAGTCATCAACCTCGACCGGAATTGCTGAGGTCTTTAGCCTGGAACTGGAAAACGAGATAATGGGAGATCCACAGTTCTTCTACAATCATCGAACACAAGGAAGAGATGTTGTAGTTCAGGATATAGGGAACATACTCTATTTCATTTCTTCAGGCGGTAAGGTCCTCTGGCAAAAGGAACTTTCTTCACCCATACTCGGCAATATTCATGAGGTGGATTTGCTTCGGAACGGCCGAAAACAACTTGCATTTGTTACTAAAAACACACTGCATGTAATAGACCGCACCGGGCGCGATGTATCGCCATTTCCCCTGAACTTTCAAGACGACATCACCCAACCACTTGCACTCTTTGATTACGACAACAACCGGAACTATCGCTTTGTGGTGGTG
>CAZTLE010000277.1:331-4070 GCA_964614415.1 uncultured Aureitalea sp. | reverse complement strand
AACAGCCCTATTACAATGGTAAACAGTGTCGATTTCGCGAAAAGACTGCAAAAAATTCTGGATCATTACGGAATTTCGGCTACTGCTTTTTCCGAAAAGTTAGCTGTGAATCGGTCGACTATTTCCCACCTCCTATCGGGTCGAAATAAGCCGAGTTTGGAATTTGTCATGAAGGTGCTTCAGGAGTTTCCGGAAGTCGAATTGTACTGGCTGTTGAATGGCAAGGGTACCTTCCCTGCCGAAGAAAAAAAAGAACCTTCTCCTTCCTCTTCGGAAACTTCCCAACCAACATTTCCGTTTTCGAAGACAGCTTCCGAAATAGAAAAAAGTCAATCGGGTGAATCGGAGCACATCCGAAAGGAGATCGATCGCGTTATTATTTTTTTCAAGGACGGCAGTTTTACTTCCTACGAAGGATAGTCACCTCAATATATTTTTCGGAAATTTGCACAAAACGCTCTCCATGCGCTATGCTTTATTGATGTTGACGGTACTCTTTCTCACGAGTTGTCAGGAATTTTCCCGCGATTGTGCCGATTTTAAGACCGGAACCTTCGAATTTGAGGCCCTGGTGGGCACCGAAGTACAAAAAACAGTCTTTGTGCGCTCTGATTCCATCGAAATCGATTACTACCAGGGGAAAGCCGATACAGCGTCCATCCGATGGATTAACGACTGCGAATACATTGTAAAGAAACTCAACCCCAGGAACCGCCGGGAAGAAAAGGCCATCCACATTAAAATCCTCACAACGGACGGAAGAGAATATACGTTTGAATACAGCGAAGTAGGTAAATCCCGTAAAGAGAGAGGGGTGGCCCGTAAAGTTTCAAACGACCTACTCACTCAATAATTACGGGTGAACCGTTATTTAATGACGGAATTTTCGTACAATATTGGTATAATCCCTATATTTGACCGTCAACCTCTTGAGATGCAACGAAACTTGGGTAACATTGACCGGATCGCTCGCTGGTCTATTTCGGGCGTTGTACTACTCCTTTATTTTTTGGGTGTATTGTATGGACCTATAGGCATTGTCCTGTTGGTTCTTGCCGGCATCTTTCTTATCACCGGATCTCTTGGCTTCTGCCCTATTTACGTGTTATTCAGGATTAACAACTATGAAGGACGGCCCCGCAAAAAGAAAAAGGACAGTAAAGCCGTTTCAAAACCCTAATTAGTTTCGGAGTTCCCGTTTTTCATCAGTGTATTCTGCTCCTTCATCAGTTTCTCGATATTTGAAAGCAACTCAATATCCTTAGGTGTCTCAACCTCGGTATCCTCGGGGTCCTGAGATTTTGACTTAAACCGATTCATAAACCGTATCACCAGGAATACCGTGAGTGATATGATGAGAAAATCCACGGTCACTTCCAGCAATTCCCCATAGCCAATCGCCACTTCTTCCACTCCTTCCGAGGCTTCACGAAGAATGTACTTTTTGTTAGTAAGAGTCACATTTTCAGTCATTAAGGACAAAGGCGGCATGACTATTTTCTTAACTATCGTGCTAACTACATTGTTAAAAGCAGTTCCAATCACCACGGCTACTACCATGTCGATCATGTTCCCCTTAATAGCAAAACTCCTAAACTCTTCGAAGAATTTTTTCATGATATCAGGATATTTTAAATTGAAAAAGTATTGTTTAGAAGAGCAAAGTCTGACCTTCATCATCAGACTTCGGGTCCTTCTCGTCTGAAGTTGGTGCTGCCTTTTTGCTTTCGGTAGCCTTAGGTGTCTCCCCGGAATCCGACTCAGGAGTCACATTTTCCTCATCAATTACCTCCATTTCCTCAGCAGGAGTAGGCTCCGGTAGCTCATAGGGAAGGGATTCCAGTGCATTGATCTCTAAAACCTTATCCTTTGTAAGCTGGTTCCCCATAGCGGTTATTCCTTTTACCGCAATGAACTCTTCCAGGTTTACTTCCAGGTTTTCCTTGCGTTCCTTTCCGCGCTTTTTGGCAAATACTACTTCGGCCATCGGGCGGTAATCGGTAAAGACCTTTTCCAGGTAGGACTTGGGATGTTCTGATATAAACAGCTCTTCGCGATCCGGGTTTTCTATAAGGAACCGCTTTACGTAGAACAATTCCTTCTCGCCTTCCCAGTAAATTGCAGAAATCGGTTTACGTCGATCCCACTTTTCCAGTTCGATCATATCATCGTCAAAGCGCAGCGTTATCTCAGGAATTACCGTTTTCACGATACCTTTCTGATTGACGATCAAGAGCCTGTCCTCGCTGGTAAACTCGCCCAGGAGATCGCCCCTGCCATCCACGTTGAGACGCTGTACCGTCTCATCAAACCAGATCTTCCGTGGTTTCAGTGTCGAGAGGCCTTTTTCCTTGAGTTCTACACGCTTTACGGCATATTTGGTAACAATATTACCGCGCACGTTTCTGCCCTTCACCTTAAGATCAGCAAAATCCAGGTCGAATTTCAGCTTCTTGATATTCCCCGACTGTCGCAACAATACAGTCACGATCTCCGCTTCACCGTTAGGATTGGCGGTAAAATAAAGCACCTTACTTCCCTTCTTGCCCTGTGTAAGGTCGTATTCCTTGTCACGGGTCATGGCGGTAACGGCAAATCGCTTTACATAGGTAGCACCGCGCGTACCATCCTTGTAGATCATGTTGTAGATGGTGCGTTTGTCCTTTTTCTTGAATACGGCAACGTGAATAATACCCTTACCTATAAAGGTTTTACTGTCTACGCGTGTCACCATCATCTTTCCTTCCTGGGTGAAGACAATAATGTCGTCAATATCGCTACAATCGGTCACATATTCTTCACGGCGCATACTGGTTCCCACAAAACCTTCTTCGCGATTAACGTACAGCTTTGTATTTCGGATGACGACCTTCGTCGCTTCGATATCGTCAAAGACCCGAATCTCGGTTTTTCGTTCTTTGCCTTTCCCGTAGTCTTTCTTAAGACGTTTGAAGTAATTGATAGCGTACTCGATAAGGTTCTCCAGATGATGTTTCACCTCAGCAATGTTGTCTTCAAGTGCTTCTATCTTCTGCTGCGCCTTATCAATATCAAATTTCGAGATACGCTTGATGCGGATTTCAGTGAGCCTGACGATATCTTCTTCAGTAACTTCACGCTTAAGATGTTTTATATGAGGCTTTAATCCTTTATCGATAGCGGCTATGACTCCTTCCCATGTTTCCTCTTCTTCAATATCACGATAGATGCGATTTTCAATAAAGATGCGCTCCAGGGAAGCGAAATGCCACTGTTCCTCGAGTTCGTTCAGGCGGATTTCGAGCTCACTCTTGAGTAATTCCACGGTACGATCGGTTGACCGGCGTAGCATGTCTGAAACCCCTATGAACAAGGGTTTATTATTCTCGATCACACACCCTAATGGCGATATGGACGTCTCACAATTCGTGAAGGCGTACAAGGCATCAATGGTCTTATCCGGAGAGATTCCGCTGGGCAAGTGTACCAGTATCTCTACTTCTGCCGCGGTATTGTCTTCGATCTTCTTGATCTTGATCTTTCCCTTGTCATTAGCCTTAAGAATGGAATCGATCAACGAGGTGGTCGTCGTTCCAAAGGGTATTTCGTTAATGACCAGGGTATTTCGGTCCATCTGATTGATCCGCGCCCTCGACCGGATCTTTCCGCCACGCAATCCGTCATTGTAGTTTGTAGCATCCATAATCCCTCCGGTGGGGAAATCGGGGCCAGGGATGATTTTCCATAACTTTTCGTCCGA
>CAZTLE010000277.1:0-321 GCA_964614415.1 uncultured Aureitalea sp. | reverse complement strand
TGCGGAAGTATCTTGGTGGAAAGTCCCACGGCAATCCCTTCGGCGCCCTGTGCCAGTAGCAACGGGAACATTACGGGAAGGTTGATGGGTTCTTTCTTTCGGCCGTCGTAGGATGCCTGCCAGTCGGTGATCTTAGGATTGTAGACTACATCCAGGGCAAACTTAGAGAGACGTGCTTCTATGTATCGGGAAGCTGCAGCACGATCCCCGGTAAGGATGTTCCCCCAGTTCCCCTGGGTATCGATGAGCAGGTCCTTCTGCCCTATCTGCACCATGGCATCGGCGATACTGGCATCTCCATGCGGGTGGTATTGCATGGTA
>CAZTLE010000276.1:0-4110 GCA_964614415.1 uncultured Aureitalea sp. | reverse complement strand
AACGGAGAAAAGGGGATGGCCCACCTACTGGAACATATGGTATTCAAAGGAACGCCCAATCATCCGGATATTCCAAAGGAGCTTACCTCTCACGGAGCGCGACCCAATGGTACTACGTGGTACGATAGGACAAATTACTTTGAAACGTTTAATGCAACGGATGAAAACCTGGAATGGGCTTTGGATCTCGAAGCGGACAGAATGGTAAATTCCTACATTGCTAAGGAAGACCTGGAATCGGAGTTCTCGGTCGTTCGGAATGAGTTTGAAGCCGGTGAGAATTCGCCGACGGGAGTACTCATGAAGCAGGTAATTAGTGCCGCCTTCCTTTGGCACAATTACGGTCAATCGACTATTGGTAATCGTTCCGATATCGAGCGGGTTCCTATCGAGAACCTTAAACAATTCTATAAGAAATACTATCGTCCGGATAACGCCGTCCTTATGGTGACCGGAAAGTTCGATACTGAAAAAACATTGAATCTTATCAACGAGAAATTCGGGAAATTGAAGAATCCGGACATTTCACTGAGTCAGTCCTACACAATTGAACCGCCTCAGGACGGAGAGCGACGTGTGGTCCTGGAACGCGTAGGAGACCTTCAGGTCCTTTCCTCCCTGTATCACACACCAGCCGGTTCCCATATGGACTACTCGGCCCTGGCCATTGTTGAAGATGTGCTTACCGACCAACCTTCGGGAAGATTGTATAAAGCCCTTATCGATACTCAGAAAGCTTCGGCGGTTTGGTCATTCTCTCCCTTTACCGAAGAGCCTTCCTTCATGTATTTCAATGTGGATATTCCTTCGGACAAATCACTTGTTGAAGTCGAAAATACACTGCTATCGATATTCGATGGGCTGAAAGATAATCCGATTACGGAAGAAGAACTGAAGCGGGCCAAATCCAACATTTTGAAACAAATGGATCAGGTATTCCGGAATTCATCCTTCCTGGGAACCTATATGAGTGAATTTATTGGTGCCGGTGACTGGCGACTTGCCTTCATTCACAGAGATCGTGTTGAAAATATGACGTTGGAAGAGGTAAACGATGCCGTTACCCGTTACTTTATACCCACAAACCGCACCGTAGGAACATTTAGACCTACGAAGAATCCTGTACGCGTTGGTATTCCGCATACCGAAGGCCTGCAGGAATTGGTAAGCAATTACAAAGGCAAGGAAGGTTATGATGCCGGAGAGGCTTTCGACGTGTCCTATGACAACATTCAGCAGCGACTGGAACAAGGCGAATTGGGTGCGAGTGGAATCAAGTATGGATTCATTAAGAAAGACAACCGTGGAAAGAATGTATATGTGAATTTTGCCATGCGTAATGGAACCGTGGACGATCTCATGAACAAGGGACTTACTGCGGGTTATGTGGCCAGAATGCTCAATAGGGGAACGACCTCAATGACACGCCAGCAGATCGAAGACAAGTTGAGTGAGTTGAAATCATCTGTCTTCTTTTCAGGAAGCAATGGAAAAGTCTTTGCTTACATCAATTCTACCGAAGGTAATTTAATGGAGGTACTTGGGCTCATGAACGACATGCTCAAGAATCCGGCTTTTGATGCTGACGAATTGGAAAAGATCAAAGTTCAGGATCTGGCGAATCTGGAAAGAAACAAGAGTGAACCTAATTTCCTGGCATCCATCCGAATGGGGCAGATCAACCAGAACTATCCCAAGGGACATCCGTTCTACAACTACAGCATGGATGAGCGCATCCAGGAGATCAACTCGATCGATGCAGAGGTACTTAAGGACTATCACAAGGATTTCTACGGAATCTCGAACAACGCATCTCTTATAGCTATAGGTAATTTCGACGAAGCGAAGCTAAAAGACTATTTCGAGAAGGAGTATGCTGATTACAAGTCGGAATACACTTTTGAACAAATTCCACAAAAGTTCAACAAGGTGAATCCTGCCAACGAGAAGATCAAAACTCCGGATAAAAAGAACGCTTTTACGACGGGTTCCTTTGCTTTTGAATGCAATCAGTATGATGAAGATTATGCGGCCTTGCAGGTAGCAGGTTCTATTTTTGGAGGTGGATTCCTCAACTCAAGGATTGCGGAACGACTGCGTCAAAAAGATGGTGTAAGTTACGGCGCCGGAGGAGGTGTGTCGGTAAACGGTGATCCGGATGAGAAGAGTTCGTCCATGTTCATTTATGCGATCTATGCTCCTGAGAATGAGCAAAAGGTGCAAAAAGGTTTCAAAGAAGAGATTGATCGATTCATTAAAGACGGAATCACCCAGGAAGAATTGAATGATGCCGTTAATGGTTGGGTGGAAGCCCAGGCCGTATCAAGAGCCAAGGATAATGAACTGTCCAGTGTGATCAACAACAACATTTTCTATGATCGTGACATGAGCTTTCAGAAGGACGTAGAGGAAAAAGTGAAGAAACTTACAGTGGCAGATGTAAATCGAGTGATCAAAAAGTACTTCCGGCCACTGAATGAGTGGACCGTTGTGAATGCCGGGGACTTTGACAATATGCTCGAAGTAAAACCTTCAGAAGTGAAGAATTAGACAAATAACCCAATATGTTATAAGGCCGCCGAAAGGTGGCCTTTTTTATGGATTGTTCTAGCCTTCTTTTTTATACACTACACAATCGCGAATTGCCGGGTAGTCCATGATCCTGGGATGCCGAAACTGCCCCAGATACTGCATACCGATCTTTTTCATCACAACCTCCGATGCAGTATTGGTCAGAGGCGCAAAGGAGTACACTTCTTTTAACCCAATTCGGTTAAACGCAAAGTCTAAACATGCCTGTGCGCCTTCCGTAGCGAAACCACGGCCCCAGGCATCTCTTTGTAGGCGCCAGCCTATGTCCACGCAGGGCGTATAATCACTTTCGAAATCCTGATGCAGAAGACCGGTCATACCTATGAATTGAGAAGTTTCCAGGACGTCTACGGCAAAATAGCAAAAACCATGTTCGGCAAAGTGGCGTTGCATTCTTGCGATGAACGATTCTGTTTCTTCCATGGAAAGTGTCTTTGGAAAAAATCGCATGACTTCGGGATCATTGCTCATGGCGTGAAACGGAGCGATGTCATCATCGCACCAATTTCGCAACCCCAGTCTGTCGGTTTTGAGAATGTATTCCGTCATTCGGCAACGGAGTCAATAAGAATTTGGAGCATTTCAATGGCGGCATCACTAATTCGGGTACCGGGTCCATAGACGGCCACGGCTCCCGATTCAAAAAGGAATTCGTAGTCCTGAGGCGGGATAACACCACCAACAATCACCATAATATCTTCGCGTCCGTGTTTCTTGAGTTCTTCGATAACCTGAGGAACCAGGGTTTTATGACCCGCGGCCAGTGAGGAAACTCCCAGGATGTGTACATCATTCTCCACGGCCTGTTTAGCTGCTTCTTCCGGAGTTTGAAACAAAGGTCCGATATCGACGTCAAAACCGACATCAGCATATCCCGTAGCGACAACTTTGGCCCCACGGTCATGACCATCTTGTCCCATTTTGGCGATCATAATACGCGGTCGCCTACCTTCCAGTTCGGCAAATTCATCTGCCATCTTACGGGCTTTTTCAAAGGTTGGATCTTTTTTTATTTCTTTGCTGTACACGCCGCTAAACGATTTAATTTGAGCCTTATACCTTCCGAACGATTTTTCCAATGCATCGGAAATTTCGCCAAGAGTCGCCCGCTCACGGGCAGCCTCAATGGCTAAAGCTAGTAAATTTCCGCTACCTGTTGCCGCACAGTCTTCCAGCTTCCTGAGGGCTTCGTTCATTTTTTCGGTATTTCGGGTCTCCTTTACGCGCTGCAATCTTGCGATCTGCGATTCCCGTACCTTCTGGTTATCAACATCCAGGATCTGCAACGGATCCTGCTGTTCAAGCTCGTATTTATTTACTCCTACAATAATATCCTGACCGCTATCAATACGGGCTTGTTTTCTGGCAGCGGCCTCTTCAATGCGTAGTTTGGGGATACCTGCCTCAATGGCTTTGGTCATTCCGCCAAGTTCTTCCACTTCCTGGATTAACGCCCAGGCCTTCTGAGCAATCTCATGGGTCAATGACTCAACGTAGTAACTCCCTGCCCAGGGATCT
>CAZTLE010000275.1:0-4166 GCA_964614415.1 uncultured Aureitalea sp. | reverse complement strand
ATTTTTTTGGTCGTAAGACATTAGTATATTTGCAGCCGCAATCCAAAAGGTCGCGCAGCTTCCTCCTTCGTTTCTCTACGGCGGACAGGCAGCTTCGCTTCACGACACGGTCGCGTAGCTCAGCTGGATAGAGCATCTGCCTTCTAAGCAGACGGTCCCAGGTTCGAATCCTGGCGCGATCACATCAAATCAAAAGTCCGCACTCTGTGCGGATTTTTTGTTTGAACACATTTCGAGCTTGCTCGAGTAATGTTGTGAAAACAAGAAATACTCTTCCCAAAGGGAATGCACTTTTGATTTGCAGAAGGGGCCGCATTCAGGATCATGAAATAATCCCATTTCTGGTAATGAGAATTTAGTAGTGAGAATTGAGATACGGCCTATTCGGATATCTCCATTGGATTCAAAATCACGAAGTAATACTGCATTCTTTCCTTTACGTTTTGAAGTGATTAAAAAATAAAATGAAAGCAAAAGATTTTCTTTTGGTCTTGGTTTTGCAACATTGAGCACATTCAGGATCATGAAATAATCCCATTTCTGGTAATGAGAATTCAGTAGTGAGAATTGAGATACGGTCTATTCGGACATCTTCATTGAATTCAAAATCATGAAGTAATCCTCCGGCACCATACAAAACTGTAACCGGCCAACCCTACCTTTCGTCCTATCACAAAAACTACCAATGACTACCAAAAGAGTTCTTTCCGTTTTATGTGGGGTATTGTGCGCTTTCTCATTCCCGCTAGCCTCTGTTGCTCAGCAGTCTAATACCGATAAGAAACCCGAAATAGCCATGCTGGGTATGTTTCATTTCGGATCCACTTCCGATCTTGCCGCCATCGTAATGGATGACGTGAAAGGCGAAAAACGCCAACGGGAGATACAGGAAGTCATAGACCGCTTAAAGGAATACAATCCGACCAAAGTCCTTGTGGAGTATCCAATGTCTAAACAGGATACGCTGCAATCGCGCTACGAAAGTTTTAAGAATGGGGGCTTTGCTTTGCCAACAAGTGAAACCTATCAGATAGGATTCCGACTGGCCCGTCAACTCGGTCACGATACCATATATGCGATAGACCATAAAATGGATCTGCCTTTTAATGACATTGTTGCTTATTGTCAGGAAAACAACTGTATGGACAAGTTTCAGAACATTGTGAATTTTGCCCAGTCATATACTGCCAACGAGACTAAAGTCCTGAAAGAGATGAAACTGGCAACTTTCCTTCTACGTCAAAACAGCTCTGAATCCGATCGCTTTGGAAACGGGCTCTATCTTCGGGAAATTCTGGACATAGGCGACCCTGCAAATGAAGTAGGGGCGAGGATTACTTCTATTTGGTATCAGCGCAACATGATCATCATGAAGAACATATTAGACCTTGTTGAGAATGAGGACGAGCGTTTACTGGTCATCATAGGAGCTTCCCATAGAGCCGTTATTCATAGCTTGCTTGAAAATCGCACCGAGTTCCGGTTTGTCGAAATAGCGGATTATTTGAAAGACTGACGGATAAATCACTGCTATAAACACATAAAAAAATCCTCCGGAATCATCGGAGGATTTTTGTTGGGTCGGAAATGAAATTCACCTGTGAATCGCATAGCTGCTGGCCCGGGCGTACTCTGCGAGTTTCAGCCGGAAGCGCTCTTTGAATTCTTCAGTAAACAGTTCATTCCATAAGCGTAAAATTTTCTTCATACACGTCTGTTTTGTGAGGTTCATATTCATTCACCATAACATGCAGGAAATCAGGCAGTGGGCCGTTAGCAATAAAAAGGAATCTGTAGATAAAGAGGTACTTAAAAGTAAGAAATTACTTGCTAATTTTCAAGGGAATCCTACAATAATCGTCGTAGTGCATATAGTGGCGATTAAGTGATCATTTTGAGCGCTACAGCCCTTTTTCAGTAAATAAAACTTCCTTTCAGTAAAATGTATACGTCTATCGGTAAAACGTATACAAAATCTCATAATCAAGCAGTTAGCTTTGCATCAGAAATCAAAAATTCAAAGAAGATGAAAAATGTCGCCCTTATTACAGGAGCCTCCAGCGGACTGGGAAGAGAGTTTGCACGCATTCATGCACAGCAAGGAGGAGATAGTGTTATAGTCGCCCGAAGCGAGGACAAGCTTACTGCCCTCAAAAGCGAGTTGGAAACGCAGTATAATGTAAATGTACTGGTCATCGCCAAAGATCTTACACAACCCAACGCACCCCAGGAGATATTTGAAGATATCACTCAAAAGAATATTGCGGTGGAATACCTAATTAACAATGCGGGATTCGGAGGACGAGGAAAGTTTCACGAACGTCCCTGGGAGAAGGATCTGGCAATGATCCAATTGAATGTTGTGGCGCTTTCTGCACTCACGCGTTTGTTCCTGCCTCAGTTCGTATCCGGAAACAGGGGTAAAGTCCTCAATGTGTCTTCTATGGCAAGCTTCATGCCCGGACCCTTACAGGCCGTCTACTACGCAACCAAGGCCTACGTCACATTCTTCAGCAATGCGCTGGCCGAAGAGCTGCACGACACGGAGGTAACGGTTACCAACTTAATGCCTGGAGCCACAGAAACCGAGTTTGCCAAAACATCGGGGATGGATAAAACAAACCTGTTCGACAAGACGGTGAGTGCTTATTCTGTGGCCAAAGATGGCTATGACGGCATGATCGAAGGAAAACTGGATGTCATCTCGGGTCTTACTTTTCAACAGAAGATCATGATGAAGGCCCTCCCTTTCACACCCAAAAAGACGATTCTACGACAAATTCGAAAAATGCAGGAGGTATAGAACGGCTAGGTTTAGTACCTTTAAATGAACGAATATGAGTGAAATTGTAACCATAAATACCATTGCTGAAGCCCATACTTTTATGGGACAGCCTGCGCCCAAACATCCATTGGTTTCGATCATTGCTTTAAAAGACATGCCGGTAATCGATTTTGGAGATGTGCGCTTTGCATCGAAGTTATATATGATATCACTTAAAGATGGGGTGGTAGGTTCTATTGGCTACGGTCGCAATTCTTATGACTTCACCAATGGAACTATGATCTTCGGAAAGCCTAACCAGGTATATCAAAGTGAATCAAAGGAAATATCGGCCGATTCCAAAGGATGGACGCTACTGTTTCATCCTGATCTTATCCGAAAATCTGAGCTCGTCAAGACAATTGACTCCTATAATTTCTTTTCCTACGAAGTGCATGAGGCCTTGCACCTCTCGGAAGATGAAAAGGAAACAGTTACCGACACGGCCAATAAGATCCGAACAGAATATCAGCAACCCATAGACGCACATAGTCAAAGACTTATCGTATCGAACATCCAACTATTGCTTGACTATTGTCAGCGCTACTACGATCGGCAATTCTATGTGCGTACCAATATGAATCAGGATTTGATAACCCGGTTCGAACAGTTTCTCAAGGATTATTATTCTTCTGAAAAACCTCAGGAATTGGGAATACCTTCGGTACGTTATTGTGGGGAGCAGATGAATATGTCACCCAATTACCTGAGTGATCTGCTTCGAAAAGAGACGGGTCGAAGTGCCGGTGACCACATACATGAATACATCATAGATAAAGCCAAGAACAGGCTACTGGCTTCAACAGACTCAATTGGTCAGATTGCTTACGACCTTGGATTTGAATACCCACAACACTTCAGCAAGGTTTTCAAAAAACAGACGGGCATGAGTCCGTTGAAATACAGGTCACTCAATTAATGATGTTGCTTAAAAGAATCTTCAAATACATAAAACGCATGGGTATTATCCTTGGAGTTGTAGTCGTAGTTCTCATACTGGCCTATATAGCCTTTGTAGCCTGGTATCCCTCGTTTGGAGGGGACGTGTCGAAAGATCGAAAGACCTTGTATGCCGATTCGGACAACTATCGCGACGGGGCTTTCGTAAATAAAAAGGACGTTCCGAAAGATTTGAGTTTCGGCGAAACCATGAGCATAGCGCGAAAGTTCTTCTTCACAAAAGTTCCGAACAGCAGACCGGAACGTAACATCGAAGTTGAGAAAATCGATTCGGCTTCCATTGGTGCCTACCAGGGTCCGGCCCGTTTGGTCTGGTTTGGACATTCGTCCTTTTTATTACAAATGGATGGGAAAAAGAAATCGGAACAGCAAGTTTATAAAG
>CAZTLE010000274.1:1610-4219 GCA_964614415.1 uncultured Aureitalea sp. | reverse complement strand
GAACTTCAAAAGGGTGTAGTTTTGTTTCGAGCAAATTTAGGAATAAATATAGAATAACTTCGTTAATTGTCCTCCGATTTAAGGACCTCGGAAAGTTTAACCTTCTCCCCGTTTTTAAAGGCTACCACGTAGGCAGAGCCATATCCCTTCTCCCGCGCATAGGTCTTCATGAGTTGAATCTTGTTGTAGTCGGACGTATCCCCGTAGTAGTATTTGTACAGTCCGTCCTCACTGGCACGGGTGATCTCCTTGAGTCCCTTGAAGTTATACGGTTTGGTGTCCAGTTTGTTCCTGCTAGCCGCTAACTGGACCTTGAAGTTCACACCGGGATAGATATTCTCCTCAGCCGTTTCAATAGCTTCATTGATCTCATCCTCATCAATTACAGGATTTTGTGAATTGTCCGTGGCCAAAGCGAGGCTATTCTTATAGCTAAGAATGGCTTTGGTGATTTCACGTGCCATTTCATTTTGGCCTTTTTTGGAATTAAGGTAGGCTCCTTCCTTTTTATTTGTTAGAAAACCACACTCCACCAACACACTGGGCATATAGGTTTTGTAAAGCACAATGAATCCGGCTTGCTTTACGCTTCGATTCTTTCGCTTGAGGGAATTGGTAAAGTTGTTCTGTATAAGGCTCGCAAGCAAAATGCTCTGGTCCAGGTATTCTTCCTGAAGCAAGGTTAACCCTATAAACGATTCGGGAGAGCTGGGATCGAAACCTTCATACGTCTCTTCGTAGTTCTCTTCCAGGAAAATTACTTCATTTTCCCGCTTGGCAACTTCAAAATTAGATTGATTTCTGTGAAGTCCCAAAACAAAGGTTTCGGTGCCAAAAGCCTTGGTATGATGCGAGTTGCAATGTACCGAAACAAAAAGATCGGCGTCTGCGTTATTGGCAATGGCCGCCCGTTCGGAAAGTTCCAGGAAAACATCCTTTTTTCGGGTATATATTACCTTGATACCCGGTTCTTTCTCCAATGCTTCTCCTATTTTGAGAACAATACTAAGTACAATATCATCCTCTCTGTAGCCATTACCCACATTACCGGAATCCTTTCCCCCATGCCCGGCATCCAAAACGATCACAAAGGGGTCTGTGGTATCATTATTGTGGGATGAACCTGAGGTAAACGAAATGAGTCCGAATGACAGTATAATAATTGAAATCCAGCGTGTTTTCATATTGCTGTAACGATCTGTGAGATCAGATATTTTTTAAAATTCGGCTTTTGAAAACGAAGCACGAAAAATATGTTTAATTTTGGCTTTCAAAAACCAAGCCAAATAACCGTTAAAGGCGTCGTTAAAAACTCTTAACCGAACAATGAAACAAGATAAGGGCAGTTACTTTAGTGAAAATTAAAGACCTGTCTTATTTCTTTACAAAGTTAGGGTTTTAACGAACATTTTTGCAACACAAGAGCGACGAAACATTGCGAATAACCTGGCACTCTGCTTTATTTTTTCTCTTTCTGCTTCTAAGCGGCGGTTATCTGTATTCACAAGACATACCTCCCAAAACTGAAGTAAACATACCTTCCGAGAATGTCGAGGACACCGTTAATGTTGGTATTGACGACATCATCAATGACATAAAGGAGACCACCGAAACGAATGAAGCGGTTGTGGATACGGTCAAAACGGATACCATTCTGCCCGAAAAAGAACTGCTGGAAGACGTAGTGGATTATTATGGCGAGGACTACGTGTATTTTGATCGTAAGAATAACAAGGTCTACATGTATAATAAGGCGTATGTGGTGTATCAGGATGTACGAATCGATGCCGGACTCATCATCCTGGACTACAACAAGAATGAGGTATACGCCAAGGGGATCGACAGTGCGGGGGAATACTCACAGCGACCTGTATTCGTTCAGGCAAATAACGAGATTGAACCCGATTCTATACGGTTTAACTACGATACCGAAAAAGCCCTAGTATTCAACTCCAGGGGTGAAGAACAGGATTTCAAATATATTTCCGAAGTCACCAAAAAGGAGAACGATTCCGTGGTTTTCCTGCAAAACGTGAAGTTCACGACTTCAGAGAATATTGAGGATCCGGAGTACTACTTCTATACCCGTCGTGCCAAGTTCGTGCCCAAACGAAAGATCGTAACCGGCCTTACCAATATGTACATCGCCGATGTGCCCACACCCATAGGATTGCCTTTTGCTTACTTTCCACTCACGGAAGACCGTGCCTCAGGATTCATCATTCCTACCATAGGCGAGAATAACAACCGGGGGTTCTTCTTTCAGAACGGAGGGTACTATTTTGCCATAAACGACTACCTCGATCTGGCCGTTTTGGGGGATTATTATACCAATGGAAGTTACGGCCTGCGGGTGGAGACGGATTATGTGGTTCGGTATAAATTTAACGGAAACCTGCGTTTCCGGTTTGAGAATCTGATCAATAGTGAACGGGGCTTCCCCGATTTCAGTCAGTCCTCCAATTACAACATTCAATGGTCTCACAATCAGGATCGTAAATCCAACCCTAATTCCACGTTCAGGGCTTCAGTGAACCTGGGTAGTCAGCGATTCTTCCAGCAATCCATAAACCAGGTGAATAACTCGGCCGCCCTGGTGAACTCATTGA
>CAZTLE010000274.1:0-1586 GCA_964614415.1 uncultured Aureitalea sp. | reverse complement strand
TTCGCGCACATTCGACGGGGATCCGGCCGTGGATGTGAATATTGCCGCCACGCACTCCCAAAACACCAACACGGGGGTTGTGAACCTATCCCTGCCAAATTTTACCGCCAACGTTTCAAGGGTCTTCCCTTTTGCTCCGAAAACGGGTTCAAAACAAGGGATTATCGATAATATCAACCTGCAATACAGGGTTTCCGGTCAGAATCAGATCAATACAACCGATGAGCGTTTCGGAACGGCTGAAATGTTTGACGACGCACGTATTGGGGTTCGGCATACAATTCCGATCAACACCAACTTTAAACTCTTCAATTACCTGAGTACATCTATGAGTACTAACTATGAGGAAACATGGGTGTTTGAAACGATACGCAGGGATTTTGACGCGGATGCAAATGACGGCGCGGGCGCAGAAGTGACTGATACGATCGCCGGTTTCGATTCGTTCCGAACCTACAATTTCGCAGCCAGCCTGGGTACAACCATTTACGGTACTTTTAACTTTGGAGAGGATAAGAAGATCCAGGCGATTCGGCACACCTTTAGCCCCTCCCTAAGCTACAGCATCAATCCCGGTTTTCCGCAGTTCTTCGACGAATACACCATAGTGAGCGCCGATCCCGAAATAAATGACGAGGTGGTAGAATACTCCAGATTTGAAGGGTCTTTGTTCGGAGCTCCCGGGAATCAATTCAGTAGCAGTATTGGAATAGCCATACGGAATGTCGTAGAGGCAAAAGTGCGGGATAAGGATACCACGGCCACCGGGCCTAAAAAGATCAATCTTCTGAATAACCTGAACTTCAGTAGCGCCTATAACCTTACCGCCGACTCGCTCAACTGGAGTCCGGTGCGCTTTACGGGAAGTATCCCAGTGATCGAAAAACTGGATCTGAATTTCAACGGGACCCTTGACCCCTATGCGCTGGACAATAACAATAACCGGATTAATACCTTTAATATCGATAATGGCGGAAGTCTGTTCCGTTTGACAGCGGCCAACCTGAGCTTTAACTATTCCTTCTCCAGTAAGGATTTTGAAGGAAGCGACCCGGGTGACACCAATACCGACCCTTTCGATAATAATAGTTTCCGTAATGGAGGGCGGCCGGATGACCTGTTTGGGGATTCGGCGAGTTTGAATGATCCCGCCGGACTGAACAATCCCGATGAACGGGAAAAAAAGAAACCGAAAGACCGCAGTTGGTATAACTATTCGATTCCCTGGAATCTTAGGGTTGCCTACACCATAACCTACTCCAACAACCGAAGGGAGAACGAGATTTCCTCCCAGTCGCTCATGTTCAGTTCCAATTTTGATCTCTCTCCCAGGTGGTCCGTAGGGCTTTCCTCGGGGTATGACTTTAAAGGAAAGGGGGTTACCCTAACCCAGTTACGCTTTGAAAGGGATCTGGAAAGTTGGAAACTCAATTTTAACTGGACGCCTATTGGTAGTATCAATACCGCCTGGTATTTCTATATCGGAATTAAATCATCCCTGCTGAAAGACATCAAATACGACCAGCGTCGCGAACCGGATAGAAGACTTTAAGAACATTGATATGAAAAAAATAATTGCATATTCT
>CAZTLE010000273.1:0-4238 GCA_964614415.1 uncultured Aureitalea sp. | reverse complement strand
CATTCTCAAAATAGCTATAGTATCCCTCGAATCCATAATTGATCCCATTATATCCAATGCTTAGGGAAGCATCTCGTTCAAACGTACCGGTATTACTCAGGACATAATCCGGAGCCTCGAAATCACCGAAGCGCTTCAAGGTACCCTGAACGGTGCCGTACCATCCATTCTTAAAGCTCCTGGTAAGTGAGCTGGTTACGGTTCCACCACGCCCGTTGGTGGCACCGGTCAGTATGGTTTTTCCGAATAGCGAATCCTTTAAAGGGGTCCGCAAGGGTTCCGCAACGACCACACCTCCAATGGCGTCACCGGTATACTGCAGGGCAGAAGCCCCTTTGATCACGGTGATGTTACCAGCGGTATTGAGATCAATATTAGGCGCATGTTCTGCTCCCCACTCCTGATCCTGCATACGCACACCGTTGTTAATGACGGTAACGCGGCTGCTGTGCAAACCGTTGATCATTGGTTTTACTACCGTATTCCCTGTATTCAGCGAGGAAACCCCACTTAATGTGTTCAGGGCATCGCCAAGCGACCCACTGCTAAATGACTCTATGGTCTCAAGAGTGATCGTATTCTCAAGCAAGGTTTCGGACTTTGTAGAATAGGCCTGCCCGGTAATCAGAATTTGGCTCAACTCTTCGAGGTGATGTTCCAATCTGAAATTCCGGGTGGTATTGCCTCTCATACGCACCGAAAATCCCTTGGTCTCACATTCGGGATGAGAGACCTGCAGTGAATATGTGGTATCGCAAAGGCCTTCTATGACGAAGGATCCGTCGAGATCCGTGAACACCGCAGTTTCCGGACCGGCCACAATAATAGTGGCTCCGGATAACGGAGTACCGTCATGAAGGTCGGTAACTTTACCAGTGAGTACCAAAGTACAGTCTTGAGAAAATAGAGATACATGCCCTAAGAGCATGAATATCAATACGAAAAAACGCATGTAAATCCTGATTATGGATATTGATTAAGAGGTCTGCTGAGGTTAAATCAGGAAAGAGGGGGCCCGCGTAGGCTGGTAAAATCAGATTTATAAAGGAAATAGACTTTGTGGACCGAAATCTTAGGTTGCTCAACTACCGTTTCATGTACGTTCAGCTCATAACTGAAGAAGGTAAACTGAAAAGAGGAAAGCTGAAAATCGCAAAGGTCGCATTGCACCTTTTCCTCATGAAGATGGGTTTTCAGTTCTTTACAGCTAACATGTTCATGGCCGTCAAATGTATGAATGGCCTGCACCACCGTCGGAAATAGCAGGGCTGCTGTCAGGAGAACAGAAGCTAGAATATGCTTTATTTTGGGTGCGGTGATCATTTCTTTTTGTACAGCAATCCGAAGCTCGTATACCGAATAATTTTCCTGGCAAACGGGCCGAAAAATTCGGACTCTCCGAAAATTCGTCCGAAAAATACCAAAAAGATGGGATATATGGTAAAAACAATGACAATATATGCTACTGCATGAAGAATCCAGCCGGACGATTCGGGAATAATCAACTTCGTGAGCACCGAAGTCACCTTACCCGCAGTACTGCCTGTGATGGCAAAGACTATTAAAATTACCGTAAGCTGCCAGTTAGAGGTAATACCCCAGCGTTGCTTCAGTTTATTCATAAGAGCCTTTCATAATTTCTTTCGAAGTAGATAAAGTAATTGTAGAGCAGGTAGTCTACTTCTTTACCATAATCGATGCTAGGATCATAATTGATCTCTAACTGATATAGATCAGGATTGAATCGGCTGGGAAGGATTACCCTGCGGTTGTACTCCATCACATAAGCAATATTTCTATTTCTAAGAAATCCCTGACTGTAGTATTCTTCAGGGAACTGGGTTACAAGCCAGTTGTAAAAGCCCGGTTCAATGATGATGATTTCATATTCCAGCTCTTCGTTCGCTATGCGAATCGTATCTCCCTTTGCTTCTGCAAGCTCTGTTCCATCTGTGTTTTGCGCCGGCGTTTTTCCAGAATTACATCCGTACAGCATCAAGGCGAAAACACTCATAACAAGTAGAAATCTCATAACCTTAAATTTTAGTTAAAGGTACAAAAACCATGCCTTAACCCCATTTTTTTAACGTCGTTTAACAAAAAAACCACCCGGGTCTAGTCGGATGGTTTTCAGCATGTTATTTGGATAATTCTATCTTCCGAAGAGACCTCCAAGCAGTCCGCCGAGACCTCCTTTTTTCTTGCCTCCCGCAAGCACCCTTCCCGCAACATCCTCCCGCACACTTCCGTCATTGTCTCCATCCAACAGACCTTCAATAAGGCTTTGTTGTTTGCGCTGCTGTTTGCGTCCGCCTCCCATGAGGCCTCCCAGCAGTCCTTCCATACCGGATTGCGACTGTACGTTACGGCTGCGCTGTTGCTTTCCAAGGAATCCAAGTACGATCGGAGCGATTGTTTGAAGAATACGCATCACAGAACCGGAATCCATTCCCGAACGTTGCGATAATGCATTCGCTACATTATTCTGAGAACCGCCCAGTACATGTCCTAAAATACCGGCGCCATCCTGACGTACTTCCTCATTCACACCACCGCTAAAAAGACCGCCAAGGTCATTCAGGATACTTCCATCGTGCTTATTATTCAAAGCGCCCAGCAAACCGGCTGCTCCGTCTGGGGTGGCAGCATTACGCTTCATTGCTCCCATAAGGATCGGGAGGGCCATGGAGATTACCTGGGAAGTTTTCTCTTCAGATTGGTTGGTCTCCGAGCTCATTCCCTGGGCAATTTGCTGCCCCATATCTCCTTGTATCAGATCTAAAATTGATGCCATTGTCAATTACGTTTAAGGTTAGACTTGTAAGTTAGGCTTTTTCCATGATACTCACAATCTGGGATGCAAGCTCGGTTCCGATACGATCCTGTGCCTCCTGAGTGGCTGCACCAATGTGCGGACTAAGGGACAAGTTGGAGTTCATAAGTACTTTGATGGAAGGAGTAGGTTCAGCCTCAAAAGTATCCAGGGCTGCAAAAGACAATTTACCTGCCTCAAGTGCCTCAATAAGGGCTTGCTCATCGATTACCCCTCCGCGGGCAGCATTGATAAGTGCCGCGCCGTCTTTCATGGAATCGATCTGTGCCTTCCCTATCACATATTCCTTTTGGGCCGGAACGTGCAATGTGATAAAGTCACTGCTCGCAATTACCTCGTTCAGGGGTTGGGTTGTAATTGGGAAAGACAATTTCTCACCGTTAAAGAAGTCCAGCGAAATAGTTGCCTCTTCCACGAATTTATCGCTCGCCAGTACGTTCATTCCGCACCCTATGGCGATCTTAGCTACTTCCTGACCGATACGTCCAAAGCCGATAATCCCTATCGTCCTACCACGAAGCTCCTTACCTCCGGCATAACTTTTCTTAAGGTCTTTGAATTTTGTGTCTCCCTCGAGCGGCATATTGCGGTTGGCATCATGCAGGAAGCGCACTCCTCCGAAAAGGTGCGCAAATACCAATTCAGCCACAGAAGATGAAGAAGCAGCCGGCGTGTTGATCACGTGCAGCCCCTTGTCACGGGCGTAGTCCACATCAATGTTATCCATTCCAACACCACCGCGCCCTATGATCTTAAGTGATGGACAGGCATCAATGATGTCCTTGCGTACTTTAGTAGCACTTCGAACCAGGATCACATCGATCTGGTTTTCATTTATATAATTAATAAGCTGTTCCTGGGCAACTTTGGTGGTTATCACCTCAATCCCCGATGCTTCCAGGGCATTAATCCCACTTTGTGATATTCCGTCGTTGGCTAAAACTTTCATATTCTAGTATTGAGTATTGAGTATTGAGTATTCAGTATTCGCTTAGCATTAAGCGTTTCGTTCGAATTCCTGCATAACGTCTACCAGTACATGTACGCTTTCCAAAGGTAAGGCATTGTACATAGAGGCGCGATATCCTCCAACACTTCGGTGTCCGTTGAGGCCATTGATACCGGCTTCCTGCCAGAGACTGTCGAACCGTTCTTTTTGACTTTCATCGGTCAGGGTGAAGGTGGCGTTCATTTTGGAACGATCTTCCGTATTGGCAACGAAACCATTGAACAGCGGATTTCGGTCTATTTCCGAATACAGCAACTCTGCTTTTTTGTTATTTACTTTTTCAATTTCCGGAATACCGCCCATGCCCTTTAACCATTGCAGCGTAAGCATGGAAACATAGACCGCGAAAACAGAAGGTGTATTGAACATACTGTCCTTCCCAATATGAACCTTGTA
>CAZTLE010000272.1:0-4260 GCA_964614415.1 uncultured Aureitalea sp. | reverse complement strand
TGGATTGATGGCAGTTCTGCTAGTGCACAACCATGAGTTCGTCAGTATCTTTTTTCCGGGATCGCGCCACCTTATATGTATCTTTTAACCGGCCCGTACCCATCATCATGATAAGGCGTTCGTTTTCAGGAATATCACCGATCTTCTTTACTTTCTTTTCTATGGTATACGGAAAACAGGTATTCAGGCAACATGAACCTATTTCAAGGGCGTGCAATGACAATACGAGGTTCATAGAGAAGATCCCACCGTCCACATACACCTGATTACTCTCCATGGCGGTGAACGCTTTGGTATTGGTGGTCACAATTAGCAAGGTGTTGATCGATTCCGAAAAACCGTTATTACCGCCTTGCAACTTGAGAAGCTTTAATCGTTGCTCTTTGTTTTGATATACATGTACTTTCCATGACTGCCGATTACAGACCGAAGGTGCATGCCGCGCCATTTCAACAGCCTTTTCCAAAGAATCGATTGGAACATCGGAGTCCGCGAAATTCCGAACGGAGAATCGGCTCTTGACAAATGCCTCAAACGGAATGTCCGTATGTGCGCGCAATGACTCACGTGTGATAAGTTTTGTGCCGCCAACCTCGGTATTGGGGTGATCGCCAACGAAAGACGTCACCAGCGTTTTGAAAGCTTCGGATAGTTCGGTATTCTGAAGTGCGTTGAAATCGAGATATTCCCTGAGGCAACTTTTTATAGAAGCAACCAGATCGTCCTCACCATATTGATCAATATAGCGGTTACTCCAGCCGATAAGGTCGGTGATCTTTTTTTCGCCAAACCCGGGTCTTGGAAAAGGTAATGCCAGGCCTTTTTCAACAATGTGATACTGTTTGGTAAGCAATGCGCGTTCATTGTCTTGATTTCGTAACCGGGATATGCGAAACGAGTATCGATAGAATATCCTGAGGTCATACATCTTATTCAGGAAATCTCCCATTCCGGATTGCCAGAACATAAAGGCGTGCAGCTTGGCTTTGATTCGTTGTATAAGGCTACTTTTGGGCATTACAGGGTCTTACAGAGTTTAGGGGCTTGTTCTATGCTGTGCCAGTGCATGCTTCAGAAAGGCTTTGGACCGATCACTATGGCGTCTTAACGCATTTCTTATTTCCTCGAAATCGGGTATGGGATTCGCTTCAACCGAATCATCGCCATTGCCAGAAATTCGAAGCCGTTCCAATCCCACCAGAGAAAGCAAGTCCTGCATACGTGTATTGATATTTTCCCCGCGATCAAACACATACAACTGGCGCTCAAAAATAAGCGAAAAACACACGGCATGAAAGGAATTGGTCAATACCATGCGGGCCTGCGCCACCAGGGACAGAAAATAATCCGGCCCTTCCAACCAGTGATTGTCGTGGGCGTAGGTAATATTTTTGTTCACTGTTTTGATTCGCCAGCCATTGGCCGATGCCAGTTCCCGCGCCACCCGCCGTATCTGTTCGTTTGAATCAAAGTCATAGATTAAAATATAATCTCCCTCGATGGGCTTAACGAACTCTTTTTTCCAATATTCCCCCGCTAGAAGAAATACGGGGTCCAGTACCTGTTTCCCTTCTTCTATCCCCAGATCCTCCAGGAGCGCAAGGCCAGAGGTCTCCCGAACGGAAGTTGCATCCAGCTTCTCGATACTGCTTTGCATGAATTCTCGAAGCTCATCCGGTAGTTTATCTGTGGCAAAACTCGCCGCATAGGAAAGTCGAACCTTATTCTCCGGAGCGAAATTCAGGTAAAAGGACGGATCACTACCGTTGGGGAAAATAGGATTCCATATCTGATCGCTACCGCAAATGTAGGCATCGGCCAAAGGCGGATTCTCCAGGAGTTCTTTGTTAGTTCGATAGATATTTGCTCCGGAAGGAATGTACTTTCGGGAGAAGGCGTCGAAGTTCTTCTTTCGCTTCATGTCGCGAATACGCTCCGGAAGTTTCGCCAGGATGTATAGTAACTTCGTTACCGGATTTCCGGCGTACCTGGGATTTCCCACCTTCCAAAACTTAAACTGATTGTTGAGATAATCGGGTTTATAGGCAATGGCTTCTGCCTCATGACCCAGGTCTTGCAAATGCTTCAGAAGCGCAAACTCTTGCAAGCTGGCGCCATGGTTGTATACCTCGTGACAAGTAATAGTTTTTACTTTCATAGGTCTGGGGTCAAGAACGTTTTGATCTAAACATTTGTTTCAGAACAGATAGTGCTCCACGGATGAGATCGCGTTCGTTGTCTCGCATTCCAAGGAGGAACATCAGCGGTAGGTACAGGGCCGAATATACGGCAATTTTCCCAACAAAATGTACCCACCCGGTAGCAGACCAACCCCAATTCAAGAAATATCCGAGTAACGCAATGAGCAAGGCTGTCGGCACCACTTTGTGCGTCAATTCTTTGAAGAATCTAATGATCTGAATTCCGACTTCCTTATGGTAATACCAGTTCATAATTTGTTGAGCAATGACCCAAAAAACAGCTATTCCAACGATCATTCCAATTGTTTCATAGCGCAGGGCGAGTATGGCTCCGGCGGCCGTACCCAGTATCAGGAAGATCAGGAAAACAACCGCCTTAAAGGCAAGCTTGCGTTTGGCCTCCAGTATTGAGTTCCCAAACGACTGCGTAAGAGGTACTGTATAGGCTATCATTATGATGAGTGCGATGATCCATGAATCCCGGTATTCCTCACCCACCCAAAGCAGAATGAACTCCTGTCCAAAGAGAACAAACGCCAATAAGATAAACACAAGCACATGAAATGAGATCCGTCCAATGCGGATCATTGCATCGGTAAGTTCCGAATTGCTGGCTCCTGTCATCACCATTTTCGTAGCCCTGGGAAGAAACACGCTGGATACCGCTGTTGAAAAGGCCCCGTAGTATCCCCCAAGTGTAACTCCCACGGCGAAAATAGCTACCAGTGTAGTATTGTATTCGATCCCCAAAACGACCTGACCACCTTTCCACTGGATCTGCATCACAATGGCGTAGACGAAAATCCAGAACGAGTAACTGAAGATTGATGATAGCATCCGGGTATTAATATCCTTCCATCCGAATCGCAGTTTCAATCTGGTAAAGACGTATGCTCCGTTGACAGAGATCAAAAGGAAATTCATAATCGTATCGAGAACCACAATAGCCAATGCTTTGTACCCAAGTTCCAACAGGACGATGATCATACCGGCTCTGATCACATATCGAAGTACGTTAACGGCTTTCGGAAACACAAAGCGTTCATATCCGTAGCATATACCCATGAAAATACTACCCGGTAGAGTGACCGCTACATTGGCAACCAGAATAAGGAACATGATCCTGGCTTTCTCAAGTTCTTCGGGAGTCAGGGATGTTCCGAAAATAATATCCAAATTGAAATAGATCCCCAGCCCCACGAGAGCCATCGCCGCAGCCAGTGCGATATAGATGAACAAAGTAGTGGCGACAAATTGCTTCTCCGACTTTTCATCCTTGAGGGCCCGGTATTTCGCCACAAAGCGCACCACGGTGTTGTTAAGTCCAAAGTCAAATAACAACAGATACCCCACAAAGGCACCAATAAGTGTATAGAGCCCGTACTCGGAAGTACCCATTTTCCGAATCATCAATGGGGTAATGACCAGCCCCAGCAGATTGGTGAGAAGAACCGTGAGGTAATTGAGAGCAACTCCTCCTTTTATTTGACTCATTTTGTGTGAGTTAAAAGGTTTTCAATTGAATCGCTACGGGTATGGACGCATCTAATTCAGGCACAAAAATAGGTAAATACTTCACACTATACGGGACTCCGTAATACCTTTTTAAATAACCGCTTTAGTATACTAAGTATCTGATGAATACAATGACGAACGCTCTTTAAAAAGTGCTCGCAATTTTTCCTGGCATTCCTCACTGCAGGGCATTCCCGACGGTATCTTTACACTTATTTTTCGATACAACCAACGCTTAAATTTCTTTCCGAACAATGACGAGAAATAGTCTTTTGCCTTCGACTTCATGAGACCCGACAACTGACTGTGAAACCGAAGCCTCCTGGCGGCATTAATGTGTTTGAAACGAGGTGCCTGAAAAGGAGCTATTTCAAGGAAATCGGATAGCTTATCAGTTGCTTGTGGTAGGTCCGTGGTAAGTTCATCAAGGCTAAGAACCAACACGTTCTCAAACAAAGCGGTGAACCTTTGTACTGCTTCATCATACAGGCTCATGCCCACATAGGAGTTCCATTCCAACGAACTGGCTTTCAGTGCCTTTAGC
>CAZTLE010000271.1:0-4260 GCA_964614415.1 uncultured Aureitalea sp. | reverse complement strand
TCCAAGTCGGACGCCTAAAAACATCCCCGGCGAGGCCGGGGGCGCTCAACACCGTATTTAAAGGCGTTGGCGAGCTGATCGGTCGCGGTTATCATCAGTGCTGCGGCCACCATAATGACCAATGTTCCCTTCCAGCCTATGTTGCGATAGATCAGATACAGTAGAAGAGCATACAGAGGTATAGAAGAGTATTTCTCCGTGATGAAGCGCCAGAGTCCGTCCCAGGATTCGCTTCCCAGGTTATTCAGAAACAGAAAAAGTTCCGTGTCATATTCTAATAGCGTTTCAATCATTTTCGTAACGGGCCACTTCGCGATCGTAGAATTCAGAAGCCAGGCGTATCATGTTCTCGGTCTCGGTCTCCAGTTCTTTTTGATCCTGCTGATCGAATTCCTCAAGCCACTCTATTTCATCATCTACAAGGTTGATCACAAATCGTGGAAATTCGGTATGGATCACAAAAATCGCATCGGGATGATCGGTATTGTCGCCCAGGAGGAATTTTGGAAGGTTCATTTTTTCTATGCGTTTAATCGTTGATCTGTTTATTCGTTTTAATTTTTTGATTGCCTCTCAATCCCATGACAACTTAAAACTCAACATTTAAAACTTACAACTTCAAAGAACGCAAGTTACAGGTTTCTGCACAATGTTAAGCGGGTTTGCGCTGTTCGGCCACCAGATCCATTTGCCTGATGAGTCGCTTTGAAAGTATATTAAATCGAATAAACAACATAATTGCAGACGCTGTTAAACCGGCCAACAATCCAATCCAAATTCCGGCACTCTTGTAGTCGGTATACATGCTGAGATAGTAGGATATTGGAAATCCGATCACCCAATACGCAATGAATGTGATAAAGGTGGGAATCTTCACGTCCTGCATTCCGCGCAATGCGCCCAGTACCGTCACCTGGACTGCATCGGATATCTGGAAAATGGCCGCTATCAATAGCAACCTTGCCGCGGTTGTGACCACCTCAAAATTATCTGCAAACTGGGCCTTATCGTCATAGTCAACGTACAACTTTGGTAGTGCTTCATTGAATATCAGGAACACCAATGCGAATACTACAGCGCACAAGGTCGTGAGCAGGAAGATGGAAAATGCGATGCGACGTAACTCCCTAAATCGCTTTAATCCCTTCTGATTTCCCACACGGATCATCGAAGCCACACTAAAGCCCATGGCTACCATGAACGTCATAGAGGAAAGGTTCAGGGCGATCTGATTGGCCGCCTGCGGGTTCTTTCCAAGTATCCCCGACAACCAAATAGCTGCGGTAAAGATGGCCACCTCAAAGAACATTTGGAGCGCCGAAGGGAACCCCAGGTTCAGTATTTTCTTTAGCATCGACCTAGCAAGTGTGAACAATTTGATCCGCAACACATAATCCCTTGATTTGTAATGCTGTGACATCAGGTACCACAGATACGCTACCATGATAAGTCGGGATGCCAGCGTACCAATAGCCGCACCTACAATACCTAACTGCGGAAATCCGAATTTTCCAAAAATGAACAGATAGTTGAGGACCACATTCACAATATTGGCCAGAATCGTCGCGTACATGGGGTATCGGGTCATGGAGAGACCGTCACTGCACTGCTTAAAAGCCTGAAACACGATAAGAGGAATGAGCGAAACAGCCACCAAATTGAGGTAGGGCATCGCAAGATCGACCACTTCCTCCGGCTGATTCATCACGTACATAAGCGGCTTGGCCAACATGACCATACCGAACAGGGCAATTCCCAAAGCAGTGCACAGAAACAACCCGTGTTTAAAGGATGACTTTCCTTTGTTAAAATCATTGGCGCCATCGGCTTCCGCGACCAGAGGAGTAATGGCGGTCGAAAATCCAATGCCCAGCGACATCGCAATGAACATGAAACTATTTCCCAGGGAAACCGCAGCCAACTCGGCACTACCTAACTGACCCACCATGATATTATCGATAAACGCCACAAGTGTATGCCCCAACATTCCCAGGATTACCGGGGAGGCCAGACGGACGTTGTATCGAAACTCTTTGGTATAGTCGGTTAGGGTCACAGGTTTGCAAATGAAATGCTAAAGTAAAAAACAGCGACCGTAATCGATGAAATCTTTGCTATATTTAGAAGCATTCAGAATAAAACACACAGCTATGCAATCAAAAGCAACGACTCCCGAGCAGTATATCGCCGAACTTCCGGACGATCGCCGAGAAGTTATCTCAGAAATCAGAAAACAGATTTTGGACAATCTACCTAAAGGATTTGAAGAAAGGATGAGTTACGGTATGTTGGGCTATGTGGTACCTCACTCCAGGTATCCGGATGGATATCACTGCGATCCCAAATTGCCTTTGCCTTTTATGAATCTCGCCTCTCAAAAGAATCACATAGCGCTCTATCACTCAGGTATTTATAGTGATCCCAGCTTGCTCGAATGGTTCACATCCGAGTATCCAAAACATATGGATACCAAATTGGATATGGGAAAGAGTTGTATTCGCTTCAAAAACCCAAAGAAAATACCGTATGAACTGCTCGGAGAACTTGCGAGTAAGATGACTGTGGATGACTGGATTACTATCTACGACAGCGCCATCAAGAATCGATAAGGCCGGTGAGGTGTGAGGTATGAGTTTTGAGCTTGGGCTTATTCTTGATTCCTATTTACAAATCAAAACGTACTGCCAACTGCCACTGAATACTGAATACTGAATACTGAATACTAATTAAGTTAATAGTTTATTGGGTTATTTGTTGATGTGTTTATTTGTTGATATGCCGACTACGATTGGCACTTTATCATAATTCATGATTCAAGTCTCAATACTCAATAACGAATAACGAATAACGAATAACGAATAACGAATAACGAAGTTAAACTCAAAACTTCAAACTCAACACTTCCAAAAAGGAAAACCCCGCGAGTTCACAAAAAACCGGCGAGGCTTTCCGAACACCTCTTCATCGCTTGATCTATCTAAAGGAAACTGTTTAGGTTTGTTTTTCAGTTGTCTTAGATTGGGCTAATTCAAACAAATGCTGTGTTCACAAAGTAGTGGTCTTCTAACACTACTGATCTAATACCCATTCATAGAAATAGGCATGGCGTTCAAAGAACAGGAAGAGTTCAAAATCATTGGGGTCATCAACCAGGTGGTCATCTGCGTCCACACTTCTCCCGCCGAAAAAGACGCTTCCTGTTGCAAGGTCTCCTACCGATACACCCAGCGCATCGGCAATTTCTTGTTTCGTGATCACAATTTCCGTTGGAAATGTGGTCAGGGTTCGTAACACTACACCATCTTCCGGTGGGCTCATGGTCCCGTCAAATCCGACCAGGATCTCATGTGAAAGGATATTGTCATCCTGAGAGTCATACGCAATTCGAACCTGTTCTCCTCCATTCTCGGCTGTTAGCTCGTAGGTCCAAAAATTGTTTCCTACAATACTGTCCAGGTCTTCATTTCGATCCTGAATGGATACATAGGGAAATTTGGTGTCCGAATTGAATATTCCATCTCCAAACGATCCTTCATCGCTGCTGCAACCCACAAACATTGCTGTTGCCAGTATTACGACTATACTATATAGATATCTTATTCTCATGGCTTCCAGTTTTTAAAAATCAAGGTTAAACGTTGTACCTTCTGCCCACCACACCTTTTCGGCTACGGTTGCTCGCTGTACGGCATCAGGACTGTTGTTGTTATTTATGTATACCGCCGGATAGAACATCGTATTTGTGAATGTTCCGGGGTTGGTGGAAATGGAGGGTGGCAGATCACTCGGATAACCGGTCCTTCTGAAATTATTATACGTTTCAATTCCATTCCCCCATAGGGATTTGTAATACTCGGTAATGATGACATCCAGTTTCCCCTGGTTTCCGGCAGCATTATCATAGCGCGTTAGCGCATCATCGATATAGGCATTGATCTCAGCCTGGGTTGGCTCCGGAGCTCCGGCCGGAATGGCGCCCGATTGAAAATTGGTCACCTTATCCATACTGGCGGTGATCGCAGCTTCCAGCGCATTACGAGCGGCGCCAACACTTCCATTCATTGTGAGCTGAGCTTCGGCAATAAGGAACTGAGTGGCAAAATTCGTCATGATCACTGTTGCGCCGGCTCCTGCTGCGCCATCAGTACGGGAAGTCGGCCCTGTGGTGCCATCATTGTACATACCACCAACCGGATATAATCCGTGTACCGTAATCCTATTAAAATCACTGGCAACCGGCGGGCCGGCATCCCCGTGTTC
>CAZTLE010000270.1:0-4291 GCA_964614415.1 uncultured Aureitalea sp. | reverse complement strand
ATTTTACAATAATCATAAACTATTTTTATGAATATTGAATTGTCCGCCACCTTAACAGAATGGCTCCATGGAAGTACCCGTCTGGTGGCATTCGGTCCATTTCACTATCTTCAGCAGCTAAGAAAACAGGGTATCTTTTGATAAAATGAAGTATCTCTTTCTATTAACAACGGTCCTACTGATGGCCTGCGAGTCACAAGGTCAGCACCGCATTGCCATACATATCCCCTCGGCAGAGGAGGAAGCAGATTATATATGGCGCAACCTTCAGGACATTACTTTCTTTGAAGAACACAACTACCAGGTGAGCCTTCCCGAGGGTCCCTTGATTGAAGAATTGAAGGGGAAAGCGAGGTCCGGAGGTCTTACCAATGCCGACTATGAAAGGTTGAAAAGCTTTGTCCTGGAAAGCGTCTACAATGAAGCAGATTATCGGAAAGGAAACGACAAGATACGCAGCGAGCTGACCCTGATCGATACGATGATCAATCAAATAGACCCGTCCGATTTCAACTGGAATTTCAAAGAATTTGAAACTTATACGGTTAACTTAACGCTTTACGGCCCCGGTGGCAGTTTTAATCCGGATGAGGGCTCCATCCTCATCTTCACTACCACGGAAGGGCAATTCAAGAGCTACGACAATGCGGCCAGCACCATTATTCATGAGGTAGTTCATATCGGGATGCAGGATGCGATCATATCGAAGTACAATGTGCCGCATCCGCTTAAAGAACGCATTGTGGATACCTTTGTCCACTTGAATTTTGGCACATACCTCCCCGACTACCGCATTCAGAACATGGGAGACACAAGAACAGATCCCTACTTACAGAAAATCTCAGACTTCAGGAGTCTGGATACTATTGTAGCTGAAATTTTAAACTGAAGAGCAAGCTTAATATAAGCAACGAACTATGGCATAGGTTGTAGAAGAAACCCCTCCGACCTTCATAACTCCTTCCCTTCTAAATCCCTTTATTCGACCACGTCGACCAATATATACAAACTGACAGGTCAAAACTAAATGGTATCTTTATTCAAACGACATGCATTATGAAATACAAGCTGACCTTATTGGTTCTGGGGGTATTCCTGCTCCATACAAGCTGCCATGGTCCAACATCTTCCAATACGGATAAAGGCATGGTCAAAGTGACCATTATGTATCCCAACAGCGACGGTAAAACTTTCGATATGGACTATTATGCCAACACGCACATGCCTCTGGTGGCCGACTTAATGGGCGAATCGTTAAAGAAACTCTCGATTGACAAAGGTATTTCGGGTCGGACACCCGAAGAACCCATCCCCTATCTGGCGATTGGATATTTGTACTTTGACGAGCTATCCGATTATCGAGAGGCTTTCGGACCTAACGCTGAAAAAATTGTAGGCGACATCCCCAACTTTACGAACGTTCAACCGATCGTTCAGATAAGTGAGGTGTACGAGTAACTTCTTCCGGATGAGATCGGATTTTAACTTCTTCAGAACAAATATGCCGGATACCCGGCAGGCTGATTACTACCTGGGATGCTTGAATGGTTCAGTATTCATGGACTTCAATCGATCGGATGATAATAAAATTCATCTCGTAAGAATATCCTTTGATCATTACGGATGCTGTAGTTTTGACGAGTCCAATATAAGTATGAACTCAGAAGACTCCAGGATGTTTATAGAAGAAATCGAAAAGGAAGAACTTAATCAAGAGATATTGGAACGATTGATTAAGCGTGTAATTAATGCGAATAAAAACTACATTTGGGGAGATGCTATATCGGAATATGGCCTTTGTTAAAAATAGAATGCGAATGGACCTGGTCAATATCTATAAGAGAGTTACATATATTACCTTCATTCTTGTTCTGTCTGTCATCACAACTTCTGCCGCTCAAAATAGTGATCGAAAGAGCGTAGAACAATCCATTGACTACTACATAGTAGGCTGGCGCAATGGCGATGTTGCACTCCTGGAAAAAACGTTCGATATGGACGCGGGAGTCGTCCTATGGGTGGATACCGGTGGAGATTCGGAAAAATTGAATTCTATGCCCCTTTCCCAACTGGCGGCCAAGGTCAAACCACACGCAGATTATGGTGTGGGTTACCACATTCAAAACCTGGATATAATCGATTCCAAACTTGCTATGGCGCGCGTTAAAATACCTATGCCGTCAAAGGGTAGCTACTACATAGATTATTTACAACTTCAAAAAATCAACGGCGAGTGGCGCATTGTACTTAAATCATTCGTCTATTTTCCGAAGGAATGAGTCCATCCGCAAAATTGTAAACTCCAGACTTTGACAGACTACTACAAACGCAAGGCCCTGCAGGCCACAGAATACAAGATCGAAAGGACTCGTAATCAAAGAGGCTTCTTTGTCCGCAATTTTTGGAAGGTCGTGGGGTTTGGGATATTCGTCTCGATCTGGGCTCCCGGTCAGGGTATTTACCATCATGGCTTTAAACGAAAGTCGGCCATCGAAGTAAGTGACCTATCATATGTCGAATTGTCTATTATCACGGCCGTAGGATATACAATCGTTTGCATCCTTGGTCATTTTATTTGGAAACACCAGGATCAAAAACGTCTTGAACGGCTTATCAAAAAGAAGGAACAACTGGAACGCGAGTTGGGAAGAAACGAGTAAGAACTTAATTCCCCTAAGGATATCAATTAGTACTGTTCTTCAATGTACTCATAGACTAAACCGTAGTGAATAACTTACCTGCCTTCCAAATTGTATAAACCGTTGCCAAATGAAAGACGGCAATAAGAAGATTACTAACCACTACGGGATTCTTGAAAGTACCAACCGTAAGAGGCGTTGTTAGCTTATAAACAATCTGAATGACCAACAAGGCAGCTACAAATTTCGGATCACCTCCAAAGAGCAAGAACACAGAAGCCAATAGAATGGCCAGGTATATAGCGAGTAGTATTCCCCTTCCCGGACCGGGCGGCCCATAGGCATCCTGCACCCAGTTCGCTTCCATGAGAATCGATGAACACACCGGAACAAGAACTGCGATATTAATGATCAAAGAAAGGAGTATCATCTTAGACATCGAAAATCAATGATCAGTTACTACAAAGTATAGACAAATCGGAAGGTCACAAATCGAGGCTGGATAAAGGTTTCCGAACTGAATACCGAAACATTATTAGCACTGTTACGCACCTGTGAATCAATATTCAAAATATTGGTGGCCCTGATCTCATATTCCCACTTGGCATCCCGGTCCTTCCTGTACGAAAGTCGGGCATCCCAATTTTGGAAGGACTGCGATTCCCCATTGCCGAGATCCTGATTTGTATAACTGTAATTGCTTCGGAAGGTCACCTTCTTCCAAATATAGGCGTCTACCTCTATCGATGGTGCATTGGTCACAAACTTCGTCTCACGACTACCCTGATTATTGTTCGTCACACTGTATCGATATCGCAGGGTAACATTGGGCGCCACTTTAAAATTCGTTCGGATTCCAGGCGTATATGTCTGTGTAAAGCCTTCGTTGAGCGATTGCTGCCCCTGGATAAACTGATTGATCTTACTGTAGTTAAAACTGGCATTGAGACTGGCCTGCACCTTGCCAAAGGTACGCTGAACACGCCCAAAGACATTCACGTTCTCATCCGCGAAATTCGAATTAAAGAACGTACTGGTACGTATAACATTCTCAAAGTTGGTCAAACTTCGTATCTGATCAATATTACTGGTATACGCTGCCCTCGCAAATACATTCGTATAGTTAAACAGATTAAAACTTCGATAGAACAGACTCACATTGTGTGAGAGGGCGTTTTGCAAATCGGGCTCCCCGAATTGGATACTGTTTACATTGTTAAGCACCAGGCCCTGAGCGAGTCGGGTGACATCGGTAAACTGATTACGCATTTCGTATCGAACCGTAAGGGATTCACTCTTCTTAAACTGAATGCGCGTTTCGAAATCGGGAAGAACACGGAAGAAATTATCCTTAAACGTTTCACCGAACTGACTGTTCTTATTACCGTAAGCATGTACCGAAAACCCGGGAGTAACAGTAAACTTACCGGACTTGAAGCGGTAATGTACACCCAGGTAAACATCGCTGAAGTTGTATTCCGTATCATTGATATCCAGCCCATTATTGATGGTCGGTGTAGGATCAAACTGGCTTCCGTCGTCCAGGAACTGGAAGATATTGGAGTTGAATTCCTGTCGGCTCAGGATCACCCCGAGCGTAAAATTGAAATTACTCCTTGAGTTGGGATTGAACCAACGACCTAATGGTTAAC
>CAZTLE010000269.1:0-4345 GCA_964614415.1 uncultured Aureitalea sp. | reverse complement strand
ACCCCGTTGCCGGTTCCAGGCACGATATACACCGCTGTTTGGCACCCGTATCTCGAGATAAAAACAAAAGAAGCCCGGGAGATCCTTCCCGATGCGGTTCCATTGAAAGACGCAATAATGCAAACCGCCAATATGGGAGGCTTTGTGGCTTCCATGTATGAAAAAGATATGGAGCTGTTTGCACGCTCCGCGAAAGACGTCCTTATCGAACCGCACAGGAAACAGCTTATTCCGGGGTTTGATGCAATTAAGAAAGCGGCTTTGGATGCCGGAGCTATTGCTTTTGGTATTAGTGGAAGCGGTCCGGCTTTGTTCGGTTTTGCATTGCAAAAGGACAAACTGACTCCTATACTGGAGGCAGGAAGAGCCGTGTTGGCTTCGCAGGGAATTAAAACCGATGTGTATACAAGTACTATGGGAGGAACCGGATGTAAAGTGATCGACCAATGAATTATTACAGCCTGCAACATAAAGCACCAAAGGCTTCTTTTCGGGAAGCTGTGATACGTGGAATAGCTCCGGACAGGGGATTGTACTTTCCTTTGTCGATTACCCCTCTTCCCCACTCTTTTTTTACTGAAATAGAATCACTTACAAACCATGAGATCGCTTTTCATACTATCAAGCAGTTTGTGGGCGATGACATTCCGGAGGATGCCCTGGCCAATATTGTAGCTGATGTCCTGTCTTTTGACTTCCCGTTGACATCCATTAACGGCAATACCCATTCGCTTGAGTTGTTTCATGGTCCCACGTTGGCATTCAAGGATGTCGGTGCGCGCTTTATGGCTCGGTCGTTGGGATACTTTTCGTCTCAAAGCGAAACCCGGGAGCCGGTGACCGTTTTGGTGGCGACCAGCGGAGATACAGGAGGTGCGGTGGCCAATGGCTTTCTGAACGTTGAAGGCGTAAATGTGGTAATTCTTTATCCCTCGGGAAAAGTGAGTGAGATTCAGGAAAAACAGCTTACTACACTTGGCCATAACATTACTGCGATTGAAGTAGAAGGTACTTTTGATGATTGTCAGGATTTCGTGAAAACCGCTTTTCTCGATGAAGAAATTACGGAACATGTGTCTCTTACCTCCGCAAATAGTATCAATGTGGCGCGATGGCTACCCCAAATGTTCTATTACTTCATCGCCTATAAAAAACTGAAGCGACTAAAGAAGCCACTGGTGTTTTCGGTACCCAGTGGGAACTTTGGGAACATTTGTGCGGGTCTAATGGCCTGGAAACTGGGGTTGCCTATAGATCATTTTGTGGCCTCCGTAAACGCAAATGATGTCGTTCCTAAATATTTTGAGACCGAAGAATACATTCCAAAAAATTCGGTAAGTACCATCAGCAATGCTATGGATGTTGGCGATCCCAGTAATTTCGTGAGAATACTGGAGTTGTTCAGCGGAAACCATAGCGAACTGTCAAAGCTGGTTAGCAGCTGGTCATTCACAGATGCACAAACACGCGCGGCCATGAAACAGCTATACCAGACATGTGGTTATATAGCCGATCCACACGGGGCGGTGGGATATCTGGGATTAAACAAGTATTTGCAGGATCATCCGGAAGCGCACGGTGTCTTCCTGGAAACGGCACATCCCGTGAAATT
The DNA here is from genome assembly GCA_964614415.1 of uncultured Aureitalea sp. Classification (GTDB taxonomy): domain Bacteria; phylum Bacteroidota; class Bacteroidia; order Flavobacteriales; family Flavobacteriaceae; genus CAZTLE01. Next base: position 2,733 of record CAZTLE010000269.1, on the reverse strand, counting down.
TCTTGCTGAGGTAGAAATTACGCTCTCCACAAAACTCCCGATTCCGACTGGCATTAGCGCAATACTGAATAAAGAAAAGAAGGCGGAGGCGATTACTTCCTACCACGAACTTAAGCGACTTTTATTGGATTAAAGTTTTTTTGGTTATTTTAGTATTTCCCTCCACAAAGTTCAATAGTCATTTTAATTTTTGTTTATGAAAAGAAATCTACTTTTTTTCGGAATGTTCCTGTGTACGGGTTGGATATGGGGACAGAATTGTAATCTCACCGAAACAACCAGTTATACCGGGGCATACAATATGGAACAAGTCACTCCGGGAATCTTTGGTTATGACACGTTCCTTGATGGCCTCAATACTACCTTTCAGTTATTTTCAGAAGAAACGGACGCCGGACAAACCAGCCCCGGAATTACGCTGGCTGATAATGAACGCTCTTTTGATGCTGACTATATCGCTTCGTTAGGATTTGGTAATACCCGCACATACATTATGAGTTTTGATAGCTGTGGAGTGACGTTTTCAGCGGATGAGACCACGGGACTTCAATGCGCAGGTGACGGAGTTCTTCTTGGGCCCACCGCGGGTGGCGATTTTGATGCGAATGACGACAATGAGTTTACATTGATATTTATTGATGATGTAACTGACGATTGTTCTCAAGGTTCACCAACTGTTGAAATTCGATTTACGAAGACGGCTGAAATACAGTGCGTTGATGATATCGCTGTAGTGAATGATCCGGCTGATAACGACTGCTCGGAACAAATTAACTTTGCGGATATTCTTGCGTTTGATATTGATGGAGCGCCGCTTACGGTAACGCAAGTCGAGGGACTTCCCAATGGAAGCGACTTTCCGGTTGGGGAAACATTGCAGATTTATACGGCAACCAGTCTTGTAAACGGACAGGTCTCTACTTGCGTATTTACGGTTACGGTAGAAGACATCGTTGATCCTACCGCCACGTGCCCACCGGATGTAACCGTTGATCTGGGATCGGATTTGTCTGGTCCTTTGCCGGATTATACGCTGGACGCTACTATTAGTGATAACTGTGATGTTGATCCATCCGTGACTCAGGATCCTATTCCAGGCACAACAATAAATAATGGCTCAACCATTACGGTCACAATTACCGCCAGAGATGAGTCTTTCAATACTGGAACCTGCACATTTGAGGTTACTTTCGAAAGTGATCTTGGTGTCGAAGATCCGCAGCTTGCGAAAATCGCACTATATCCCAATCCGGCCACGGATTATATTACCATTGCCAATCCGGAAGGTGCTCTTCTTGAAACGGCTGAAATTATGGATATGCAGGGAAGAGTGGTACAAACAACGGACCTTTCGAATGCTTCTGCCGATCAGAAAGTGGATGTTCAGGGCTACGCCTCCGGACTCTATTTCATTAGGATCAGTAGTGAAACCGGTTCGATAATCAAACGTTTCGTAAAGAACTAGAAATACGCTACAGCGCCCGGATTTCCCAGGCGTTTTTATTGTTATTCCGGATATTCAACACGCAGATGATAAATGTTGTTGAGCTTTCGTTTCAGCACTTTCTTGATCGCCTGTATCTCCTTAAAGGTGATATCGGCATTTAGGAACTGACCCTGATCCATTTGTTTATCTATAATATTTTCAACAAAGGAGTCTATTTTTGAGGAAGTAGGCTCCTTTAAACTTTTACTGGCAGCCTCTACACTATCGGCCATCATCAGTATGGCTGTCTCCCTTGAGAAGGGAATAGGCCCGGGATATCTGAAGTCTTCCTCATTCGCCTCACCATTGAGTTCCTTTTCTCTGCTATAGAAGTAATACACCAGACTGGTTCCGTGATGTGTGCGTATAAAATCGATCACTCGGTCCGGAAGATTGTTCTTTCTGGCGATCTCAATTCCCTTGATTACATGATCTATGATAATGCGAGCGCTCTCTTTGGGTGCCAGTTCGCTATGCACATTACTCGAGTTTACCTGATTCTCCGTATAGTAGGTTGGGTTATTCATTTTACCCACGTCGTGATACAAGGCCCCTACCCGTACCAACATGGCGTTGGCACCTATCTCATTAGCCGCAGCTTCAGATAGGTTAGCCACATTCAAAGAATGGTGAAAAGTACCAGGTGCTTTATTGGATAACTCTTTGAGAAGCTTTGAGTTAGTGTCGCTAAGTTCAAGTAATGATACATCTGAAACCAGACCGAATACTTTCTCGTATAAATAGATGAGCGGATGAGCAAATAAGGTTGCCAATCCACAAAGCACGAAGTAACCGAAATTCTCCCATTCGATAAGTTGCAAATTACCCTCCTGAATAATGAAGAAGGCGAAATAACCAATGATATAGATAAGTGTTATTTGGCCTACGGATATAAAGAGATTGGCGCGTTTGTATAGCTCGGAAACGGTTAAAATGGTCACAACCCCGGCTATGATCTGCAAAAACATGAACTCAAAGCTGTTAGGCACCATGAATCCCAATAACAGAATCGTAAGGACGTGGACGAAGAGTCCAAGTCGCGGATCAAAGAAAGCTTTCAGGATAAGAGGCAATATGCATAACGGAACCACATATACGTATTTGGCATCCACCTTAAGTACAATGGTCGTTAAAAAGACCATAAGCACAATGTTGAAGAAAATGAAGGTTACCTTGGTGTTATGGTCAAAGATGGCTCTTCTGTATTTTTTCAGGAACAGTAAAAGCATCAGAAATACCAGCGAAAC
>CAZTLE010000268.1:0-4376 GCA_964614415.1 uncultured Aureitalea sp. | reverse complement strand
GTTGTTTTTGCGGAAGGCGCCGGGGCTTTGAACAATCCGGAATTTCCTTCCGAACTCCTTCGTGCACAGAAAGGAGAATATATTATGATAAAAGCCCCCAAATTGCAATTGAAACAAGTACTGAAAGGTCCTATGTTCCTTATCCCCCTGGGTAATGACCTGTATAAAGTTGGGGCGACTTTCGACAGGGAGGACAAGACGCCCGGAGTTACTGACGGCGCTCGTGAAAAATTAGAAGAAATTGTCGCTCGAATGATCAGCTGCCCCTTCGAAACTGTAGATCAGGTTGCCGGATTTCGGCCCACCACCAAAGACCGTCGTCCCTTGCTGGGCGCCTTACCAGGTAATCCGAATTCTATATTCTTTACAGGCCTTGGAACCCGGGGTTTAGTGGCGGCCCCTGCGATGTCTTTAGTATTATATGACCATCTTGAGAAAGGACATTCGATTCCGGAAGATGTAGACATCAACCGATTTTCCTAGTCATTTCGAACCCCTGTCTTCGACAGGGTGAGAAATCACATCCTGCAGATCGAGTCAATCAAGGGAGAAAGGTTTTTTTAAATCCTTTGAGATTTCTCACCCGCCTCCGGCGGATTCGAAATGACTATAGTGCTTTCTGCTTATCGTATTTAAAAAAGAAATTGATCCAGATATTACGGGAAAGTCTCAAAATAACCGGGAGGGTAATGACCAGGATCCCTACAATGGCCAGGAAAGAAGCTAAAAGGCCAAGCCCTAAAACCCAATGTGCGATGACAAATGTGGCAAAGGCAAAGGCAATCCCAACACCGTAGCTCACATACATGGAGCCATAGAAAAATGAAGGTTCAATTTTGAACTTTACGTTGCAATGGGAACAACGCTCATTCATTTTCAGCGTTTCCGACAGATTATAAGCATTGCCATTTTGATACATCTTACCGTTGTGACAAACGGGACATTTTCCGGTAAAAATGCTGTAAATCTTAAAACCTTTCAGGAAATTCATAGCCCATTTTTCTGGATGTACAAAATTAAGCATCTTTGCAAAAAAGGGGAAGGATTTCCATGCTCAATGTCCATAATTTAACGGTATCTTTTCAAGGCGACGATCTGTTCGCCGGAATAACCTTTCAATTGCAGGCGGGTGATCGCGTAGGCCTGGTAGGAAAAAACGGTGCAGGGAAATCGACCTTGCTTCGAATCCTCGCCGGAGAGCAGGAATACGATGGCGGACAGATTGCTTCGGACAAGGAAGTTTCTCTCGGCTTTCTGAAGCAGGACATCGACTTCGAGAAAGGGCGAACTGTGCTCGAAGAAGCCTATGAGGCTTTTGTAAAGATCAAATCCCTTGAAAAGAAGCTGGAAGACATCCATACGCAATTGTCAGTACGCTCCGACTACGAGAGTGATGGTTATCAGCAGCTCATGGTAGACCTCAATGAGGTACAACATCAGTACGAGATCCATGGGGGTTACAATTATCAGGGGGATACCGAGCGGGTGCTTCAGGGACTGGGATTCGTAAGAGATGATTTCGATAAGCCCACAGATACATTTTCCGGGGGATGGCGCATGCGTATTGAACTGGCCAAACTGCTCCTTCAGAATCACGACATTCTATTGCTGGATGAGCCCACGAATCACCTGGATATTGAATCCATTTTGTGGTTGGAGGAGTTTTTAAGGACGTATGCAGGAGCCGTGGTTGTGGTTTCTCACGACCGTATGTTCCTTGACAATGTGACGAATCGAACCATTGAAATATCCCTCGGTAGAATCTACGACTACAATAAGCCCTACTCCAAGTACCTGGTTCTGCGGGAAGAAATTCGAACTCAGCAACTGGCAGCGCAAAAAAATCAGCAAAAGCAGATAGAACAAACGGAGAAGCTCATAGAAAAGTTTCGGGCGAAGGCCACCAAAGCGAGCATGGCACAGTCGCTTATAAAGAAGCTCGATAAGATCGATCGTATTGAAGTGGACGAAGAAGACAACAGTGTGATGACGGTGCGTTTTCCGGTTTCAGTTACTCCCGGGAAGGTAGTCATCGAAGCGGAGCAGGTCGGGAAGTCCTATGGTGAAAAAAAGGTCTTTGCCGGAGTTGATCTGATGGTGGAGCGCAGTAGCAAGATCGCTTTTGTGGGACAGAACGGGCAAGGGAAATCCACACTGGCCAAGATCATTGTGGGCGAGATCGAGTATGACGGAGATCTTAAGCTGGGACATAATGTTCAAATAGGATACTTCGCTCAGAACCAGGCTGATTATCTGGACGGATCGAAAACTGTTTTAGACACAATGATTGATGCCGCGAACGAAAGCAACCGGGCCAAGGTTAGAGACATTCTCGGGGCATTCCTGTTTCGCGGTGACGACGTGGAAAAATACGTACGGGTACTGAGTGGAGGGGAACGCAATCGCCTTGCGCTGGCCAAACTCTTGCTTCAGCCGCTTAATGTGCTCGTGATGGACGAACCTACCAATCACCTGGACATACGGTCCAAGAACGTGCTCAAAGAGGCGTTACAGCGATTTGAAGGAACCCTTATCGTGGTATCTCACGACCGTGATTTCCTGCAGGGGTTGAGCAATACGGTGTACGAATTCCGAAATCACAAAGTAAAAGAGTACCTGGGTGATATTGACTTTTTCCTGGAGCAGCGGAACCTTCGGAATCTTCGGGAAGCTGAAAAGCGAACAGTTTCAGCAACTACTTCAGAAAAGAAGACTTCGAATAAACAATCGTATGAGGATCAAAAGAAGATCAAGTCCCTGGGGAACAAGATCAGCAAAGTAGAAAGTCTCATCGCTTCCCTGGAGAAAGAGATCAAAGAAATTGATGTTGAGCTGTCTATTAATTATGACGAGACAATAGCCCAACCGGATTTCTTTGACAATTACCAAAAGAAGAAGAAAGAGCTGGAAGAACTTATGGAGCGTTGGGAGTCCCTCACGGAAGAACTGGAACAACTTCAAACGTAGCACTGTATGCTGGAGCACTTCTTTCAATGTCCCTATTGTTGGGAAGAGATATCCATGCTGATTGATCTCTCGGTTTCGGAGCAAAGCTATATTGAAGATTGTGAGGTATGTTGTAACCCCATTCGAATCACCGCCAATTCCGATGGAAAAGGGCTTACTGGTTTTTCTTCTGAAAGCATTGAGCAATAGTATTTCCGGAGAGGTGTTGGAACGGTCGCAACCGGGATCACTAAAATTTTCTGCAATTAGGTGTAAAGTTTAAGCAAATTCCCCTACCTTTAGTTGTATAATCCAGAAAATCAACTAGTTATGAAAAGAGTAGGATTTGCTCTAATCGTTTTTTTTGGATTAGGATGGTGTCAACTTCACGCTCAAGATTATCTTGATTTACTTCTTAATCCAACCGAGAACACCACGTTGCAGGACGTACGAGTCCTTGCCGAAGATTACTTCGCTACCAGAGACAAAGGACGCGGTAGCGGCTACAAACAATACAAGCGCTGGGAATACCGCACGGAGCGCATGGTAAATGCCGATGGGAAACTGCAAAACTTCGGTCGCCTTACCTGGGATGCTATTTCGCTGATTAATTCCGAGAATTCTCCACTTCAGCGATCATCAGGCCCATGGACAGCATTAGGGCCAACCAGCTACACCAACGGTCCCAATGGATACAACGGCGGATTAGGCCGTGTTAATGTCATTACTTTTCATCCCACCAATGCCAATACGATCTATATCGGGATGCCCGCCGGTGGCCTTTGGCGCACCACCGACGGAGGTACTACCTGGACTCCGCTTAGCGATATGCTGGCCAGCATTGGTGTATCTGGAATTGCAGTGGATCATACCAACCCGAACACTATTTACATCCTTACCGGCGACGGTGACGGTGCTCATACCTATTCCATAGGTGTCATGAAGTCTACCGATGGAGGGGCGACCTGGAATACCACCGGCCTTAGCTGGGGCGTTACCAATTTTGTGCGCGGATTTAAACTGCTCATGCATCCCACCAACAATAATATCCTGTTTGCGGTTACCAATGCAGGTATCTACAGAACGACCAACGGAGGGACTTCCTGGAGCCAGGTGATCAGCGGTAATTTCAGAGATATTGAATTTAAACCCGGAACACCGGCAACCGTGTATGCCGTAACCGATGATACGTTTCACCGATCGCTGGACACAGGTGTCAACTGGTCCACGATCAGCTCGGGATTACCCGGGGGTGAAAACAGGGTTGCCATAGCTGTTACCCCTGCGAATGCGAACTATGTGTATTACCTCGCAGGGCCCGGAGGGTCGGGGGGAGGAGGCACGTTCAACGGAATGTACCGGTCGACCAATTCCGGAGCGTCTTTCAGTACGATGTCCACCACACCCAATATCCTGGGTAATGATATTAA
>CAZTLE010000267.1:0-4447 GCA_964614415.1 uncultured Aureitalea sp. | reverse complement strand
AACGCTCCAGCACAAATGCCTCCAGCGCCCGCTTCGATAGCGCCGGGCTCACGCAGCTGGAGGCACCCTGCTTCCGAACTTTGCATTCAATACGCTCAAGGAACCATTATCTTATTCATATGCTGGTGTTATTGGCGCTTCAGGACCTGACTTTTCAGAGGAATCCTCTTCTTGATATTCCTTCAGCCTTCGTTTTACTTCTCTCATTTTCGCTTCATTATTTTCAAGCAGACTTAATAGCTTCTTATCTTCAATAGGATAGAGAGATTCCGGAGTATCCAAACCCTCCTCGTGGAGTTTTAAATAGTCTCCTCGGGAAAGAAATGAACCAAGGAGACGGGCCATTGGTACACTGTGTTTAGATACTCCGCTTTCCAAGCGCACCTGTAGGTCATGTACTTTCACATCATGATCCGGTTTAAGAATATCAAAAATTCCGATAACGATAGGTAAAATATCATATGTACGCGAAGCTACGTTTCTTATAGAACCAGAGACTCCACTTCTATTTCCTCCAAATCGTATTAAGTTTTCCTCAATTTTAGCCATAGGAAGCTCAGACATCCAGAGCAGGCATGAGATGGCTTTCTTAGACCGAAGATACGGCGGTTGTTCACTTAAACTTCGCGCCTTAAGATGATTTAAAACTAATTCTGGAACACCTTGTTGTTGTAGCTCGTAAGGCCAAGTATTCGGCTCTTTATCCGTACTTCGTCTATTCGCCGGGAAAGCCACATTTTCAAGTTCGTCTGTAAGCTGAGTAATTGCTATTAGTGTTGGTCCATTTACGTCCGATGAGTCAAGAGAAGATAATGCGGATATAATACTAAGGACCGATTTTACCTTTATCCCACTCTCTCCAGCTAACCGCCCAATCTCTGTAAGCAAAAAATGCCCGCTTGAATCCTTAACCAGTTCATTCTTTACTAATTCCCTTAAGGCAGCTTCAACCGAAGCCCTATCCAACTGCCAGTTAGCTTCTTTCGTTCTTTTTTGAAAGGCACCAAAGCTATGATTAAGAAAACTGATTATAGTATCTAAATCGATACCTTTATCACTACCAGGGGTAACTGCTGTTATAGTCCTTAATAGCAACGCATAGATTTCATCAGAAAGGAAATTCGAATTCAGATCTTCCGGGCTCTTGAGAACGTAATTATCCCAAAAATCATCCTCCTGATAAGCTCCAGCGGCAATTAGATATGAAGTTCCTCTATCGACACCAGCCTCTGCATAACCAGGTCTCCCTGCTCGACCGACCATATTCTTATACTCTGCGACAGAGTAAGGTTTATTACCCGGATGCATTAAACCTGCAATAATGACTGACGATGCGGGCATATTAATTCCCATGGCAAGAGTTGTCGTTGCAACAACGACTCGTAATTTCGTATCCGGTTGACGAAAGTATTTTTCAACAATTAATCTTTCTTCTTTGTCCAATGCTGCTGTGTGGAAAGCAACCCCCTTAGATAGATGATTTTGAAGTAACAAGGTTGATTGTGAGGGATCGTTTTCTGGTAGTTCGTCCAAGGCGTTCTGCGCAGGAGGCAATCCAAGCTCCCGAGCAAGATAGGCTGCACAACCCTGAACTTCTCCGCGCGTAGGACGAAAAACGATGACCTGTTTTCCTTCTGAGACAAGACGTTTTACAAGAGGGATAATATAATCTTGGCTTGATCCTTTTATATGTGACGGCTGAATAAAAGACGGAATCACACTTTCAGCAGGTTTCTGGCTTTTTTCGACCATTCCTTTTAGATATCGGAAGCTTCCATCTCCTCGTAGAATTCCTTCATCCAAGGGAATAAGCCGCTCATCTCGTTTCAAAAAACCGGCACCCAACCATTCCTCAAACCTATTCGTAGATCCAATAACGGCAGATAATAAAATTAGCTGGACTGAGACCCCCTCTAGTTGTTTAACGCGAAGCATCGTTAGAACAAGTTCCAAATTCGAACCGCGCGATTTATCAGCAATTACCTGAGCCTCGTCTACAACAATGGTGCCGACACCATTCAGGATACCGGGAGAAGAAAGTAACATTGAAGAGAACTTTTCATAAGTCAGTAATATGATACCATAGTCTCCTTTGACAAAGTCCGCAAGATCATCATTCATTTCTCCAGTCGCTCGTATAGTTTTCACACCGAACGGACTATACTTTTTGGAAAAATCCAAGTGTTTATCATTAACCAATGCTTTTAGGGGAAAAAGCATAATAGCTCTTTCCCCGTTTCGAATCGCCTTAAGAGCGGCGAGTTCACCAAGCATCGTTTTCCCCGAAGCCGTTGGAGCTGAAACGACCAAATTTCTTTTTGTAAGTAGACCGAAGTTATTTATTGCGTCTTTTTGCAGATCATTGAGAGAACCAATATCACTTGACCATACTTGAATTTGTCCATCAGGGAAACCAACCTTAGACAGATCGGCAACATTCTCAATGGTCTCGTTCTCAGGGATTTGAGTAGATTTAGGTGAGGATATTCGCTCAGTTTCTTGGCCGGCAGGGATCGGTTGATCATTTTTCGCATTTTCACGATTTGAAGGAAGATCAAGACCTGAATTGAGTGGAACGTAAAGGTGTATAACCAGCTCATCCTTTTTAACTTTTGTCACAAACCGATTAAAGCACTCTCTCTCACTAGCATGTGCAATCCCTTGATGAATATGTGAATAAAAATCACCACTTACCCCGAACACATAGTGTTGATTTTCCAAATTCAAGTTCAAGAATTCTCGAAGAGGAGTACAATCTAATAGACGTGCTGTCATGTTGATTCCGGGACCAATAGCAGTTTTTTCGTGACTCTCGCTCAATCGAGCTCCGGATGAAGAGGTCAAACTATACGGACCCGTGTGTAAGATTGCTCTAGCCTTAATTGGGTCTTTTAGTTTCTTATTAGCCTCCGCAATTTGTATTCCAACCTCCTTCATAAAACTGAGAGCCGCTGAAAACTCCGTAGTATTGATCGGAGCCATAAATCCATCGCCACCTTCTAGAACCGGTGCAAATAGAATCTTCGAACCAACTTTTCCTTGAAATACAATGTCAGCAGCCGCTTCTACAACAGTAAAAAGCTGGTTTCTCATCCAAGTCATTTCAGCAGCACCTTCTGACTGGGAAAAATCCTTTATATCTATTCCGATGATTGGAGAGTTAAAATCTGACATACAATTTCCTTTCTGTCCTCAAGTGCAGGAAAACCACTCGTATGCATGGATATTCGCATAGCATACAAAATTTTGGAAATTATCCGAACCTCCCCCAAATCCCGCCACTCAAAAACTCCTTGACCACTTCTCCCATGAGAAGTATCAAAATTACCAAAACACCCCAAGGAGTCTCCCATGCCCCGCAAACTCAAAGCCGCACTCTACCTGCGCGCGTCTGACCGCAAACAAGTCGAAAAAGACATATCCATACCCGCTCAACGCGACGCCGGCCTCCAATTCATAGAACAAAAAGGCTGGCTCCTACACGACATCTACATCGATGAAGGCATCTCCGGCACCCACGCCAAACGCCCAGCGTTCCAGAGATTGCTCCACCACGCTCAAATGGAGCCCGCACCCTTTGACGTCATCGTCGTCTGGCGCCTGAATCGTTTCGCCCGAAATCGCGAAATCTCAGTCGTTTACAAGGCCATGCTCAAACGAAACGGAATCGCCCTCGAATCCATTACCCAAAACATCAGCGAGGACAACTTCAGCACCGCCCTACTCGAAGCCGTGACGGAGGTGGTCGACGAACACTTCAGCAAAGATCTCGGGCGCGATACCAAACGTGGCATGATCAAAGTCGCCAAAGAAGGCTATTATTCCATGGGTGGGCGCACACCCTTCGGCTACACAGTAGAGAAAATCAAAATAGGCAAATCCACCCGGCGCAAACTGATCGTGAATGAAAACGAAGCCCCGATCATCCGCCGGGTATTTGAATTGGCCACAAAGGAGAACAGTGGCGCGCTCAAGATAGCAAAGACCCTCAACGAAGACGGAATAAAATATCGCGGGCATAAACAGTTCTCAGCCAAGACCATCCTGACTTTCCTGAGAAACGAAGTCTATACCGGGTGTCAGGTCTGGAACCGAACACGCAAAGAATACGGTAAACGCGTGGCCGCCGACCCAGATGACATCGTCCGCGTCGAGAACACACATGAAGCGATCGTGGATCGAGAAACCTTCAAACTTGCCAACGAGATGATCGCCGAACGCTTTCACGGCAGTATTCACACCAGTTCGCATGACAGCCGCTTTCTCCTCAGCGGGCTAATCCGCTGTGGAGAATGTGGAGCTCCAATGGTCGGCACCTCGGCCAAGTCAGGCAAGTACGACTATTACGTCTGCAATCAAATAAGAAAGAAAGGGGCCTCTTCGTGCGTGAGTCCGGCGCTATCGAAGCGGGCGCTGGAGGCATTTGTGCTGGAGCGTTTTCGGCGTG
>CAZTLE010000266.1:0-4452 GCA_964614415.1 uncultured Aureitalea sp. | reverse complement strand
CCGAAGAAATCAGTAATAAAACGACCTTCTGTTCCTTCTACTTCAATGCTTTCCACCTTTCCGGTAATGGCGATGTTTCCACCATAAATACCTCGCTTAACTACGCCTATCATTCCACTTAGAACACCTGTTTTTACACGATTGAAATCGAGTCCCAGGTCATCGTCAAAGTTCTCGGTATCATTTCCGAAGCCAAAGAAGTTCTGCGTAAAGTTCTCACTGGCAAAATGAGCTCCCAAAATGAGGTTCCAGTTTCCGAACGTATTCGCAAACTCACCGGAATACTCCACATCAAAGCCCTGGGTGGCAAAATAATAACCGGCCCTTAATACGTGCTTTCTGTGGAACGGATCGTTCTTAAATCCTTTTACGGTATAGGTGTTGGTAGCTCCCAACTGAATTCCATCATCCGGGTTAAATCCTATGGAAGGGATGAATGAATTTACTCTGTTAATGAACTTATTGTAGTCGTAAATGTTATTGGAATAGATATCATTCAACCGGAAAGCGGCTCCTCCTTTCTTGGTAATGGTATTCGGCTTGGTCTTGTGATCGTACACTTTAACACGACTTCCATTATCGATCGAATAGACATCGTTGTTTTGTCCTCCTACGATACGAGTGAAGATTGGGCTACTCCCCTTTCCGTTTACCATAAACTCATCATCATCGTCCAATCCGTATATCCAAAGTTCCCTGGTTTCGGAGGACTTCAAAGTCCGCTCCTTAAAAGGTGCAGTGGCGGAACCGCCCTTTATACGGGAAACGGTCACACGGGTAGTCCCGTTGCTTCGGGTAACTTCAATGCGATCGTCTTTGTCGGTCCCGGTAATGATCACCAATTTTGCCAGACGCTCATAGTAACGTGCCGCAATATCCTGAAGCATACCCCTGCGGGCCTTGAGCTTTCGCTTTATCTCCAGGGCAGTATCATCCTGAACCTCTGTCGGCATTTTGGTAAAGGCTTCGTCTATGATAGCATCGGTGAGGTTTTCCTGAATATACCGGGCCTGCTCCAACCACACATCCCTACCCGAATTCTGAGTAAAGGTTCTGTCGATTTTAATTCCGGCCACATTGATCCATTTCACATTCGACAATTCATCGTCGTAGACCTGGAACTGCTTCGTGGGTGGCATAATAGCCTTCAGGAAACCTAGCAGCGCCCCGTCGTAATTAGAAAATACCTGATCCCGATCCCTGGGAATGGGTCGGTATACGCGCTCATCATCCGAAATATCGAAACGGGACCATCGCCACTGATCGAAATGCCGATCCCAGTCTCCCAATAACATGTCGAACAAACGCGCACGTATAAAGGCAGGCTCATCCATGCGATACTTTTCGTCCTTGCGTAGATTTTTGATCACATCCGCGGTGCTTTCAATAGCATCCGGCTTTCCGAAGGATTCCACATCCAGGAAACCATCATCCGGACGCTCTTCAATAATGTACAACTCGTCTCCAAAGTCAGCATTGTATTTCCCCAGAGCAGCGTGCTTGGGCACATACACCAGCTTCGGGTTGGTGTGATATACTCCAATGGCATCCGAAAGGTCCGGGATCACAAAACCGGCATAGGGATGGCTGGAAGTATAGAAATCGAGTATGAGATCCTCGGTAAGTGTTTCTTTGAAATCGTCCTCTATATAAGTATCCTTGAAAGCTACGGTTTGTAAAAACTGCACGGCACTTTTCTTTACGGCTCGCAGGGCAAAATTTCGTCCGTTCCTGTCTATAAGGCGTAGCGACCGGGTTTGATGTCCTCCCCCTTTCCGCTCAACGGTAAGACCTCCCATAAGCTGATCCAGAGTTGCAACTGGCACCTGAACCTTGGTTCCATAGATGTAGCGATAGTGATCCCCCCAAAACCATGTATAGCTCTTGCCCTTGTTCACGTCTTCTTCGTCATAAATAGAAGCACTCACGCTATCCTCAAAGGAAGTAGGCAAGCCGGAGGTATCAAAAGAGGCAGGTGCTTCATGGACCTTAGTGCTAAACAGCAGCTTAGGCTCGCCGTTCTCAGCACTGTAATAGTTCACCACAGAGGAGCCGTCCTTGTATACGTCCAGTACGGCAAATCCCTGACCGCCATAAGAGAACAGTCCGTCGTTGCCTAATGCTGCGGCCGACTTTTTAGAGCCCGAACCGGAGACGATCTGTTTTACTCCGTCGTGATCAATATACTGAAGGCTGTGTTCGTGTCCGGAGGCAAATATCAGGCGATCACTCCCCTGGGCCATGGTGATGAGACGACTCATCAATTCGTCGTACTTGTTATTATATCTGTCCTGCGGAGATACCCCTCCCTGAGAACGTATTTGTGCCACCAGTGTAGCCAGACCGGGCAGGGGTACTTTTACCTGCATTGGGAAGAGGTGCTTATCGGCACTGTAGTATCCACCGTGAACCCCATTGGTAAAAGCCGGGTGATGCAAGGCAACAAGGATGGTACGTTCGTTATTCTTTTTTAGCTCTCCTTCTATCTCAAGGAAAAACTCATTTCGGGTTTTGATCTCACAGTTATCATTAATGGTAGGGTGTTTGTCCCAATTTTCGATATACCATTGGGTATCCAACACCAGCAGCATAATGTTTTCAGAGACGTCGATCTTTTCGATAGGGCACCCTTTTTCGGGCTGGAAGGTGTTCTTGCCAAGTGCTTCTTCAATATACTCTTCCTGTCGCTTCACTCCTTTTACGCCATCCCCATACCAATCGTGATTTCCGGGAATAAAAACCACGTCGCCATTAAAACCCTTAACGGCATTGATTTGCGCATTTATGCGATTCTCGGCTTCTTCCCTGCCGGGATCTCCTTTCTTCGGAAGTCCTTTTTCATAGATATTATCTCCCAGGAAAATGGTGTAGTCTCCATTCGTATTTTGTTGTTGAATGAGCTTCTCGTACGCTTGAAGCGCTTTTGCCCTTTCGGGGGTGTCGGCAGCTCCGGCATCACCGATTAAGTAGAAACTTTTTTCGATATCTCCTTCCGAAGGTTGTGAACCGGAAACACCGCTATCTGACCGAAACTGAGCCTCATACGAAGCACAGCCTCCCAATAAACTTGCCAGTAAGATGGTTAGGAATAGGTAATTTCTCGTCATATACTATATCTATCTTAATTTTGTACTTTGGTAATTAAATTGACGACGATGTCATTATTGCTCGAAAAAACAGAACAATTCGTTACAGATCTCTTAGACGCCAAACTGCCGGAAACCTGTCTGTATCACAATTTAACTCATACCCAGCGCGTATTTAAAAGTACAAAAGAAATTACTGACAATACCAATCTTTCGCCGGAAGATGAGGAAGCGGTACTTTTAGCAGCCTGGCTACACGATATAGGTTATATCTACGGCTGTGCGGGTCACGAAGCGAAGAGCGCCGAAATGGCTGCGGAATTCCTAAGTGAACAAGGCGCCTCCGAAGAGATGATCAAAACGGTTCAGTCCTGTATTGAGGCCACCAAAATGGAGGCGACGCCTACCACCCAACTGCAGAAGATACTGCGAGACGCCGATGCCTCTCATTTTGCCAAGGAGTACTTCCAGGAAGCCAGTGAATTCCTACGACAGGAACTGAAGCTTCAGGGTATCAAGAGCATGAATAAAGCCGAATGGTTAGCCGGTAACATCGACCTGCTGCAATCAAAGCATGAATATTTCAGTGATTATGCCATCGAGCATTGGAATCCGATCAAAGAACAAAACATTCAGAAAATGATGGAAGAGCAACAGCAACTGAAGATCAAGAAAAAGGAGAAGGAAAAGAAGCTTGAAAAGGAAATAAAAAAGAGGCTAAAGAGCGAAGACCCCGAAAAAGCCATTCAAAGTGTGTTCAGAGTAACCCTTCGGAATCACATCAAACTGAGTGATATAGCCGATACCAAGGCGAATATCCTGCTTTCCGTGAATGCCATCATTCTCTCTATCGCACTTTCCAATTTGATCCCCAAGTTGGATAATCCTTCAAACGACTATCTTATTACCCCTACTATTATATTCCTCATATTCACGGTAGCTTCTATGGTACTTTCGGTTCTTGCCACCCGTCCCAACGTGACAAGTGGAAAGTTCAGCAAAGAAGATGTAGAGCAAAAGAAGGTTAATCTGCTGTTCTTCGGAAATTTCCACAAAATGAAACTCAACGAGTTCGAGTGGGCGATGAACGAAATGCTTAGGGATAAAGATTATATGTACAGTTCGTTGACCAAAGACCTTTATTTTCTCGGTCTGGTACTTCGGAAAAAGTACTCGATACTAAGACTTACCTATACGATCTTCATCGTTGGGATCACGATCTCGGTAATTTCCTTTATTGTGTTTTTTCAGTTATCTAATTAACTGAAGATTAGTGAGTACCGATCTCCTTCATGAGATCTTCGTACGTGTAGTATTCCTTGTCGTCCTCACCGCGGTTGTAAAGTACGTTTACGCGTATGGCCTT
>CAZTLE010000265.1:0-4498 GCA_964614415.1 uncultured Aureitalea sp. | reverse complement strand
CTGCAGCTAACGATCAGTTAGACGAGAAAAAGTAAATATTCGATTGAAAAGAAAAGCCCGCTACATAGCGGGTTTTTTTATTCCCGGGTTGTTGTTCCTCCCATTGTTTCGTCATTGCCATTTCGATGGTCCTCTGGGGTAAACCCACTGTTGCTCAAATCCTTTCTCCAAATAATCATTGTTTCAATATTTGCTAACTTCCCGATTATAATCTTATTTCTTGGTACAGTTTGTTCGTTTTGTGCTCCTTTTGATTGTCCTTTCGGTGGTTTCTTGCAGGAAGGGGAAGCCGGTGGAAGAATACGAAGGTGCACAGAATATCGTGTTGGAACTACAAGAAAGAGCCGGCAAAACATCATTGGATTCAAGCTTTATCTTCTTAACTGAATCCGGTCAATTGCTTAACAAATTCTCCAAACTACCTGATTCCTTACGCGCAAAAAACGAATATTTGTTGGGAGTGTATTTTGAAGGAAATAACCTCCTTGATTCCGCGGCTATCCATTATGACAATGCAACCCTTTATGTAACAGCTCCTCTTAAGTTACCACGGGACGTGTCATATTTCCGAAAGGCTTGGGGCATTCGGCTTTTGCTGGAAGATTATGGCAATGGTTTTGCTATACGGGACAGGTTCTTTTCACTTCTTGACAGCGCGGATTACCAGAATCGTGCCCTGGCACATAATTTTTCAGAAAATGCTTACAGAAGCCTTGGAGACATCGAAAAAGCATTGAACTCTTTGGAATCGGGTATGAAAGCGTACAAACAACTCCAGGATACCTCAAATTTTGCGCGGAAAAAACTGGATTGGAGCTACCTGCAATATCTCTACTTTGCAAATAAAACCGAGGCCCGTCGTATACTCGATAGCCTGGTCGCGGTAAGTGATCGGCTTTCCACAAATGTTAAGGCTCAACTGTTTGAAAAGTATGGCATCGTCTGTTTTTATGAGAATGACTTTCCACAGAGTCTTGCGTATTACTTGAAAGGATTGGCGGAGATTAAGAACATTCCCGGTATCGATGTACGTCGCAAGAAACAACGTCTGGGTAGTATGTACGCCAATATTGCTGAAGTGTATATCGAACTGAATGAGTACAATCGCTCGAGAAATTATGCCGATTCGGTTTTTCTGCTTGGAATGGAAAATGTAACACCATCCACATATGAGAACACCCTTAAATACCTTCTGAAGCTAGACTATATAACCGGCGACGGTTTAAAATCTCTTCTCGACTCCCAGGATAGTATCCGGTCTTTCCAAAACAGAATCCACAAGCAAAAGATCGATAAGGAGCTGCTTGAACTCAACCGTGCCAACCAACGGGAAAAACAACTGCTAATAAATAGGCAGGAGCTGAAGCTCAGCAACCTTGCGCTTAAGCAAAAGCAGTATTGGTTGTGGACAGCATTAGGAGTTTTAGCACTGCTTATTGTGATCGGCGTACTGTTTTACCGGCAGCGAAAGATAAGGTCGGAAACACAGGTGTTGCTCATGCAACAGCGCTTGTTACGCTCTCAAATGAATCCGCATTTTACCCTTAACACCCTAACCGCCATTCAGCATCTACTAAAAGGCAATACAGAAAGAGCGACCGACTATTTGGTAAAGTTTTCAAGGTTACTGGGATTGATTTTCAAAAACTCCATGCACAGCTATATTCCCCTGCGGGATGAGTTGGAGTCCATAATGAATTATCTCGAACTACAGTCCTTGCGGTATCCCTCGCGATTTTCATTTGACGTTCAGACAGATCGCGTGCCCAATGTGGCCATCCCTCCAATGCTCATTCAGCCCTTTGTGGAAAATAGTATTCAGCATGGTTTTGAAGATACTACGGCAAAGGGAAAGGTCGTTGTACGGGTAAGTCTCCTGGAAAATCTCCTCCTTTGTGAAGTAGAAGATAACGGAAGAGGAATGGATTTTGCTACACATGGCAGTCGGGAAGGCTCAACAGCACTTATTGCAGAGTTTCTAAAGAGAACAACCGGAAAGGAGATCGAATATACCAACAAGGGCAGCGGTCTAATTGTACGGCTTTATATACCCTATAAAACCAGGATGGATGATAAAGGCACTAATCATTGATGACGAATTTTACGTTCGCAAGGAGGTTGAGGATCACATTCTCAGCCATTTTAAAAATGTCATTTCAATTGTCGGGGAAGCCGGGAGTGTAAAAGAGGCATTGTTACTCATAGAAACAACAAAACCGGACCTTGTCTTTCTCGACATACAGCTCACCGATGGAACAGGATTCGATCTTATCTCAAAGACGATTTTCGATGGATTTCGTGTGATATTCATAACCGCTTACAACGAATATGCCATACAGGCCATAAAAGTAGGTGCGTCCGACTACATCCTGAAACCCATAGACAAGACTGAGTTCGTTGGGGCCGTAAATAAAGCAGTCGCAGAGGTTGGAAAGCCTCATGAAACAAAAAAGTTCGTTGAGGTTGTGAACGACCACTACACGGGTAAGGAAAAATCCCGTTTGGTATTGCGAACTTCCAAAACACTGTACATTGTCTATCATGACGATATCGTTTATTGCAAATCGGACGGGAACTACACCATTTTCTATATTGTTGGGGGTAAGAAAATTGTGGTGACACAACCGTTGGCAAGAATGCAGGAGCTTCTGCCCGAAGAGAAATTCATCCGCTGTCATCACTCATTTGTGGTTAACAGATATCATGTAAAAGAATACGACAAAAAGGGCCTCCTTAAAACCACCGGAGATAAGTCCGTTCCGGTATCGGGCAGAAAATTAAAGGACGTTATGCAAAGGATTTTTGATGGTTAGCGGCAGTTGACTGAGAAAAACCCGCAGTTACTCGAATAACCGGGGCAGTTATACTTTTAGCGCTTACCGGAAGTATTGAAATCAATACTTTCAGGTATTGAAACAAAAAATATGAAACTATGAAGCCTATTACGTATCTGATTGTCCTTTGCCTTCTCACAATTTCCTGTGGTGTGGAAGAACAGAATAGCCCCGATTCTGGGGAAAGTGTCAGCTTGAGCATTGAAGAATCTCGTATTATCACGGAAAACGAAAGTATCCTTACCGGCACCCAAAAAAAAGTTCGGGAAAACAACAATGAATATTTTGAGTCTCGCATGCAATGGGCGGCGTTCTTAACCGCATATACCGTTTTCCGCGACCAAGACGCCAGAGATGAACTGATCAACACAATTCCACAGGGGGGCAACAGTTTTGAGCTTTCCCAATTATTCTCACCACCTGGTAGTTTTGCGGTAAAATTCGAGGAGTACTTTAATCTTTACCTGACTTGTTATAGTGCCCGACCACCTTGCCCGGAAACTTCCGGCTCCTTCCCGGATCCTCCTCTTGGCGGTAATGGACAAGTGGAGGCAACGGCCTTTGAGGAATTCCGTGATTATCTCCTGGAGGACAATTGTCTCGAGTTGTATTTTCCGGCGCAGTTCGTTCTTGAGTCCGGAGCCAAAAGAGCATTTGTCCAGAGCATTATTACCACGGCCCATCCATTGAACAACAATCCTTTTAATGATGGATTCAAACTATTCGCAAACCATTCTGTGTACCCAAGTGAGGCGGTTATGTCCATTGATGGCAGCTACATTGTAGGTAAGAATGTAATCGTTGTCCGTCCTTCCAGGGACACCCCTCCCCCCAGCTGCTCGTATGATGAAATTGAGGTCAGTGATTTTACGGACTTCTTGTGCAACAGCAATTGTAATGGATGAACGAATCGCTTAATGACAAGGAAACCACCCTTTTGAGGGTGGTTTTTTATTCTAAGGGTGGTGGGGCTGAACACTTAGGCGAAAAACATGTACAGTTACACAATTCGGATTGATTAGCAGGGTTAAGTTTCACAATTTGCTCTTAAAAGGCGCAACCCGAAAAGCCTTTAAAAGAGTAGGGATCATTAAAAAATCTGATTATGAAAGCAATCTTTTCAATCCTTTTGTGCACTTCATTTTTACTGATGGCAAGCTGTTCAAAAGAAGTCGCCGTGGAGTCCGAAACCAATTCCTCGTCCCTCGAAGCAGAGGTATCCAAATCTAAGGCTGTCGCTCCATCTATTTCGGTTTCTCCATGTGATGCCGGGTTTTATATCCTGGTAAGCGGCCTGGGAAATGGAATGATCATTAGTTACAGTATCTATGATATGAGCGGAAATCTTGTAGACGGAGCTATTGAAACGATAAGCGGCAGCTCGTTGAACACCTCCCCAATTCTATCAACATGTACTCAATACAGAGTTGATGTTTCCATACGTGGCGCTGGTCTTGAGTTTAACGAAATCAGAACCAGTGACGGGTGTAATGGGGCGTATCATTGTTAGTCAATAGCTCCCGTTCCTATAAAATTATAGTTGGCGTTCATTTGCCAAAAGAAAAGGCCGCTCATAGGCGGCCTTCATAATTTCTTTCTACTTCATATCAAAGCGCTTCCAGCTTGGCAGATCGTAAAATCGCTTCCATCTCAAACTGATGATC
>CAZTLE010000264.1:0-4593 GCA_964614415.1 uncultured Aureitalea sp. | reverse complement strand
CATGTATACCAGACGACCGACGGAGGTGGAAGTTGGAATGCCATTGACAATGGATTAGCCGATGTGCCAACCAATTCAATTCTTATCGATCCGCTGAATACGGACAATATCTATTTGGGAAATGACCTTGGCGTGTTCTTCTCGGAGGATTTCGGAGCTTCCTGGGAGCCATTCAATGAACTACTGCCGGAAGCTACCATTGCGATGGATCTCGATATATCTCCGGTGGCCCGCAAAATACGTGTAGCTACTCATGGGCATGGAATTTATCAGCGGAATTTTGTGAATGATCCGCTTTCCGTTTCAGATCAGGAATTAGCCATTTCATCGATGACGCTACACCCCAATCCAGTGCGTGAGACTCTGTTTATAGATATTCAGTCTAATACAGCATCTCAAGTGTCCATCTCTATATACGATATTCTGGGCCGGAAAATAGAAACTTTGCAGACCGATAATCTGCAGGCAGGTCAGAATCACATCACCTGGGAGCCTACAGTAGGTTCGGGACTTTATTTTGTACGGTTGGAAGGAGATGGGTTGCAATCAATAAGTAAGAAATTTATTGTGTACTAGGCGATTGAAAAACCATTAGATAATTGCTCTGCTGCCATAGGTAGAATTTATACGAAGGGCTGGCTGTGTTGTGCAACAATGCCTATCTTTGAACAAAAGTTTTGTACTATGACAGTGGAGCAAATTTATACCGGCTGTTTGGCCCAGGGAGCCTACTATGTTGAGAGTAAAGGGGAAGCGGCTATTGTTGATCCGTTACGTGAAACCCGACCTTATATGGATCGCCTTTCAAGGGATGGAGCGCAGCTTAAGTATATTTTTGAAACCCACTTTCACGCCGATTTCGTCAGTGGGCACGTGACGCTCTCGGAGCTTACCGGAGCACCCATTGTCTATGGTCCAAGTGCTAATCCTTCTTTTGAGGCCATAATTGCTCAGGACGGCCAGGAATTCACTGTAGGAGACATTACGATCAAAGCCTTGCACACACCGGGTCATACAATGGAAAGCACGACTTATTTGCTGAAAGATGCCGAAGGAAGAGACTACTGTATCTTTAGTGGTGATACCCTCTTTTTAGGTGATGTAGGAAGGCCCGATCTAGCACAAAAGGCGGCCAACCTAACCCAGGAAGAACTGGCAGGCACATTGTTTGATAGTTTGCGCACCAAGATCATGCCTCTGGCGGACAACGTCATTGTGTATCCTGCACACGGCGCTGGTTCGGCATGCGGAAAGAATATGATGAAAGAGACAGTGGATACCCTTGGAAATCAAAAACAGGTCAATTACGCGCTGCGTTCGGATATGACTCGGGACGAATTTATCAAAGAAGTTACAGACGGACTGCAACCGCCACCGGCCTATTTCCCTTTGAACGTAAAACTGAACAAAGAGGGCTATGATGCGATCGACAGGGTAGTGGATCGCGGAAAAACTGCGTTGAACCCGGATGCTTTCGAGCAACTTGCAAACGAAACGGGAGCGGTAGTACTCGATGTAAGACATCAATCGGATTTCATTCGGGGCCACGTACCAAGATCGATTTTCATAGGTCTGGGAGGAAGCTTTGCCCCCTGGGTAGGAGCACTTATTGCCGATGTGCAACAACCCATTCTTCTTATTGCACCCGAAGGAAAAGAAGAAGAGGCGGTTACGCGATTGTCTCGTGTTGGTTTTGATCAAACACTCGGATATCTCAAAGGAGGTATCCAAAGTTGGTACGAAGCCGGTAAGGAGATCGATACGCTGACATCAATCAGTGCCGAAACTTTAAAAGATCAAATGGCCGAAGGCGCGGCCATCTTCGACGTGCGTAATAATACCGAATTCAGTAACGGTCATGTACCCAATGCTATTCATACACCCTTAAGTTTCATCAGCGATTATATGTCAGCCTATCCGGAAAGCGATAATGCTTATATCCACTGTGCCGGAGGGTACCGTTCGGTAATCGCTGCGTCTATTCTTAAAAGCAGAGGCATTCATAATGTGGTTGACGTTGCCGGCGGTTTCGCTGCGATGAAAGCCGCGGGCATAGAAATCACAGCTTAGATTTTGTTTATAGTTTTTTAAAAAATATTTAACAAAAGTATTGCTGATTTTCTTGATACTCCTGTTATATTTGTGCTTATCGTTTAAAAATTTGCTGAAAGGATTTTTCCATATCGTCTTTTCGATTTTGATTACCGTGTCACTATTTGGTCCTACGGTTTGTACCTATTTGTCCTGGGATAATCCCTGGGAAGAGGTAGCCATGAGCGACCATACGGATGAAGAGAGTAAGAAGGAATCTGAAAAAAAAAGACAAACAGGAAAAAGAACTTTTTGCTCATGATGGTAATGAGCACCATACATTTGATCAACGGGTGGCTTATATTCCTATAACGCACAGCCATCGTTACGCTTCGGCTACCCAGGAGATCATCCTTCCACCCCCGGAACAGACCGCATAGTTTTCCGTTTTCAATCAATCTTAACCAAACTCCAATAATCGTATTGGAGCAAAAAAACTATGTAGTAATGTTTAAATCATTAAAAAACGATATTCCTGCAAGTATCGTAGTATTCTTTGTAGCCCTTCCCCTGTGTTTGGGAATTGCCCTGGCCAGTGGTGCACCATTGTTTTCGGGCCTTATAGCAGGTATCGTAGGGGGAATTATCGTGGGAATACTAAGTGGTTCCCACATCGGAGTTAGTGGCCCGGCTGCCGGTTTGGCGGCGATAGTATTGGCCGCGATTGCCACCCTGGGAAGCTGGGAGAATTTCCTTCTGGCAGTTGTTCTGGGAGGTGTTATTCAATTGGCATTTGGCATATTGCGCTTTGGAATTATCGGATATTATTTTCCTTCCTCCGTGATCAAGGGAATGCTAACCGGTATCGGTATCATCATTATCCTCAAGCAAATCCCGTATTTCTTTGGCCTTGATGATAATCCTGAAGGGGATTTTGCCTTTCTTCAGATCGACGGTGAGAATACCCTGACCGAATTACTCAAGACCATCAATGCAATCATAAGTGGAAATATTGACTATGGAGCAACTATTGTAGCTTTTATAGCCATTGGTATCCTAATTCTCTGGAGTAAGGTTCTCAGCAAGCAAGGTAAGTTTTTCCAATTGGTACAGGGGCCTTTGGTGGCCGTTGTCGTAGGTATCATATTCTTCGTTTTCACGAAGGACAGTTCTTTAGGACTCACTTCAGAACGATTGGTTTCCGTACCGGTACCTGATGGAATTGAATCGTTCTTCGGGCAGTTTGCGACTCCTAACTTTGCTGTGATTGGAGATAGCAGAATATGGATTACCGCATTCACCATTGCCCTGGTAGCAAGTTTGGAAACACTACTATGTGTGGAAGCTACCGATAAGTTAGATCCTCAGAAAAGAGTTACTCCAACCAATCGTGAGTTGCTTGCCCAGGGGACAGGAAATATCATCTCCGGTATGATCGGAGGTCTGCCTATCACCCAGGTTATCGTTCGAAGTTCTGCCAACGTGCAGAGTGGAGGAAAAACGAAGAAGTCGGCCATTATTCATGGGTTCTTCCTGATCATCGCCGTAATACTGATCCCGACCCTCATTAACAAAATTCCTTTGTCCGTATTGGCGGCAGTACTGTTCATTGTAGGATACAAACTGGCAAAACCCCGGTTGTTCAAGCAGATGTACCAATTGGGATGGAAGCAGTTTGTCCCGTTTATGGTGACGGTACTGGGAATCATCTTCACAGACCTTTTGATTGGTATCGGAATGGGTCTGGCTGTAGGTATTGTTGTGATCCTGATAAAGAGCTATCAGAATTCTCACTTCCTGCATATCGAAGACAAGAGTAATGGAAAGCACAAGATCAAGATGACACTTGCCGAGGAAGTGACCTTCTTCAACAAAGGAGCCATTTTGAAAGAACTAGACAGCTTGCCACAGGACACCTATTTAGAACTTGACGTTAGAAAAACCCGTTATCTGGATAACGATATTATCGAGATCCTGGAGGACTTTGCCTTCAAAGCCAAAGAGCGGAACATTGATATCCAGCTTATTTCGGAACGAGGGATTATTGAAAATCCTCCCAGTTACATTGAATTTTTCAGTTTAAGACCAAAAAAAGAAACAGCATGAAAACACAAAACAGAATACTCGCCTTAATTAATCTTCAAGAACCCGTAAATACCGTTATTGAAAGCACGGTTAACCTGGCAAAAACCTTCGGGGCCGAAGTACAATTTTTATATGTAAAAAAGAACGCGGATCCAACTCGGACAGAGAATCAGCTTGCCGTGATGAGAGCCATCCTGGATGAACATAAAGCTATCGAAGGCTTTAAGAATGTGGTGAATAAAACCCAAAAAGAGAACCCTCTAAAACTTGACTATACGATTGCCGAAGGCAAGGTGAAGAAAACGATTCTTTCCACCATCCAGTCGTATCGTCCGGATCTTGTGGTCCTGGGTAAGCGAAAGCCCAGTATGTACAGACTGATTGGGAATCAGGTCACAGAGTTTGTTGTGAAGAATTTCGATGGCCCCCTGTTTATGGCTCACCCTACAAAGGTGCTGGAAATCAAAGAAAATCTTT
>CAZTLE010000263.1:0-4597 GCA_964614415.1 uncultured Aureitalea sp. | reverse complement strand
AGATATGGAAGGACTGGGAGGCGTTTGCGAGTTACGCCTTTAACAAGTCGCACTCGACCTGTTACGCCTGGATTGCGTATCAAACGGCCTATTTGAAGGCACATTATCCCGCCGAATACATGGCAGCGGTGCTTTCCAACAATATGAATGATATTAAGCAGGTGACCTTCTTCATGGAAGAGTGCAAGCGCATGGGGCTTGAAGTTTTAGGTCCAGATGTGAACGAATCCTTCTATAAGTTTACCGTAAATGATCAGGGCGCCATCCGGTTCGGAATGGGCGCTGTAAAAGGCGTAGGTGGAAATGCGGTGGCCACGATCGTTGAAGAACGGAAGGAAGGTAAATACAAGTCTGTGTTTGACCTTGCTAAGCGCATCGATCTGCGTGCAGCGAATAAGAAAGCCTTTGAGAATCTGGCGCTGGCCGGCGGCTTTGACAGTTTTGATACGCACCGCGCACAGTATCTGCACCACGACGGCGATGGTATTATTTTCCTTGAAAAAGTACTGCGTTATGCGTCCCGCTACCAGGAAACACTTAATTCTGCCCAGGTAAGTCTCTTTGGAGATTCCAGTGAGGTTCAGATTCCTGAACCCGAGGTGCCTCCCTGCGAAGAATGGGGTACTATGAAAAAGCTCAAACTGGAGAAAGAGGTGGTGGGCATCTATATCAGTGGCCATCCGCTGGATGATTTCAAATTGGAGGTGGAGAGTTTTTGCAACTGTAAAGTGTCCGATTTCAATAACCTTGAGGACTTTGTGAATCGGGAACTGTGTTTTGGAGGTATTGTGAGCGATGTACAGCACAGGGAATCCAAAACCGGAAAAGGATGGGCGATCTTTACTGTGGAAGACTACGAAGACAGTTTTGAGTTCAAAATTTTTGGCGAGGAATACCTGAAATTCCGTCATTTCCTTGTGCCTAATTCCTTTATATATGTGAGAGCCTTTATCCGTGAAGGATGGGTAAACCGCGACACAGGCAAGAAAGGAGATCCACGGGTGCAGTTCAATAGCTTCCAGATGCTACATGACGTGATGGAGCAACAGGCAAAGAAGTTAACGATTCAAATTCCGGTGAACGATTTGCATGAGGACCGCATTAAGACGCTCAAGCAGATGCTTAAAAAACACAAAGGGGAGAAGCAGTTACACTTTGTTGTTTACGAGTTTGAAGAGCAAGTAAAGCTGACCATGCCGAGCAAAAAGCATAAGGTGAATATTTCCAAGGAACTGCTGGATGCTTTGGCAGATGAGGACGTTTCGTATCGGCTGAATTAGCTAGTATTGAGTATTGAGTACTGAGTAGTGAGACATGAAACATGAGTCAGGAATCGGGAAGGGGCATATATGCGAACAAACGAATCAACAAATCAGCGAATCAACGAACATGTGATTTGCACTGTCAACTGAAGACTGCCAACTGAACCGAGTATAACAAAACCCTATATATGTATTGGTCAAACTGATGTTAGCGCTGTAAGGTTTGGCTTATTTTTTGACTACTTTTGCGTAACAATTAATTCAGAAACAATGGCTTTAGAAATAACAGATGCAACGTTCGAAGAAACCGTATTGCAAAGCGATAAACCTGTAATGGTAGATTTTTGGGCGGCCTGGTGTGGTCCCTGTAGAATGGTAGGTCCTATCATCGATCAAATTAGCGATGAGTATGAAGGTCGTGCCGTAGTTGGAAAGGTAGATGTAGATGCCAATCAGGAATTCGCGGCCAAATTCGGCGTGCGAAATATCCCAACGGTGTTGGTATTTCAAAACGGAGAGTTGGTAGGACGCCAGGTTGGTGTTGCGCCTAAGAACGTATATACCGAGGCGATCGATTCTCTTTTGAACTAGACAATTAACAAATTAATAGGAGAAAAGGCTTGGCAGGATGTCAGGCCTTTTTTATTTTAGTGACCCTTCGACTGCGCTCAGGGTGACTACCCGGTGTTTCGCGGGATCTATTAATAATCAAGTTCCAACTATAAAGTTTTTCCGCAGTAGCGGGCAATGTATATGTCAGACAAAGTAAATAAAGCTCAGGACCAGATAGACAATCAGTTACTCAAGGACCGAAAGGTATTTTTATGGGGTATGGTAGATGATGATTCGGCAAAACATGTGGTAGACCGATTGCTGTATTTGGATTCCATAAGTAATGAAGAGATTCAGTTGTATATCAATAGTCCTGGGGGATATGTGACTTCCGGGTTTTCTATGTACGATACGATCCGTTCCGTAAAGAGTCCTGTTTCTACCATCTGCTCCGGTTTGGCAGCTTCTATGGGAAGTATATTATTATCTGCCGGAGAAAAGGGGCGACGATTTATTCAGCCTCATGCACGGGTGATGATCCATCAGCCGAGTGGCGGTGCTCGTGGCCCTGCCAGCGATATTGAGATTACGGCTCAGGAGATTATCAAGACCAAGGAGTTGAGCGCCCAGATACTTGCAGATAATTGCGGGAAATCATTCGAGCAGGTGATGAAGGACTTCAACCGCGATCACTGGATGGGTGCGGAAGAATCTGTCGCCTACGGGATTGTGGATGGGATAATTGAGTAGTGAGTATTTAGTGGTGAGTATTGAGATTTGAGGATTGGGAGGTTTGAGATATGCCAGAAACAGGAAACATGAGTCAGGAGACATGAGATAGGATGACTGTGCGGGCATTTCGATACATCAGTCTACGACTGACACTCAATGCCCACGAACCACTAATCTCTAACCACTGCCATCTGGAATGAATATTGAAGGGAAAGCAACAAATACACAAGGACGTTTCGATACTATGGGTCTTCGACCAATCACTCAACGTCCTTTCTAATAACAAAAGACTAACCACTACCGACTAATTTGAATATTGAAAAGCAAATAAACTAAGAATCAGGACGTTTCGGTACTATTGGTCTCCGACCAATCACTCAACGCCCTTCTTGCGACTACAGACTAACCTCTACGAACTATAGTGAACATCGAGAAGCAAATAAACGAGATTACCGGGTTTAAGAACCTGGAGTTGCTTGCGAAGCAGGTGGTGGAGGGTTTTATATCCGGGCTGCACAAGAGTCCGTTTCACGGTTTTTCTGCCGAATTTGCTGAACATAAGATCTACAACAACGGTGAGAGCACAAAGCACAT
Source organism: uncultured Aureitalea sp. (assembly GCA_964614415.1). GTDB lineage: Bacteria > Bacteroidota > Bacteroidia > Flavobacteriales > Flavobacteriaceae > CAZTLE01. The sequence continues at coordinate 1,457 of CAZTLE010000263.1, read as the reverse complement.
CGACTGGAAGCTCTACGCCAAGACGGATAAGCTGTATACCAAGCGTTACGAAGAGGAGACCAATTTGCGTTGTCATTTGATCGTTGACAACAGTAGCTCCATGCATTATCCAAAGTTGAAGCAATATTCCATTGATTCGCTGAATAAGATTGCCTTCTCTGTGCTCGCGTCGGCCGCTATCATGAACTTGATGAAGCGCCAGCGGGATGCAGTTGGATTGAGCATTTACAGCAATGAATACGAATTTTATGCGAATGAAAAAGGGAGCGAGCGGCACCACCAAATGTTGCTGGGGAAACTCAACGACGCCATTGGTGTGACTAAAGAAAAAGTAACGACAAAAACATATACCTACTTACACCAGATTGCAGAGAAGCTGAAACGTAGATCGTTGGTATTCCTGTTCACAGATATGTTTCAGAGCGATGCTGAAGAAGAAAAGTTGTTCGAAGCCCTGCAGCATCTGAAGTACAATAAGCATGAGGTGGTATTATTTCATGTATTTGACAAGGAAAAGGAGTTGAATTTCGATTTTTCCAATCGGCCGAAACGGTTCGTGGATGTTGAAACCGGAGAACATGTGAATTTATATGCCGATAACATCCGGGAGACTTATGAAAAGGCCGTTGGAGACTACTTTTCCGAACTACAATTGAAATGTGGTCAGTATCGCATTAAGTATGTGGCAGCTGATATCAATGAGCATTTCAATAAGATATTGACGACTTACCTGGTAGAGCGACAGAAGTTTGGATAAGGTTGAGGTTAGTATTGAGTAGTGAGTATTGAGATATGTGAGACAGGAGTCATGAATCAGGACTCAGGAGGGCATTGATTTAAGCATTACTTCGAAATTCAATATTCGTAATTCGACATTCAAAATTTCAATCGAATTTGTTTGCCAAAATAAATGGAGGGTGTATATTTGCACCCGCCTGCGCAATTAAACATTGCTTCGGCGGACAGGCCCGCTAAGGGTTTTGAAATAATGTAACAATTTCCTGAAAATTCAGCTGTAGCTGAAGATCCACCTACGCCAAGGCTTCGGTGGATTTGGATAATTGGTCTGGTAGTTCAGTTGGTTAGAATACCTGCCTGTCACGCAGGGGGTCGCGGGTTCGAGTCCCGTCCAGACCGCAAAGCAACAAGCCCTTCATGGAAACATGGAGGGTTTTTTAGTTTGTAAAGGCAAAAGCTTGCTTTTGGAACTTGAAAAACTAAAAAAGCATACCAACAAAGTTGGGAAGGGTTGAAGCATTGTAGGCCCACCCCTTGGCCGACACCGAGCTAGTGGCGAGGTGGCAATCCCGTCCAGACCGCAAAACAGTAAGCCCTTGACAAAAAGTGTCAGGGGCTTTTTGATTCTATCGGAGCACTACAAAAATCGAACAGGATCCATGCACAAAGTTTTGGGATACGAATTTGGGACTTGCAGCGCAAAACCTTGTTTTGCTCGC
>CAZTLE010000262.1:0-4647 GCA_964614415.1 uncultured Aureitalea sp. | reverse complement strand
CACAAAAAAACCCCGAAATAAATTTCGGGGTTTTTCCAAAGTTTAGTTTAGAAGTGCTTCAAACTTCAATTTATTATAATCTATAACACTTAAAGCCTTCGAATAATCTAAAAGAAATTTGATCGTTTCTTCTTTCGGAACCATGTTTTCTCTCACGTGTTCCGGGCGTGAGGTTTCAGAGTACATTTTTTGCATAGAACGTCATTTTGAGGTTAATGTTCCCTAATAACGTGCTAAAAATGACTTTATTGTATCTACTTCGCTAATTTGTTAAAATTATATTGTGCTTGTCAATTACCTTCCGTAAATTGATCAGCGCATACCGCATTCTTCCCAGTGCAGTGTTGATACTTACACCGGTTTGCTCACTGATCTCCTTAAAGCTCATATCCTTGTACATACGCATCATGAGCACCTGTTTTTGATCTTCAGGTAACTCCTGGATAAGTCGTCTCACATCATTCTCTACCTGACCCTTAATAATACGCTTCTCAATGTTCAAAGAGCTATCCGACAATACCGAGAAAATGTTGAAATCGTCATTATTCTCGAACTTGGGCATACGGTTGTTCTTTCTGAAATGATCAATAACAAGATTGTGAGCGATACGCATCACCCAGGGCAGAAACTTACCCTCTTCATTATAGGCACCTCGCTTCAGGGTTTTAATAACCTTGATGAATGTATCCTGGAAAATATCTTCCGCAACATCGCGATCAAATACCTTGGAATAAATAAAACTGTAAATTCTTTGCTTGTGGCGGGTTATTAATTCGCAAAGAGCAGATTCATTACCTTTCATATACGCACTAACTAAAAGTGCATCCGAAGTGGTCTTGCTTTGCTTCATATCAATACTTTTTAAAAATAAACAACTTAAGAGGGGTTGCTTAGCCTTTATTTTCTATCTAAAAAAGTAATGGTATGCGTATAGGCAATGATCTTTTAATTCGGTTTGTGTTGGGTAAATATAACAACAATCATTTTAGATATGCAAAAAAAATTACAGATTTCACCAAAAAAATATGACCGAATGGGGCTATAAATCCCGGAAAACAAATAGTATCTTTGCAAAATTCCGAAGCACTAAAATGCCGCATATTTTGAGTACTGAAACCCTGGATACCCGCAAGAATATTGTCATTCAAGGGGCAAAATTGCATAATCTTAAGGACGTCACAGTTGCTATTCCCCGCAACAAATTGGTAGTGATTACCGGGCTTTCGGGTAGCGGGAAATCCAGCCTGGCATTCGATACACTTTATGCTGAAGGCCAACGACGCTACGTAGAGAGTCTTTCTTCCTATGCCCGGCAGTTTTTAGGACGCCTCAACAAGCCAAAAGTAGATGCCATTAAAGGGATTGCACCTGCAATTGCCATTGAGCAAAAAGTAAATGCCACCAATCCAAGGTCTACCGTTGGTACCTCTACCGAGATCTATGATTATTTAAAACTGCTCTATACTCGTATTGGAAAGACCTACTCCCCTGTTTCGGGTGCTGAGGTTAAAAAGGACAGGGTCACCGATGTGATCGATCATATAAAAACGTACGAAGAAGGACAAAAGCTATTATTGTTGTCTCCCATTATTCTCGAAGAGGGGCGTACCATAGAGAACAAGCTGCAGGCACTGACCCAACAAGGATTCGCTCGAATTAAGGTGGGTGAAGATGTCCTCCGTATCGACGATCTCGACGGAAAAGACCTTTCCGGTGATATCTTTCTGGTTGTTGACAGGGTAATCACCAAACAGGACGAAGATTTTTTCAATCGTCTTGCTGACGCAGCCGAGATGGCCTTTTATGAGGGTAAGGGCACCCTGTTCATCGAGGATCTGGGCGACCAATCCATAAAAGAGTTCAACAACCGTTTTGAAGCCGATGGGATGGTGTTTATGGAACCCAATGTCCATCTGTTCAGCTTTAATAACCCCTACGGTGCTTGCCCTACTTGTGAGGGATACGGCGATGTTATCGGCATCGATGAAGACCTGGTCATACCTAACACGGGTCTGTCTATATATGAAAATGCTGTGTTCCCCTGGCGTGGTGAAAGCATGGGGTGGTACCGGGATCAACTGGTGAATAATGCTTATAAATTCGATTTCCCCATTCACAAACCCTGGTTTGAACTTACTGAAGAGCAAAAGCAGCTCGTATGGGATGGAAACGAATATTTCGAAGGACTCCACGACTTCTTCGCTTTTCTGGAATCCAAGAGTTACAAAATACAGAACCGGGTGATGCTTTCCCGTTATCGTGGAAAAACAAGGTGCAGCACCTGTAAGGGAAAGCGACTGCGGCCGGAAGCAAGTTATGTAAAGATCAACGGCAAATCGATCGAAGAACTGGTTGAGTTGTCGTTGGATAAGGTGGCCGATTTCTTCGGGAATCTCGAGTTGAACGATTACGAGCAAAAAATTGCCCGCAGATTATTGCTTGAGATCAACAACCGCCTGTCGTTTCTCATGGATGTCGGACTCGGGTATCTTACGCTCAACCGAAAATCCAATTCATTATCGGGTGGCGAATCGCAACGAATCAACCTGGCCACTTCACTGGGAAGTAGCCTGGTAGGCTCCATGTATATCCTGGATGAGCCCAGTATCGGTCTGCACCCAAGAGATACGGAACGTCTTATCGGCGTGTTGAAGTCGTTACGGGACCTCGGAAATACTGTGATCGTCGTCGAACACGATGAGGAGATCATGAAAGCGGCCGATGAGATTATTGACATAGGCCCCGAAGCAGGTACGTTTGGAGGAGAAGTGGTCGCTACCGGAAACTTCCAGGATATCTTGCTATCCGATTCTCTCACGGCACGTTATCTCAACGGAACGCTTACTATTCCTGTTCCGGAAAAACGACGCACGTCAAAACAGGCAATCGAGCTAAAGGGTGCCCGGCACAACAACCTGAAAAATATAGATGTAACATTCCCATTGGGCGTGTTTACTGCTGTTACAGGAGTCTCAGGTAGCGGAAAAAGCACCCTGGTGAAGAAGATCCTCTACCCGGCCTTATTGCGTAAGATTGGCGGTTATGGTGAAAAGCCCGGACAATTCACCGAACTGGAAGGGAATTTCGACAGCATCAAAAGCGTTGAGTTCATCGATCAGAATCCTATTGGTCGATCCAGTCGGTCGAATCCGGTAACCTATATCAAAGCCTATGACGATATCCGCAACTTGTTTGCTTCGCAAAAGTTGTCTGACATTCGCGGATATAAGGCCAAGCATTTCTCATTCAACGTAGATGGTGGGCGCTGCGAAACCTGTAAAGGCGAGGGCGAAGTGACTATAGAAATGCAATTCATGGCCGACGTTCACCTGGAATGCGAGACCTGTGGCGGTAAGCGGTTCAAGAAAGAGATTCTGGAGGTCAACTTCCACGACAAGAGTATCGATGATATCCTGCGAATGACCGTGGATGATGCCATAGCCTTCTTTTCATTACACAGTCAAACCAAGATCGTCAATAAGCTGCAACCATTGCAGGATGTGGGATTGGGTTATGTGCAACTAGGGCAAAGTTCCTCTACCCTATCGGGAGGAGAAGCACAACGAATCAAGCTGGCGTCATTTCTCGTAAAAGGAAATACCAGGGATAAGGCTCTCTTTATCTTCGACGAGCCTACTACGGGGCTTCATTTCCACGATATCAATAAGCTATTGGCGTCCTTCTATGCTCTACTGGATAAAGGACATACGGTAATTGTAGTTGAGCACAATCTCGACCTTGTGAAGTGTGCCGATCACATTATCGACCTGGGCCTTGACGGCGGGGAAAAAGGCGGACAGGTAGTCGTGCAAGGTACTCCGGAAGCTGTGGCCTCCCATTCCGAATCCTATACGGCGAATTACCTGAGAGAGAAGATTTAAGACTTCAATCACCTAGTCTTCAATTACTTACATTTTTGGCATAGTGGTTGGTTTACACTACATGAAATAGCGTAAGCCACACCGCTGAATGTGTTGGCATCACCCAAATACAGTTAATTATGAAAAAAGTAATGTTACTCGTAGTTGTATTTCTGACAGGAATGACTACACAGGCTTTTTCAACCAATCAATTAAATGTAGATCAGAATCCGGGTATCAAACATCGCTATGACAAAACGCAATCCATACGCTTTGTTGAGAATGGTGTTCTATATGAGGTATACACCAATGGTACCTTCGATTTTACCGTGATCAATCCGGCGCATTTATATAACCGGGGACGCAGAAATCATCAGGTGCTCTACAGGCGATCGGCTCCCGGCGTTGTGAACTATGTAGAAGGAAGACGCAATCACTATCGTCGTCAGTTTATTCAAACCGATCGTTTTGGAAACATTGTTCAGATTGGATCTACGTTGATCACTTACAAACGAAATGGCAGAGTGAAGTCCATAGGTATAGTTCCTATGCGCTATCATCGCGGAACCCTTATACAGGTTGGGAACATGCAAATTGTGTACAACCGCTTCGGGAATATCAAACGGACTATAGGATACGTAAACCGATTCAATAGAAAAGTTTGGCACGATGATTGGTATACTATAGATGACTGCGATTATGATGATGATTACTGGGATGATTATGACGATGACTTCTATGATGATCGCAGACGACAGAAAAGAAAGAGAAAGAAATAATATATAGT
>CAZTLE010000261.1:0-4648 GCA_964614415.1 uncultured Aureitalea sp. | reverse complement strand
CCTCTATTGGGATTCAAATAGTAATCGAACTCTCCGAACATGGCAGCCGTCTCATCGGTTGTTGATATGGCCTTTACATAGGTGAACTCACCGGTTTCAGCATACTTTTGCTTAGCATCCCGGGCCATGGCAATTCTGTTTTTCACACCTTCTTCACCTCCGTAAAACAGCTTCACCGCTTCTGCATCGTGCAACCAGGAGGCCGTTGTAGCCACAGCCTGTATATCGGCATTTTCCGAAGCGGCCATCAAAGTATACATAGACCCTGCACACACTCCAAAGGCTCCTATCCTGTTATTGTCTATCTCCGGAAGGGTCTTTAAATAGGCAACTGCATTGTGAATGTCGGTGATCTTCATTTGGGGATTCTCCCAGGACCTGGGAACTCCCTCGCTCTCACCGTAATTACGGAAATCGAAAGCCAGCGTAATAAACCCCTGTTCTGCGAAACGCTGCGCATACAGTCCTGCCATCTGCTCTTTTACGGTTGTCCAACTCCCTGAACAAACGATAACCGGGTATTGTTCCCCTTCTGCATAGTTTGGAGGATAAAAAAGGTTTCCGGTTAATGTGAGTCCTTCACTCTTAAATTGTACTTTTTTCATGTTCGTATTTTTTTGATTCTTAATCTTATCCAGTAATCCGAAACCGCGCGCGGCTACGATCGGATTAAATATTTCCACATATTCTGTTATTTCACCTTCCGTGTTAAATCTAAAAGTGGAATAGTAATCATTGGAGTATACCCCGGCACCATCCTTTAAATTGATATGTCCAGAGTACTTTACGAAGACCATATGCGGATCTTCCATGGCGTATATCTCTTCTATAGGAAATGACATTCCGTCAAAATTTGGGAACACCGGTGTCCAGTAAGCTCTGATTCCCTCTTTTCCATGGGCTCCTTTTGGAAAAATGTCCGAATGATACGGATTCAGGTGTTTGGCATCATTTGCAAAGAGATCTACCAAAACGTCCACGTTCTCATCTTCAAGGGCCTTAAAAAAAGCTCTTACGTTGGTCTTGTTCCTATTAGCTATCTCTGTGTTCATAGTTTCCTGCTTTTCTTTCAGTGCTGATCTGTTATCGGCGCAGGAAAACAATACTCCTGCGATTAGTAGTATGGCTATTCGTCTCATCTTAGTTTAATTTGACATTTTCAATGGCTTTTTCAATCAGAGCGCCATTTCCCTCCTGGTACTTGTAGTTAAATCGCATGCTGGTAATTTTCCAGTTATCCCCTGCTTTCTTCAAATCAAAGTCATAGCTCCCCACGACGGTCCAGACAGATCCATTCTCGTCTTCCAGGTAGTGAGTGGCTGTTCCGTAGCAGAATACACGCGCACTGTCATTATTGGCACTGATCAGAAAGTTTCCAATCTGGTGATGGGTACTTTCGAATCCGGGCAGTACAGTTTTCCAGGTCGAAGTGATTTCTGTGGGATTAAGTTTGTTCGCCGGATTACCGGTCATTGACTCATAATCCAGTATGACTTCTGTTGCGAACTGAGCTTCTACCCCATTCCAGTTCTGCTGATCGGTATTTACGAATACCCTGGTCACCGTTTCTTGAATTGTTCGATCTTCATTCATAATTTCTTTTCTTTCTTGTGGATTTTGACACCCCAGTAAGGATATCAGAAATAGTATAAGTGCTGTGGTTCTCATTCCATCTGAATTTATGATACAAAGATCCGGCACCGACTTTTCGGAGAGTTTATGAAATCAAATCAAGAAGTATAAAAATCAAAGACGGTTGCTTTTTCGAAAGCTATTCGGTGTTTGACCGGTGTGTTTCTTGAAAAAACTACTGAAGTTATTAGGGGATTCAAAACGCAACGAATACGCAATTTCCTTGACGCTTAATTCCGTTTGCAGTAGATGTGACTTGGCCAGACGTAGCAAATGATTGTTGATATGGGTTTTTGCCGTATGTCCGGTGACCTGCTTTACAATGGCATTGAGATGATTGGGGTGAATGGCAAGTTGTTGAGCATAATATCCGGGGGAATGTATCTTTCCGGAGCTTTTGCCGGTTTCATAAAAACTCGTTTCTATCAAGGACTGAAACCTGGATAACAGGTTTATATCCGCTTTGCGAATTTCCCGGTTGGCTACATCATCCTGTACCTGAGCATTGAAAAAGCGTTTCACGAAGTTCAGTAGTACAAGTACCTGAGCCTCAATAATGGCTATTGAATCCTCTCTTAAGTTGTGCTGCTCCTCGTAAATGGATTCATAGATGGACAACAACTTGGACACTTCTCCCGGCAGCACCTCAAAGGGAATGGATTTATCGATCTTCAGAAAGGGAAACTCGCTGAGCAACCGCTGCAAATGAACGGATTGAACGATGAATTCTCTTGAAAACATCAAATAGTATCCTTGCCAGTCGGGCAGAATGTCCCAGGAGATGATTTGAAAGGGTGAATTAAAGAAAACGGTAGCTCCCTCCGGAAATTCGTTGTAATGTCCTGAAATCACCTTGCCCGAGCCCTCTGCTTTAATAGCTATGGCATAGAATTCATGCTTAAAAGGAGGCATTTTTGCCACAACTGTGGGCATGTTCTCCTCGAAACTTCGAATATCGAAATAAGGTTGTTTAGGCTGTGGAATGCCAATGGCTTCACAATAGGCTGCTATGGTCTTAAAATGCTGCACATATCAAAACTACGGTTTCTTTTGAGAACGACTTCTTACCTATGTAAGCTACTGATTTCAAGATATAAGTGAGATCAGAACCATAATGATGACTGCCAGAAAAACAAGAGCGATTAGCTTTGCCAGGCAGCCTGTTGATATAACTCCGGAGGGCTTTTTATCAGTACTTATATCGGGTGGGGTTGTCTCTTCAACAACGGTTAATGCCAATTTTTCAGTGTGATGTTCTTTTATTCGCGGGCCTATGGACTCTTCTTTGAGCACAGGGATTTTTTCATCTTCCACAGGCACATCAGGTGTTGGTGCATCAGGCATCGGTTCATCAAGGCCATCGTCATACGATTTTTGCTCAGGCGGGTGCTTGCGTTTGGATCGTCTATTACTAGTTCTTAGCTTTCTGAGATGCCAATAGATGTAGTCCACTTTCTTATAGCAATTCTTTTTTTCATTAAAACCCAAATAACAACTACCGGTAATACCGTTTAAATGGATCGCAATTTTAAACTCCTGGCGCACAGCAGAAAAGAAACGTACAATTCCCTCAGCGTCTAACCCTTCCCGGGGAATAAAAAATATAACGTCCTTGGGTTCCTTGTATTCTGCCAGTCGGCCAATCTCCCATAATATACTGTCGTTTACGTCTCCCGTTACCACAAAGACCACGGCCGAGGATATTTTCATACCTGCGGAGGCTAGTTCTTTCCAATGTGAGTCCCCCACTCTTGCCAGCTTTGAAGGAACCCCAAATCCGCCGTTGGAATGGCCGTGAAGTGCACAAACAGGGCCATAACTTTGAAACACGGTCCATACTTTTCGCTCCACGCTGTAGCTCACATCGGCTATTTCAAAGGGGTTTCTGGTAGGTTTCACATTCTTAATCTCACGGGCTCCATCACTGGTAAAACTTCTCAAATACAGGATGGGACGCCTCCAATCCTTCTTCATCTTATGGCCCACGCCCGCCTCCTTAAATCCATACTGCATCTCCTTTACACGTGATGCAAACCTAAACAAGATGAGCGCTACACCGAATATCACAACGTGCCTCCCGATCTGTGCCGGAAGATTTAAAAAGTCCAGAAGGAGCCAAAGCAAGAATCCATAAACAACCGTCTTGATGAACAACGATGCCATTGCTATCGAATTTTCCGCTTTGGTGCCTTCATAATCCGATCTCTTTAGTGCTGAAATAAGAACAGACTTCTCGCCCTCCGTGAGATTTGAGTCATTTAGAATTTCAGGATTGAGCTGTTCTGCAAAACGGGCATTTTCCTGACGCCATCTCTGTTGAAATTTTGTTCTCTGTCGATCTCTTTCTTCGGATAGAATCGGTGAATTCACCCCTGCTTTGCTTTGTCTAAGCAGAGCACCTTTAAAACTGGAGTCCTGAACGTTAATATTAATGAACCGGGTATTGTTAAATCTGGCACTTACGGTGATACAACCGTCAGAGAATGTGCTTTTCTCGATGACAGAACCTCCGAAATCGGAAGCGGTAAGATTGCATGCCTTGAACAATGAAGCTTTAATAATAGTGTCCTTGAACGAGGATTTATCCAGTCGTGTATAACTAAATATGGAATCAGATATATTTGAATTCTCAAAATTAGCTCTCCTTAGGTTTACATGTGAAAATTCGACTCCCTCAAGAACGGTATTACTGAAGTCGGATTCAACGAGTCTGGCATCGGTAAACCTCGAATTTCCAATGAGGGCATGGGAAAATTTTGCAGCCCCAAGATTAGCTCGTGAAAAATCGATATTTTCTAATGTGGCTCCCGTAAACTCAATATTACGGAAGTCCATTTTGGAGAAGTTATACCCTTTTAGTTTCTTTCCCTTAAATCTGTAAAGCCGTAAAGAGGGTATCCGGGACTTGTGTTTGTTCCTCCATTCATTCCACGCCTCAGGACCCAGATCTACTAATTCTGTGAAACTTGTAACTTCCATTTAATATCTATGGCCAATGAGACCCGGGGCATGTAAG
>CAZTLE010000260.1:0-4657 GCA_964614415.1 uncultured Aureitalea sp. | reverse complement strand
GGGATGCCAGGATCTCCAGCTTTTTATCATCCGAATCGCTTTCATCAATTCCAAGCCATTCTTCAAAACCTTTAATTAGGCTGAACAATGGAGAATTCTTATGAAAGGGGGAAAACTGACAGGCAAACAACTGACTTTCTTTGGCTGTAATCAGGGTCTTGATCTCCTCCAAAAGTCTTGACTTCCCAAGTCCGGCATCTGCGCTTATAATGACGAACTGACCCTTGCCCCCGGTCGCGTGGTCCCAGCGGTCCATGATTAGCCTTATTTCATCATCCCGGCCTACAATGGGGGTAAGTCCGCTTTGCAGACTAGCTTCAAACCGCGAGGTAGCGCCCAGGTCCCCGGTTATCGTCCAACAGACAATTTGATCATTACTGTCCGGGCTGCTGATAGTCTCACCTTCTTCCATTTTGAAAAATCCCTCGATCAGGCCGCGCGTAGCGTCGCTTACGGAAACTAAGCCCGAGGGTGAGGATCTCATCACCATACTGGCCTTAACGCCAGCCATTCCCTGTTCTAGCTCCTGTTGGGTGTCGGCACCTGTTCTTCCTATCATTAGACCGGTGTGTACCCCGGCTTTTACAGTGAGCTTGGCACCCCACTCCTTTTCCAGTTGCTCATTGATCTTCCCGGTAGATCGAATCACGGCCAGTCCGGCTCGAACAGCCTTAACGCTATCGAGTTCGCTGGCTTTAGGATATCCAAAGCAGACAGAAATCTGTCCCGAATTGGACATATTGATAATAAAACCTTCCAGAAGTTCTACCTCGGCGATACATCGCTCTTTGACCAATGGAGTGGCTTCATACAGAAACTCAATCCGGTCTTCGGCATCCATATCATTCTCCAGGGAATCCACGGAAAGGGCCATTTGAAGTAGGGTAACATTTCTTCTTTCGGCATTGACTTCGGGGGTGTTGGACATCCCGGTATTTCGCTCCTGTCGCTCACGGCGCACGTCTTCGATGAGGCTCCTAAGCTCCTTTCGTATCTTCAGAAAAAGTCGTTTTCGCTTGCCGGGATCGGTATAGTTTTCCTCGATGGTCTCATTCCCGGACGGAATAGCCTGGTATTTGGACAACCAGGGATGTAAATCCCATTCACATGCCGAGAGCACTACAGGAAATATTTTCATCCCTTCCGTTCTACAGCGATCCAGGAACATGGCTATCTCCACATCGACACAATAGTGCGAATCCAGAAACGCCTGACTCACGAAGACCAATCCGATATCACAGCTTTTTATCTGCTCTTTAAGGACGTCGTCCCATTGGTCCCCAGCCGAGAGCTTTTGGTCTACCCATAGCTCTACATCCCCGTCTCTTTCCAGTCCCTTCAGAAAGCCGAGCAAGCCATCGGAACCTATATGTTCACTGTCTTTATGGCTGTAACTAACAAATATCTTTACGTTATTCAATATTATATGAATTTGGTAACCAATCGGGCTTTTCAAGCCCGAGGTATGTTTCTAACATTTGTTCGGCGGTTTCGAAAGCGCCCTCTACCCAACCCTGTTTGGTTGAATACGCTTCACCTACAACATAGACCTCTGTCTCACCGAATGGCTTGAGCATATGTTTGGTAACCTCCCAGGATTTATATCCGGGTTTCCAAAGGTTGTAGGCTCCTCCAAACGGATCGGCGGTCCAGTCGGCATAAGCAAACGTATACGGATCGGGAATAAACTGAATGGAGTGTGCTCTTCTTAGCAAGGTGGATACGGTGATAAGTACCTGATCCAACGCTGCCTGGCTATTTTCTATGCCTTCCAGCTTACTCTGGAGGACGTTCGAATGAGCCAAACGTTCTTTAAGCGCTACTTCACTTTCGGCTTCGGGCTGGTTGTTAATTTCTTCCAGTTCCTGGCCTAGTTCTTCCTTGAGGTCACTCAGGAAAGAATTGACATCTGATGTGTACACCTTTAGTACGTCAAAATGAGTTTCATCGTTGACATTCAGCATTTTCGTATTTATGTTCAGCAATTCAAAAATCGGCTGCCAGAAGGGTACGTCCCTACCATCGAGATAGATCATCATAATGGAGTTTTCAGGATCGTTGGGTACACCACCGGTCTCATCGGGAGCTTCTTTGAAGAACCGCTGGTAGTTGGAGCCCCAATAGTATATTTGGCGCAGTGGATTGCTGGTAATCGTCCTTCCGGAAGTCATTCCCATTACTCTCCACCATGGGTATTTGTAGCCCAGGAAGAATTTGAACATAGGTTGCGGTTGTACCGCCGGCAATAGCTCATTGTAGAACGACCAGCTGTCATTGTCTTGCGGCATGTCGATGAGCTCAAGAGCCCTCTTAGGTACGGCCATGATCAATTTTTTGGCCTGTACTGTGAAGTCCGGCTCTCCTTCCACGGTTGATTCGAAAAGCAACTCGAGGATTCCATCGTCACCGCGCAACCATTTCTTCAACTTGCTGTCCTCCTGGAAGCCTACACCGGCTTCCGTGGCTATCTTTAACAATGTTTCGGGAAGTTCCTGATATCCTTTATGTACATAGCGATAGCTAGCATTGGCACCAAAATCGGCCAGGGTCCATTCCATGGCGTCAGCCGCGTTCCAGTTACTGGGTATGGTGTTATACCCCTGTCCGTCAAGCACATATTGATATCCTTCTTCAGACAGCACCCGCTCGAGTAAGTTCCAGAATCCAAGTTCGTACAAGTGATATCCATCCACTTTAAAGTTCTTCTTAACGTCCAGCCATTCGGCCGAATTCAAATAAGGAGCATTGGGTACTACTGATTCAATAGCGTAAATGAGCAGAGCACCCGGAGACATTCCCTGCTCCATAGGACTAAGTTTATAAGGTACGTTGTCCGAATTGGAGATGTCATCATTTCTAATGATACTATCTCTAAGATTGTACAGATTGTCTTTGGAGTCAACATCAAAAGGTACGTTTTCAAGATTAAGCACCGGCAGGATGTTGGTCACGATCTCCTGGGTAGTGAGGTACCGCATGCCACCCAGCTCGGCTTTTCGGGTATATCCTAATCCGGGTAAATGGGGAGACCAAAGCCTGCCTCCAATGTGTGGCTTTCCTTCAAACTTCAGGTAATCGAACAGTTTTATTTTGGAATTGTCATAGGTGGGGTCGGTGGCCAGTCGATAGGCAGCATACGTTCCCGCTGCCCCGGCACCAATTATAGCTATATCTAATATATCGTTACTCATGATTGTCGTTTTTGTGAAGTTACTATGGTGTCTTTCCGGCCAGTTCGATGGCTTCGCTTAACAGGTCTTCGCTCATAAACGGAATGGAGTTCAGGTTTCCAAAGCCCATTGCGTTAAACCAATTGACATATTCTTCGATCACACCAATCTGCGGAACTCCATCCACAAAAGGCGCTTGTACCATTTGTACGCAATCATACAGGCTACTTTGACAGGAATACAAAGGAGACAAATTTGAAATGCCCAGTTCCACTCGCTTTTCATACGCTTGTTGGTACCTGGCGGAAGGATCCTCATACCATGCCTGGGACAGAGAACCTAAAAAATACCATCCGGCAGGATAATGTAAATGATCATAATCATCCGAGGGTATATTTAACACTTCATAGTCCTCGGTTCCCTTTAACCTTAGAATCGGAATTGGACTGAATCCGGACCAACCCTGTTCGGACATCCACACCGAGTAAGCGACCATCTTGTGGGCGGGCAATGCTTCGGCACCACCATCCTGGGACTTAGGGTCAATCGTAATAAATTGAATGTAATCGAACTCGGCCATGGAATAGTAAAGTCCCAATTCTATATTCGGTAATAGACCTGGTACCAGAGGTACAATTCCAAGTTGATCGAACTTGTTGGCCATATCGCTGTAGTTGGCTTGTATATCGGTATCCCAACCTGATTTAAGAGACCCCGGAATCCACCAGCCTGCTTGCTCGTACTGTGCATTGTTCATAGATTCTCACTTTATGAAGATCGTACCTGCCCCCTATGGAAAGATGCTTAATCAAAAGGATCGGGGCGAATACTGTTTGATGTATGGCGAATTCTCAAAGCGGCTGGGACGCTTCGTTGACACATGTTTTACGGGGAGTACATACAGCTAACTCAATTATTTCTGAACTAGCTCATTTCAAATGTGAAATAAATCTATGGCAGAAGCAATACGTATTTTTACGTAATTGTTTTGTGATCAATATGTTACATATAGATCAAATTGGCTTTAGTTTTGAATTTCTTATGGTCAAGTGTGCCAAGAACGGTCAACCCATGAGCTACACAGATCATGGGCCAGACAAAAAGCAATCAGGGCGTCCAACGATCAATCCATTTTTTTCAGAATGATCTAACTGAACGCCAAACAAGGCCACAAGTGGCTTTGGGCAATCTTTGAGATAGTGTTTGAATGAGTTCCGAATCTAATCCAGATCCCACATTTGTCTTGGGTTTTTCTTCTGATGGTGCAAGTCTCCCCCGGCGACGCGATCCCAAAATCGGCCACCTACTTTTTGCTCGGCATCGTAGGTGACAACCAGATAGTCTTCCAGATCGCCCGTAAGTTTTTTGTTCTCCATTTCAAAGGTCCAGAGCTTTAGACGACCCCGATCGTCTTCTGCGAGGACACTCTTCACAAAGGCATGCGGGATAGGAACATCAATACCGTAGCGCTCCGTATCGTCTCCAAT
>CAZTLE010000259.1:0-4669 GCA_964614415.1 uncultured Aureitalea sp. | reverse complement strand
AACTAAAATTGAAACACATGAAAAAGTTAATTTTCTTCTTCATCGGTCTGATGGCATGTACCTCTGTTTCGGCCCAGGGAATTGATTTCGGGGTTAAAGCCGGGGTCAACTTTGCCAATATTACCGATGCCTCCGGGCTTTCCAACCGAACGGGCTTTGTCGCCGGAGTATTTCTGGGCGGTAAGTTCAATGATAAGATCGGATTACAGGCGGACTTGCTGTATTCTCAACAAGGAGCCGAATTCAATCTGGGCGACTTCAACGTAGACTACGTGAATGTGCCTATCGTTCTGAAGTATTATCTGTCGGGTGGATTCCATGTCCAGTTGGGACCGCAATTCGGAGTTATAGTCAATGATGATACACAAACGGTCGTAGGAGAAACCATTAATGATATTGCTACCAACGATTTCGATATCTCCGGGGTTTTGGGATTAGGTTTTGATCTGCCCATGGGATTGCGCATTGACGGGCGATATAACTTCGGTTTGTCCGATGTTCCTGATCAATCTTCCGGGAAGAACAGCGTGGTAACGCTGTCCCTGGGATATTCATTCCTCTAGAAGAGTACCAAATAACATACGAACCCTCTGCATCGCTCATACTGCTTACATGCGATGTAAGAGGGTTTCTTAGTACCCCAGATTTTCGCCAATTCATAATTTCTTAGCTTTATAGGAATCAAAAATGCATTACTATGAAAAGAATCTTACTTTTTACTGTTGTATTGCTTTTCGGATTCTCCGTAAAAGCACAAGACATTGACGTTGGGCTTAAAGCAGGTGTTAACTTCGCACAGCTTAGCGGGAACACGACCAACGGCCTTGATGGCAGGACCGGTTTCCACGCAGGAGGCCTTATCATCTTTGAACTTATTGATTATCTGGGGGTTCAGGGGGAAGTGGTTTATTCACAACAAGGATATACCGAAGTCATAGAAGGTATGGAAGCCACCGGTAAGCTCGATTATATTAACATACCGGTACTCGTAAATTTTGAGGCTGCCGATGGGTTGAGCATTCAGGGAGGACCCCAGGTAGGGTTCAATGTTTCTAATACTGTTGAATTGACCAATGGCGACGATACTGAAATAGACTTAAGAAGCGCTGATATCAGTGCGGTAGCAGGACTCCAATACATCGCTCCTTTAGGCTTGATGGTGCAGGCACGATACAACTTCGGTCTAACCGATATTATATCTGATGTTGACGCACACAACAGCGTTTTCAGCTTATCCGTGGGCTGGATCTTCGATTAACTATAAACACCTATAAAGAAATAAAGCCCGCCTGTAGCGGGCTTTTTATATTTCAAGCGATGTTGAGAATGTTGTTTATAACTATCTGCTTGATGTATGTATGGATTGGTGTTGTTCGTCTAGTTTTGGATCATTAATTACAACAACTCAATTATGAAAAGAACCGTTCTGGGTATTTTAATTTTAGTTTTCGGATGCACCGCAATGTATGGACAAGGGAAATTTGCCTTTGGCTTTAACGGTGGACCGGTAGTAGGGGATCTTAAAGATGCCGTAAGTGTCAATCTCGCAGTGGATTTTGAATATCTCCATGCGGTAACCGACAAGTTCGAGGTAGGGGGAGCTACCGGCTATATCATTGGATTTACCAAGGATATTGAGCTTCCTAATAACCAGAACCTGGAAGTTGACAATATTTCATTCATTCCGGTTGCCATTGCATTTCGGTTTAATGTCGCGAATCCGTTGTCCATTGGTGTTGACACGGGATACGGTGTAGGCATCAATGAGGGCAATGAAGGAGGATTCTATTATCGTCCTAGGCTGGGAATAGGCGTTTCCGAGAGTGTTGATCTTGTTGCCTCCTATGTAGGTGTCGCCAATGGTGGAGGGAACTACAATGCGGCGACTTTTGGCGTCCTTTTCGGATTCTAGCCGGCTTCCGGGAAATTTTTGTCTGATCCCGGTTGTTAAAATAAGATTAAAAAAGCCCGGTTTTCCGGGCTTTTACCTTTGTTTTTCAGCCTGTTGAGAATTTTGTTCATAAATAAGGCAAATGTCGTATACTTAACATATTCGAATATTTCATAGCTTTACTCTATTAACCAAACACAATTTAGTTATGAGGAAAACAATTTTAGTTGCTCTTTTTGCATTGTTCGGTATGAGTGCCATGAATGCTCAGGGGCAGTTTAACGTTGGCGCCTTCGGTGGACTACCCATCGGTGACGCTGGAGACTTTGCAACCTTTGCAATCGGCTTGGATTTAAGCTATATGTTCGAAGTATCTGATGACTTCGAGGTTGGTCCGGTAACGGGATTGTCTCACTCTTTTGGTGACGAGATCACCATTTTGGGGGTTACTCTTGACGTAAACGACGTTACTTTCCTTCCTATTGGAGGTGGATTCCGCTTTAATGCAGCTGAATCTTTCTCTTTAGGTGGTGACGTAGGTTACGCCATTGGTATTAATGATGGTAACGACGGAGGCTTCTATTATGCGCCTCGCGCCGCTTACAACGTTAGTGAAGCAGTTGCTATCGTTGCGGCATTCCGTGGAGTAGCCGTTGATGGCGGCTCCTGGGATATCATCTCTCTTGGAGTAGAATTCGGAATCGACTAATTGTTCGATTTCAACAATACAAAAAAGCGGAGGTCAATCTTCCGCTTTTTTTATTCTCTGCAGGCAACTATATTTGAAGCATGAAACTCATTATCATTAACGGACCTAATCTCAACCTGCTCGGGAGGCGTGAAAACGATATATATGGTGATCTTTCTTTTGAAGATTTCTTTACATCGCTCAAGGACCGTTATTCCGGCATGGAGTTGTCTTACTATCAGTCGAATGTAGAAGGGGAGCTCATCAACAAACTGCAGGAGGTAGGATATTCGTACGACGGTATTATTCTGAATGCTGCCGCATACACCCATACGTCGGTAGGAATTGGTGATGCCGTGAAAGCCATTTCAACGCCCGTTGTCGAAGTTCATATTTCAAATACCTTCTCACGAGAGGAGTTTAGACATCATTCCTTTATTTCCCCAGGCGCAAAAGGGGTTATTCTCGGCTTTGGACTACAAAGCTATGAGCTGGCCCTGGAGAGTTTTCAATAACAAATTATTGCTATGAAATATTACCTGTTAGTGTGCTTCGTTGTGTTGACTGCTTTCAGTGCCGTGGCTCAGACGAAGTTTGGTGTAAAAGGCGGAATGAATTTTACATTCTTTAATGAAGATCAAGCACAATTTGGAGAACAAGCGCAAGTTGATATAGGTTATTTTGGCGGTGTATTCCTAAATGTTCCCATAAGCGAAAAGGTACATATCCAGCCAGAAGTCCTCTACAATCGTATTGGTGATTTTGACCTTATCAATGGGCCTATTTACGTAGAATACGACGTGAATGACACTATTAGTCTTCTTGTGGGCCCTAGTTTGAACTATTTCTTTGACATCTTTAGCAGAAACTTCAAGGTACGCGGTGACGTCTCGGCTGTCTATCACGTCACAGAGAGCTTTGAAATTAATTTGAAGTATACCCAAGGTTTTGATGAGCTGTCACCCAATATAATCCTCCTGGGCGTTGGATTACCGCTATAAAACCTTCCTTTAAAACAGACCAATGACCCCGATTTTTTTCAACTGGAGTAGCGGAAAAGACTCAGCGATGGCCTTGTACAAGTTGCTTTCAGGCAGTGATTATCGGGTTGATACCTTACTAACCACCATAAACTCCGATCTTGGCCGTGTATCAATGCATGGACTGCGGGAGGCATTGTTAGATCAACAAGTGGCATCAATAGGGCTTCCCATCCGGAAAGTAGGGCTTCCTGAATCTGTCTCCATGACAGAATACACGGAAATTATGGAAGAGTCATCCAAAAATCAGGTACGCCAGGGAATTATGCATGCCGGTTTCGGTGATATTTTTTTAGAAGACCTTAGGGCGTATCGGGAATCTGCGCTCCAAAAGATTGCAGTAAAGGCGGTCTTTCCTCTATGGAAAAGAGATACGAGGGAACTTATGGAGGAATTCTTTACACTAGGATTTAAAGCTGTGACTGTTTCGGTCAACGCAGAACTCCTGGGGAAAGACTTTGTGGGACGAGAGGTTGATCGAGCTTTTATCGATGCCCTACCACCTGGAGTTGATCCCTGTGGTGAAAATGGGGAGTTTCACACCTTTGTCTATGACGGTCCTATTTTCAAGTACCCAATTCCATTCAAAGTAGGAGAGAAAGTACTAAAAGGATATACTCCCAACGAGGAAAATGACGATTGCTTTTCAGATGACGTCTCCTGGGATACTAAGTTTTGGTATTGCGACCTATTAACAACATAAAAATCTTACCATTAACTTTAACCATATTGACATGAGAAACTTTACAATTACCATACTGGCCGTACTGCTATATACGACTTGCAACGCACAGGCCCAGAAAGAATGGTCTTTTGGCCTTAAAGCAGGTGCCAATTATTCCACGATCTCGAATATCCCTTTTGACCTCGCTTCCTACAAGTTCGGTTTTCATGTGGGTGGTGTGGCGTCCCTGGGAATCAACGATCGTTTTTCCGTGGTTTCCGAACTGACATTTTCACGTCAGGGATGGGAACAAGCGCCCATTGAAGTGCGCGAAACACCAGGCGATTTACCTGTGGTTTTTACCATTGTTGAGCACTATGATTATA
>CAZTLE010000258.1:0-4751 GCA_964614415.1 uncultured Aureitalea sp. | reverse complement strand
GAAGAAAGGTTGGTAGCAAGGTGCTCCATCTGCTGCTTCAACTGAGCTGCGTTCTCTACAACCTGCTCGTTCACCTCTGCCTGACGACTGGTAGATTCTACCTGTACTTTGTAAAGGCTGTTAAGTGATTCCATTTGTGCGGCTGCAAGCGCCATTTCTTCGCTATACTTCTTAGTGGAGTTCATAGCCTCTGTAGTAGGTGCAAGGCTCTTGGTAGCTCCTTCGAAACTACGGATACTTTCGCTAAGGCTGCTCATCAATTCAGAATCGATACGAGCATCTTTCAGCATCTCATCCAATTTCTTAGACAACATACCTTGTGGATCTGTCGGTTGTTTCTTCTCTTTCCCTTTTCCACCGGCCAATTCAGGATATACCAGTGACCAGTCGAGGTCGTCTTCTACCGGCTCGAAAGCGGAAATTGCAAAGATAATGGCCTCGGTAATCAAACCGATTGCAAGAAGCAGTCCACCGTTAAGAGGACCAATCTCCCAGTGAAGGATCTTAAAGAGCGCTCCAAGAATTACAATAGAGGCTCCAAGCCCGTAGGCCATATTAAATAATCTCTTAGATGATCTAGATTGTGCCATAATAATATAGTTTTAGTTAAGTTAAGTTTTAATAATTTATACTGATAAATTAAAAGGGCCGTTTATCGGGCATCTCCAAAATTCTGGTTCAATACCACATCAGTTCCCATGTAATCTTGCACGGTTCTGAAACCAATGTAGCTTCTCGCAGAATCGGCGTACTCATAGTCGCGAGTACTTACCTGTAGGAAATACGCAACATCTTTCCACGAACCTCCACGCACAACTTTACGCATGTTGTCTTCATCATTCACGTTGGGGTTCATAGTTGATGTATACTCATACGAGTTAGGATCGTATGAAGAGGCTACCCATTCCGATACATTTCCTGCCATGTTGTACAGGTTATAATCGTTTGGCTCGTACGCATCGGCCTCCACGGTGTACAGTGCCTGATCGGCCGCATAGTCACCACGCAAAGGCTTAAAGTTAGCCAGGAAACATCCTCGGTCGTTCTTGGCGTAAGGTCCTCCCCATGGGAAAGTAGCCGACTCCAATCCACCACGAGCTGCATACTCCCATTCTGCTTCTCCCGGAAGACGGAAGGAGTTTACATGCTGACGTTTTCTGGATTTCTGATACGAATTCTTGTAGAGTGTTCTCCAGGCGCAGAACGCTTTCGCCTGCTTCCAGTTCACACCTACAACCGGGTAATCTCCATAAGCCTCATGCCAGAAGTAGTCATTGTGCATGGGCTCATTATACGAGTAGTTGAAGTCCTTGATCCATACCGTGGTATCGGGATAGATAAGAACATCTTCTGTTTTGATAAAGTCTTTTCGATTCTTACCAGTGGCTCGAGCAGCAGCTTGAATGTCCATGTGCGTGTAGCGGAACATAAGCTTGCTTACATCGATTGTTCGTTGACCGTTATACGCTTCTTCGGCAGGGATATACATCGTATCCATCACCTCCGTATAATATTCATCAGGGTACTCTGAAGTGTCCCAGATAAGGTCAATGTCATTGTTTATTTTTCTTCCGGCGTAGAAATCATCTCCCAGACCATAGTAGTTGTCGTACATGTATTGCTCGTAGGGAGTCATTTCTTCATTCTCCTGATCGACAAATGCAAAATCACCTATGCCTCCGTCATCGCCAGGCGTCGCCCCTACCTCATCGGCAAGGATGGCCAGCTTAAGACGTACTGTGGAGTCGCGCACCCAGTACACAAATTGGCGGTACTCTGAATTTGTGATTTCGGTCTCGTCCATGTAGAAAGAACGAACTGTTACCGTTTTTGTGGGGGCATCGTTTACCGCCACAAAGTCGTCATCAGACTTACCCATGATGAAAGAACCACCAGGGACAAGCGTCATTCCGTAAGGTTTTTGCGGATACCATTTCTTCCCTTTTGCTCCAACCAGTTCTCCTCTGTCTCCTGAGTTACAACTGCACAAAAAGGCTATCATCGCAGCGAATGCAAGATACTTCTTCATAGGTAATTAGGTTAAATTTTACAAGATTCAAGGGCGTAAACCTATCTATTTATTTTTAAAAAAACAACAATTTTTCTAAAAAACCCCTGAATCCAGCGTTACTTAGTTTGCTCGATTACACTTCATTTTTTCGGCGGGCTTTATACCACCGTTCGGGGATTTCCCCGTTACATGCACTCAAATATTCGCCATAAGTGCATGGTAATAACGTTCTTCTTTTTAATTTATTATTAACATTTGAAATAAATGGCAATTCTATCCACCAACGCCCGGTTTTATTACTCTTCTTAAAGATTAAAACCTCGCCATCTACGGGTACTTTATAGGTGGTATAGCGCTTTTCATCGTCAAAATCCTCATCTGCCACCCTAAAATTAACGCCTTCCACAAAATACCAGAGTACCTGAGCAATCAGCCCAGCTACCATCGGAGCTTCCGTAAAGTCCTTCAATTCATAGACTCCAAAGGAAGTTACCTTATTACTAATACCAGCATACCTGGAAATCGCACATATTTCTCGGCTATCAAAGCCGTTGGGACTTGCGTTGTTTTTATAACTCAAATCAGCACCATTTATTGCCGCTATGTCCAAAGTAACTAAATCGGCGTCGCGCATAATAGGCTCTACGGAAGTAATGTCTGCAGCGACTTCCCCCAGGCGATACGCATCAAAGAAGAGCTTTTCCATCAGGCCGATTTCGCCTGGTGGGTTAAAAAACGATTGGTACCCCAGGGTGCTATAATTAAATAGGTTATAGGGTTTATCGACAATGACCTTTCCCACATAGGATTTATTGGAGATGGGATTGTCCGCGTCCCCCAAGTCAAAGCGATTGTCCACATTGACCAGATTGATCATCTTACCGAGATTGTCATAAGCGCGGTATTGGGCATAGGCCAGGTCCTGGCTTCCACCCAAAATCAATGGAATAATATCTTTTTTAATCAGCGCTTCCACCACCGTCTGCATGGCGTAGTAGGTATCCTCGACAGCGGCTCCTTTTTCAATATCTCCTAAATCAATGATTTGATGGGACCAGTTCCCCGGATAGAGAGCATAGAATGCTTTGCGAACTGCATCAAAATCCGGCGTGTCTCCAATATAATCAATATCGTATCTGCTTTCTTTGATCCCAAGAAAGGCGAACTTGACATCCTTGAGCGAAGGCAGACTCCCTTGCTTGTGATGGGTTTGTATTTGCTTACCTAATGTGCCAGGCGGAAGTACCTCTTTATGCGCTAGTACGGCTTTGGAGACGGGGGTAAGAAATTCGATCATTATTTTTTCTTAGCTGCAGTTTTCTTTTTGCGTGTTTTCTTAGGCGCTTTCTTGGCCAGTAAGTCCTTGGCCTCTTCTAAGGTGATCTTGTCGGCTTTGGTGGTTTTTGGAAGTTCAATTTTGGTCTTGCCCTGAATTAAATTGAAACGACCCCATCGGGCTTTTTCCAATTTAATGCCTTCCTCCGGCCACTCGTTGATAAGCTTATCGATCTCCTTTTGCTTTTTGTCTTGTTCAATATCTGCATCCGATAAATTGTCGAAGTCGTATTTTTTGTTCACGTTGATGAACATATTGTTCCACTTGATAAAGGGACCAAAACGGCCTTTTCCTTTTTGCACCGGCAATCCTTCGTATACATATATAGGTGCATCGGCTTTTTTCTTTTCTTCGATCAACTCGATAGCAATGGCCATGGTAGCGTCCAAAGGATCCATTCCTTTGGGCAGGGAAATAAACTTTTTGCCGAATCGAACGTAAGGTCCGTAGCGGCCATTGGCTACTTCCACCTCTTCCCCTTCATAGACTCCTAAGGTTTTAGGAAGCTTAAAGAGATCGAGTACTTCTTCAAAGGTGACCAAATGCAATTGTTGATCAGGGCGAAGACTGGCGAATTTCTTTTCCTCATCTTCCGGACTTCCGATTTGAGCCATGGGTCCAAACTTACCCAGACGTACCAATACCGGTTTTCCTGTTTCGGGATCTTCACCCAAAATACGCTCCCCACTTTCGCGCTCAGCATTTTCCTGAACATCTTCTACATGAGGGTGGAATTTGGTGTAAAAATCCTTCATCATAGACGTCCACTCTTCTTTGCCTTCTGCAATGTCGTCAAAGTCTTCTTCTACCTTGGCAGTGAAATTATAATCGAGAATATCCCCAAAGTGATCCACCAGGAAATCGTTAACAATCATACCAATATCGGTAGGCACCATTTTACCTTTATCACTGCCCACCATTTCCGACAGGGTTTTCTCATTCAGAGTTGGATCTGACCATTGCAGTTGAAGGTACTTTCGTTCGACGCCTTCCACTGTACCCTTTTCCACATAGTTACGATTCATAATAGTGGAAATAGTTGGCGCATAGGTAGACGGACGTCCGATACCTAACTCTTCCAATTGTTTTACCAAAGATGCCTCGGTATAGCGATAGGGCGGTCTTGTAAAACGCTGGGTCGCATTGATGTAATTATTATGTAGTGCATCCCCCACATTCAGTTTAGGCAACATTCCATCTTGTTCCTCTTCCTCCAGATCAGTTCCTTCCAGATACACCTTAAGGAATCCTTCAAACTTGATCATCTCACCATTGGCGGTGAACTGTTGCTGAATAGCCTGGCTGGACTGAATATCAATTTTGACATTGGTGCGCTCTAATTGGGCATCACTCATTTGGGAGGCGATGGTTCGTTTCCAGATCAACTGATACAAACGCGCCTGA
>CAZTLE010000257.1:0-4756 GCA_964614415.1 uncultured Aureitalea sp. | reverse complement strand
CCTGGACTTTCCTTCAAAAATGTAGATCACGATTGCTCCAGGCTCAGGAAGTAGGTAAGAAGTTCGTCCTCGGGAGCCAGATTTAGCTTTTTCCGGAGGCGGTAGCGTGCAGTCTTTGCACTTTCAGGAGAGATACCGAGCACGCTGGCCGTTTCCTTGATATTCATGTTGAGACGGGTAAGGGCGCATACCTTGAGATCGTTGGCCGACAGGTTCGGGTGTTTCTCGTTGAGGGTCTTGTAGAACCCCTTGTGTACTTCCTCGAAATGCAACTTAAAGTCTTCCCAGTTCTTGTCAATATTGTTGTGTTGTCGAATTTCCCGATACAGCCCGTCTATGATCTTGTCCTTCTCAGCCGGAGATGCGCTTCGGGCGCTTCCCAATCGCTCCTGTAATTCCTGAAACAGTTCATTCTTCTGAACAAAGTTGAGCGTATAGGAGGTGAGTTCTTTGTTACGGAAATCAAGTTTTTGTTCGAGTTCCTGTTGTCGCAGTTGGGCGTTTTCCAGTGCCGTTTTAGCGAGCGCGTCATTCGATTCCATCAATTCCTGTTTCCTGCGGGAAAGCTCCTTGTCATTCAGATTTCGCTGTTTTAGACTGTGGATGGTAATAAGACCAAGAACCGTAAGGACGATCACCCCTCCGAATAACCCCCATTTGATGATCTTATCAGATCGTTCTTTCTGTTGCAGTAGCGCTACTTCCTTGTCTTTCTCCGTTAGGGTCGCTTCAAATTCAAGGGCCGCGATCTGCATGGTCTTTTCCGAATTGAAAATACTATCCTTTAAGACATCATAGATCTCCAGGTAGTGAAGAGCACTATCCGGCTGTCCCTGAGCCTTCTTTATTTCGTATAACTCCTGATAGGCCTGCAATTCATAGTTCTTGAGGTCATATTCTCTCGCTCTCTTAAGACCGAGTCGCGCGTGCATATCGGCATTCCCGTATTGTTCATCCAACCGAAGCAGTTTTCCGTAGTTGATCAAATTACTTACGACCCCGTCTTCATCACTTATGCCTCGCCCCATGATAATAGAACGTCGTATGTGATGATAGGCCTGTTCTTTATCACCTTCCTCGATGAATAGCTTGCCCAGTCTGTTATGTACTTCGGCGATACCGTAGGTAAAATCGTTCTCGGTATGTATGCTCAGCGCATTGTTGAGGTATTTTTTGGCGTCGTACAGCTTTTGCTGTGTAATGTAAACCGTTGCTATTTTTGTGTAGGTCGTGGCGATGCGGTCTTTCAGATTTAGCGCCGTGAATTTATCGATAGCACTTTGGTAGAGCTCCAGCGCCTTCTCCGGATCGTTGAGATCGGCGTAGACCATGCCCAGGTTCAACTCGGCGTTTGCAACACCTTCTGTATCCTCTGTTTCAGAATATTTTTTATACGATGTATTAAGTTCCCGAATGGCTTGTACCATATCGCCCTTTGTCCAGTGAGCGACACCCAAAACACGGTAGGCGGTTGCTACACCTTTGGGATAATCCAGCTGTTCCGCCATTTCAAGAGCCTGTTCACCGTATTTAAGAGATTCATTGGAATTCACAATCCAATATTCGAATCCAATTTGATTCAGCATATCAACCCGTTCCACAGAATTGTCGGGCAAACCGGACAAGACCGTTTTAAGGCTGTCGATTTTCTGTTGGGACAAAGCCGAAGTCGCCATACCCAATAGAAGCCAGATAAGAAATACACTGCGCATACCAGAGAATTGTACTTAAAATTACTAAAACCGAAAGAAATGTATTGGCATTCAACAAATAAGGACCTAATGAGATCTTGAAACCAGGACAACAAAAAAGCCCCGGAATACTTCCGGGGCCAACATATTGTGAAAAAGTGGCTTAATTGATATCGGGGTCTTTCAATCCTTCCTCGATCATGCTGTAGAACTGATCCAGTTTTGGCAGCACGACAATTCGGGTACGACGGTTTTTCGCCTTTCCTTCCTTGGTCTCGTTAGAGGCAATAGGCACATATTCGCTGCGTCCTCCGGCCGTCATACGGGCAGGGTCCACACCAAATTCATCCTGCAGGTATCGAACTACGGAGGTAGCTCTAAGTACACTCAGGTCCCAGTTGTCCTTGATGGAATTCGTCTTGATAGGCACATCATCCGTATGTCCTTCTACCAGGAATTCGAAATCCGGCTTATTGTTTACAACGGTCGCTACTTTACCAAGTACTTCACGTGCACGCGAAGTGATAGTATAGCTTCCGCTCTTGAATAAGAGCTTGTCAGAAATATTTACATATACCACACCCTTTTCAACACTGATCTCAATATCCTCATCATCCAGGTTTCCAATGGCGCCTTTAAGACTCTGCACCAAAGCCAGGTTTACGGAATCCCTGCGGGTTACAGCGTCCTGAAGTTTGCGGATCGTAAGGTCTTTTTCTTTAAGACTTTCCAGCGACTTCTCCAGGTTTTCTGCACCTTTCTTAGTCAGGTCGGTAAAATCACCGATTTGTTTGATAAGGTCCCCATTCGTAGCATTGAGTGAAGCAACCTGGCTCTTCAGAGAATTGTTCTCAGCGCTCAGTCCGGCGCGTTCTTCCAGGCAGTCATTCAGTTTTACGGTAGCGGAATTAAGTAGGTCCTGTGTCTTTTGTTGTTTTGCTTCCAGCTCGGCGTATTGCTTTTTAGATACGCAGGAGGAGAAGAGCAAACCACAGGATACGGTTAAGATTAAAAGCTTTTTCATCATTGTTCGTTTTATGTTAGAGGTTGACCAAAAATATTAAATAGGAGTGTAGGAAACCCCCGATTAACAATACTTTAGTAAAATTACTCAATCTCCCTAAAGATACGTCTTTTTTGAACAAAATATCGCCATACGATCGAGCGCGTATAGGCATATGAAATGCGAGAAGCATGGTGCCTTCTTTTCTTCAGAAATGACGGGAGTAATCCATAGAAACTGAAATGCGCACGTACAACGGCCCAGCAATGTCCAAAGTTTCCGGAAAGAATGAATCGGATGCCGGCCAACCCATCCAGCAGTAATCGTAAAAAGACTCGCCACCATACTTTACCACCCTTTACATTCTTCACCAGAGCGAGCAACGTATTTCGGAAATTATAGAAGGTCTTTCGCGGACTTTCTGATGTAAGCGTTGCCCCGCCCACATGATACACGGTGGAAGTTCCCACATACAGCACGGTTTTTTGCAGGCTATGCAAGCGCCAACACAGATCGATCTCTTCCTGATGTGCGAAGAAGTCGGTATCAAATCCACCCGCTTCCCAAAAAGCCTCTCTTCGAACGAACATGCACGCACCTGTAGCCCAAAAGATAGGCGTGATGTCATTGTATTGCCCTTCGTCTTTTTCTATGGAATCGAAGATACGCCCCCGGCAAAACGGATAGCCCAGTGAATCTATAAACCCTCCGGCAGCACCGGCATATTCAAACCGGTCGCGGTTTTTGTAATCCAGTATCTTGGGCTGTGCGGCCCCCAGGTTGGGATCGGTTTCAAATTGCGCGATCACGGGTTCCAACCAATTGGGAGTCACTTCCACATCGCTGTTGAGCAGTACAAAAAGATCTTCGGAAAGGTGTTTCAAAGCCTCGTTATATCCTCCCGCGAACCCTCCGTTGACAGGGTTTTGAATAACGCGAACAGTTGGAAAATGCTCATATACGTAATCCACCGAACCGTCCTCAGAAGCATTGTCGGCCACATAGATGGTCGCATCTGCGGAATGAGCTATAACGGAGGGAAGGAAACGCTTCAACAGCCCTTTTCCATTCCAGTTTAAGATGACAACAGCAACTTTCACGGCTACAAAGTAAGCGCATTATTTTGAATGGTAGGACGGCAACTCCCTTAGAAAGGTATATCTCTCATGTTCCCGGTCCATTTGACAATAGTAGTGGTCAATGCCATTGGTAACCATAAGCTGAGAAGCATCTAACGCCAGATTATATCGGGCAATCTGATCAAAAACCGCCTGATCGATTGTGATACCGGGTGCTTTGCATTCAACGATAAGGTGTACATCTCCGTCTCGTGTAAACACAATGACATCGTATCTTTTTTTTCGTCCGTGAACTATCAGTTGTTTTTCCACATTGATATGGGAAGGCGGGTATTTCTTTTCTGAAACAAGAAAATGTACCACATGTTGTCGCACCCATTCCTCGGGAGTGAGGACCACGAATTTTTTGCGGATCACATCAAAGATCAACGTTTTATTTTCGTTACTTTGAAATCGGAATTCGTAGTCGGGAAAATGGAGCTTCTGCATGTGGCAAATTAACAATTTCCCGTTGAAATCACCTCTTTTAAAAAGCACTTTGAGTTGTCGTTAGATAGCGTTAAAACCATCGTAAGTAATATCAAACAGGGAAACATAGCCCCTGTTTATTTTTTGATGGGCGAGGAGCCTTACTATATTGACAGGATTGCGAGTTTCATAGAGTCGAATGTGCTGGCCGAAGAAGAGCGCGGATTCAATCAAATGGTGCTCTACGGACGCGATGTCACTATTGATGACATTATAAGCAATGCAAAGCGCTTTCCCATGATGGCCGAACGGCAGGTCGTTATTGTAAAGGAGGCCCAGGACCTGGCAAGGACCATTGAGAATTTGGTTCCTTATGTGGAAAATCCTCAGCCCAGTACAGTACTGGTTATCTGCTACAAGTACAAGGCACTGGACAAGCGCAAAAAGTTGTCTAAGGTGGTGAACTCTCAGGGTGTCCTTTTTGAAAGCAGGAAATTATATGAGAACCATGTGCC
>CAZTLE010000256.1:0-4787 GCA_964614415.1 uncultured Aureitalea sp. | reverse complement strand
GTCAGGTGCTCTAACCAACTGAGCTATGGAGGACTATGTCAATGTTTTTAGGCGGCTGGCGCCCTCCGAAGCGCCTATTTGGCGCGTAGGAGGGTGCAAATATAATCGTTTTTTAAAACGACGCAAAGAGGATTTTGCGTTTTTTTAATTTCCGGTAATCCAGCGATAGATGTCGTTTCCGTTCGCAAACAACACCAACGCAATCAACAGGAAGAATCCTATCATTTGTGCATACTCCAGGAACTTATCACTAGGCTTTCTTCCCGTTACCATTTCATATAACAAGAACATCACATGACCCCCATCCAACGCCGGAATGGGAAGTACATTCATAAACGCCAAAATGATCGAGATCAGGGCCGTTGTATGCCAAAACTGAACCCAACTCCATTTGGACGGGAACAGGTTCCCAATGGCGCCAAATCCACCTATCTGCGTGATTCCTTCTTTCGTGAAAACATACTTGAACTGCTTCACATAATCCTTTAGAATATCATAACCGTAACCGATTCCTCGTGACCAACTGGCTCCAAAACTATAGGTCAGGTGAGTGCGGGATATATCATCCGTATTATAATTGATCCCTATCCTACCCTCTTCATTTGGCATCACAGTAAGATCCATCTGTACTCCGTCACGTTCTATGCCGAATACGTTCTCAGCATCCTTCTTTTTGCGCACTTCCGCATTGACCTCATAAGAGTATTTCACAGGGTTCCCGTTCACACTCAAAATACGGTCTCCACTCTTGAAACCAGCCGTGTGGGCCGGATACTCGGGAGGTACCGAATCCACCACCGGGTCTATAATGGTAATAAAAGGCTCCCGAACCCCTTCCTTGAATATCTTGGTTCCTATATCTTCAGGCAGTCCTATGGATTCAACAGAACCATCGGTATGCTGCACTTCTATGCTTTCCACATCCCGCAACAACAAATACTTGCTTATTGCCGCCACATTCCTGAATTCTTCACCGTTCACCTTCAGTATCTGATCCCCATCACGGAACCCGTATTCTTTGAACGACTCGGCTACAGCAAAGCCATTTGGCATGTCCTCCTTGGTAGTGATATACTCGCCGTGGAAAAACATGATCCCTACATAAATAAGCATCCCCACAATGATGTTCACCGTAACACCCCCCAGCATGATAATAAGTCGCTGCCAGGCCGGTTTGCTACGAAACTCCCAGGGTTGAGGAGGTTGCGCCATCTGCTCCTTATCCATACTCTCATCGATCATTCCTGCGATCTTCACATAACCGCCTAGCGGTAACCATCCGATTCCATAGACGGTTTCTCCCACCTTCTTCTTAATGAGGGCGAACTTCACATCAAAGAACAGGAAGAATTTCTCTACCCGGGTCTTGAATATCTTCGCTGGAATGAAGTGGCCCAACTCATGCAATACGATGAGAAGAGATAAACTGAGTAATAACTGAATTGCTTTGACCGCAAATGGACTCATACCGAAAAATTAACACGCAAAAGTAAGGGTTTCAAACCGCTTATAAAAATGCGGGATTGACTATCCATTTGTTTTAAGAAAGTTTTATACGTTACACTATTCCCGATAATTTTTTAGGCCGTAATTTTGTAACCGATTCATTCACCGCATGCTTCAGTTTTTTTCCAAATACAAGCTCTTCGGAATTACGCTACTGGTGGTTTCAGCCATTATCATTGCCATTATCTATCAGGTGCTGAAACCCACTCCTGTCCTCCCGGTTTATCAACCGGCGAATGTCAATGCCGAACTGGTCGACTCCACCCTTCAGCACGTTAAGAAATACCATACCATAGGCGATTTCTCCCTAACCAATCAGAATGGGAAGACCATCACCCAAAATGACTACACAGACAAGATCTATGTGGCCGATTTCTTCTTCACTACCTGCCAGACCATCTGCCCCATTATGACCGATCATATGGTACAGATCCAAAACGAACTGGCCGAAGATCAGGAGGTCTTCTTACTGTCACATACCGTTACTCCGGAAATCGACACCGTGGCCCAACTAAAGCGCTATGCTGTCGAAAAAGGCGTGGACGACTCCCGGTGGAACCTCGTCACCGGAAACAAAGAGGAAATTTACAACCTCGCCCGTAAGTCATATCTGGCGGCCAAGGATGCCCCCTTCAGCCCATACGAACTCATTCACACCGAGAACTTCGTACTCATAGACAAGAAACGGCGCATCCGTGGATTCTACGACGGTACCGATCCGGATGCCATCCGTCAACTTCTTTCGGATATCGAAATCCTGAAGACCGAAAACCCATAGACAATGCCAATACCCATGGCGATATTTTTCGATGCGTAAACCCTTGCAGGGCAATGCGATTTCACCTACATTTGCACTGTTTAAAATGAATCTAAATAAGCTGAATGCCTACGATTGCCTCGCTTAAGAAAGGACAACGTGCCCTGATCAAAGAATTTCCCGTGGAACTGGTTCCGCTCAAATTACTCGAAATGGGATGTCTTCCCGGCAATGAGGTTTTCCTGGTGCAAACAGCTCCTTTTCAGGATCCGCTCTACCTTAACATCAACGGTAGTCACCTGGCCATACGAAAGGAAACCGCCTCGCGGATTGAAGTCGAACTGATCTCCTAAGCATGGCCAAACAGATCAACGTAGCCCTTATAGGTAATCCAAACACCGGTAAAACGTCCGTCTTCAACCGACTTACCGGACTCAACCAAAAAGTGGGGAACTATCCGGGTATTACCGTTGAAAAGAAGGAGGGGACCTGCAAGCTCTCTCGCAATCTCAAGGCGCATATCCTGGACCTGCCGGGCACCTATAGCCTCAATGCTTCTTCCCTCGATGAGAATGTAGTGATCGAGTTGCTGCTCAATAAAAATGACAAGGACTTCCCGGACGTGGCAGTGGTCGTGACCGAAATTGAGAACCTAAAGCGCAATCTCCTTTTGTTCACCCAGATCAAGGACCTTGGCATCCCAACAGTGCTTGCTATCAATATGTCCGATCGCATGAAGCGCAAGGCGATTTCCCTGGACGTGGAAACCCTGGAAAAGCATTTGGAGACCCGGATAGCACTCATCAGTTCGCGCAAGAACACCGGTTTTGATGCCCTTAAAGAGATCATTGCCAATTACCAACAACTATCTACCGAACCCTGCCTCAATGCTTCCGTAATAGCACCTGAATATTTTGATCGCCTTCGGAAAGCCTTTCCCAACCAGGATCTGTATAAGCTGTGGTTGGTAATCACCCAGGACGTGAACTTCGGAAAGCTGGACCGGAAAGAGTTTACGGGTATCGCCTCCTTTAAGACCGAGTCTAAGAGCACCCTGAAGCGCCTTCAGCAGAAAGAAACTATTAAGCGGTATCAATTCATCAACGAAATCCTCAAGGAGACGTTGACTATCGATACGGCCAATGCCAAAGACCTTCGTAGTCGGTTCGACCGGATTCTCACCCATAAATTCTGGGGCTATGTGATCTTCTTTGCCATACTATTGGTCATTTTCCAGGCAATCTTCGACTGGAGTAGCTATCCCATGGACTTCATTGATGTCACTTTTGCCTCGTTAAGCGACTGGATCAAACAAACACTTCCTCCGGGAGATTTCACCAATCTGCTGGCCGAAGGAATCATTTCCGGATTGGGAGGTATCGTCATCTTTATCCCGCAGATCGCCTTCCTTTTCCTGTTTATTTCTGTTCTGGAAGAATCAGGCTATATGAGCCGGGTGGTGTTTCTTATGGATCGCGTCATGAGACGCTTCGGACTAAGTGGAAAAAGTGTTGTTCCGCTAATTTCCGGAACTGCCTGTGCCATTCCAGCCATCATGGCGACACGGAATATCGAAAACTGGAAAGAAAGGCTTATTACCATTCTGGTTACTCCTTTTACCACATGTTCCGCTCGTTTGCCGGTGTATCTCATAATTATCGCCCTCGTCATTCCCGAACAACGTGTATTAGGCATTTTCAGTTTACAGGGACTCACGCTGATGTTCTTGTATTTACTGGGGTTTGGTGCGGCCATTTTCTCGGCAATGCTGCTTGACAAGTTCCTGAAAATCCGTTCCCGGAGTTTCTTCGTGATCGAGATGCCCAACTATAAAGTTCCAATGCCCAAGAACGTGCTGATCACGGTGGTCGAAAAGACTAAATCCTTCGTTTGGGGTGCGGGTAAGATCATCCTGGCTATTTCCATTATCCTTTGGGTGTTGGCGTCATATGGCCCGGGTGATTTCAATAGGGCCGAAGAAATTGTGACTCAGCAAACCGTAGGCGAAAATCTTTCCGAAGAAGAACTGGAAACGCAAATCGCTTCGTTCAAGCTTGAGCATTCGTACATCGGTATCGTAGGTAAAGGCATCGAACCTGCCGTTGAACCCCTGGGTTATGACTGGAAAATTGGAATTGCCATTTTAAGTTCGTTTGCTGCTCGAGAGGTTTTCGTTGGCACATTGGCAACGATCTATAGCGTAGGTAGCGAAGAAGAAGAAACCATTAAGAACCGGATGGCCGCCGAGGTGAATCCTGTGCTGGGAACACCCAGGTTCAATTTCGCCAGTGGTATCTCCTTACTGCTATTTTATGCGTTCGCAATGCAATGTATGAGTACGTTGGCCGTTGTGCGCAAGGAGACCAACAGTTGGAAATGGCCTATGTGGCAATTGGTGGTCATGAGTGCCATTGCCTATATTGTGGCTCTGGGCGCCTATCAGTTCCTGAAATAGCGTTAAAGAAAGCTCAAATCAATGACCGTGAAATTGTTAATCCGTACCTTTACACCATGCAAACTATAC
>CAZTLE010000255.1:0-4903 GCA_964614415.1 uncultured Aureitalea sp. | reverse complement strand
CTCCCCCTCCCCTCCCCCCTCCTCCCTCCTCCCTCCTCCTTCCTCCCTCCTCCCTCCTCCCTCCTCCATCATCCATCATCCACCCCCCCCCCCCCCTCCTCTCTCCCCCCCTCCCTCCCTCCTCCCTCCCCCTCATCCCTCATTCCTCCATCCTCCCCGGCATTCCGCCGCCGCCCATTGGAGGCATTGGAGGTGTTTCCTCTTTGATGTCTACCAGAGCACACTCGGTAGTAAGGATCATACCGGCTACGGAAGCGGCATTTTCCAGAGCGACACGGGTCACTTTCTTAGGATCGATGATCCCCGCCTTAAGCATATCAACGTACTCGTCGGTTTTAGCGTCATAACCGAAGTTCTTCTTGCCTTCGATCACCTTGTTCACAACAACCGATCCTTCTCCACCGGCGTTCTCAACGATAGTGCGAAGTGGTGACTCAAGTGCCCGGGATACGATTTGGATTCCTGTATTTTCATCGGCATTGGCACCTTCCAGTTTGGCAAGAGCCTTACGGGCACCTACCAGGGCTACACCACCACCGGCAACAATACCTTCTTCAACGGCAGCGCGCGTTGCATGCAACGCATCATCCACACGGTCTTTCTTTTCCTTCATCTCTACCTCACTGGCAGCACCTACGTACAATACGGCAACCCCTCCGGCCAGTTTAGCCAAACGTTCCTGCAGCTTTTCTTTGTCGTAGTCACTGGTAGTAGTCTCGATCTGAGATTTGATCTGGTTAACACGAGCCTTGATATTGGTCTTGGCTCCGGCACCATTTACAACAGTAGTGTTGTCCTTGTCGATGATCACGGTTTCAGCCGATCCCAGCATATCCACAGTGGCATTTTCCAGTGTGAAACCGCGCTCTTCAGAAATTACGGTACCACCCGTTAGGATAGCAATGTCTTCCAGCATCGCCTTTCTGCGATCTCCGAATCCGGGTGCTTTTACAGCGGCGATCTTAAGCGAACCGCGAAGCTTGTTTACAACCAAAGTTGCCAGGGCTTCACCTTCTACATCTTCAGCTACGATGAGTAGCGATTTTCCTTGTTGTGCTACCGGCTCCAGTACAGGAAGCAGCTCTTTCATGGAAGAGATCTTCTTGTCGTACAGAAGGATCATTGGACTCTCCAGTTCAGTGTGCATCTTTTCACTATCCGTTACGAAGTAAGGGGAGAGGTATCCACGGTCAAACTGCATTCCTTCCACAACGTCCACGTATGTTTCAGTTCCCTTTGCTTCTTCTACAGTGATCACTCCTTCTTTTCCAACTTTGTTGAAGGCCTCGGCAATCAGTTCACCGATCTGCTCGTCGTTATTGGATGAAATGGCAGCTACCTGCTGAATCTTTTCAGTAGAGTTTCCAACTACGGTAGATTGCTTTTGAAGATTGTCTGTAACAGCACCTACGGCCTTATCGATACCGCGCTTCAGGTCCATAGGATTGGCACCGGCGGCTACGTTTTTAAGTCCTTCTTTTACGATTGACTGAGCAAGAACGGTAGCAGTGGTAGTTCCGTCACCGGCCAGATCGTTGGTTTTGGAGGCTACTTCCTTAACCATTTGCGCACCCATATTCTCAAGCGCATCTTCCAGTTCAATTTCTTTGGCTACGGAAACCCCGTCTTTAGTTACCTGAGGTGCTCCGAAGGATTTACTTATGATTACGTTACGCCCTTTAGGCCCCAACGTTACTTTCACGGCGTCAGCCAGCGCATCAACCCCGCGCTTAATGCCATCCCGTGCTTCTACATCAAATTTTATATCTTTTGCCATCTTAGAATTTTTATGGTTTAAAAATTAAATTCCAAAATTCAAATGTCAAATTCCAAAACATGGATCTAACTAAGTGTATTTTTGACAATCTTGGAATTTATAATTTGGAATTTGAGATTTTCTTGCAATTAGCTTTAGATGATTGCAAGTATATCATCCTCACGCATGATGAGGTAATCTTTGCCTTCGTATTTTAATTCGCTACCGGAGTATTTTCCGTAAAGTACCGTATCCCCAACCTTTACGGTCATATCGTGGTCTTTCTTTCCTTTACCCACAGCAACAACTTTACCCTGTTGCGGTTTTTCTTTGGCAGAATCCGGAATGTAGATTCCCGATGCTGTTTTGGTCTCTGCCTCTTGCGGCTCTACCAAGACCCTATCTGAAAGTGGTTGAATTTTTAACGCCATTTTCAAAAGTATTTTTAGTTGTTAATTTTTAAATTTTTACGTCTTGCTTTTAGGCAGAAACTGTGCCATCGCACAAAAACTGACATCTCAGAAACAAAAAATGCCAGCTTGTCATAAGCGGGCATTTTTGTAAGTATTTTTTATATCCTTTGACTAGTTGTCATTTCCAGGATCGTCACCTGTAGTTCCTCCGGTTGTTGGAAGTGTTGTTTGTACAGGGTCTGCATCAATCGGATTTACATCCGCTGCGCTACCTCCCATGATCGGGATGTTCGACAACAGAATTAAGGCCAACATAAGTGCTGCCAGGGTCCAGGTACTACGGTCCAGGAAATCCGTTGTCTTTTGGACTCCTCCCAGTTGCTGAGAACCTCCACCGCCGAAGGTAGATGACAAACCGCCTCCTTTTGGGTTCTGTACCATGACAACCACAACCAATAGAAAGGCTATGAATATGATAAGGATGATAAATATTGTAAACGTGCTCATGACTCCTCTGAATTAATCAATTTTTTGATCGCCCGAATTTGGTCTGCAAAGAAACCACTTTTTTCGGGATTTTTCAAAATTAAAATTTTATACGCCTGTATGGCTTTTTTATAGTTTTTCTGTTGCAGGTACACCTTTGCCAGGGTCTCTGTCATCAAGGCCTCCGATGATTTCGTAAACGGCTTGGCCAGGTTCTTATTTTCTACTTTTTTAAGGACGATCTTACCCGGATCGATCTTGGGTTTCTCCTGAATGAACTTATCGATAAGTTCAAACTTGCGCTCCCGGTCACTTTGAGGGGCTTCGGAAGGTGTTTCTTCAACCTCCCGTTCAATGGGTTTTGCCTGGGTGAGCTTAAGCCATTCGCCAAATGAATAGGTGTCGTCCTTTGTGAATGTAATAGGCTTATCCAATTCGAGTGTTTCTTCCGGGGAAGGCTCCTCTGGTGTGGACTCCTCCGGGGCTTCCTCAACCGGTGTTTCGACCACGGGTTCCCGGGCAACCACTTCGATAACTTCTTCCTGCTCCACAAGCTGGTGTACCGATTCTTCTTTGCGTTCAAACAATTCAGGGTCGAGTATGGCCTCTGCCTTCTTGAGTTCGACTTTGATCTGCTGATCGATCTC
Organism: uncultured Aureitalea sp.; assembly: GCA_964614415.1. Lineage (GTDB taxonomy): Bacteria > Bacteroidota > Bacteroidia > Flavobacteriales > Flavobacteriaceae > CAZTLE01. The sequence goes on along the minus strand of CAZTLE010000255.1, from coordinate 1,601 downwards.
TTTACTCACCTGTTCGGAAAGGTCTTCAGGCTCAATCTCAATGGCCATTACCGATTCGTCATGCTGAATGATGTGCTCCGATATGTCGTCCTGTACGAAGTGTTCCGAAGTAATATATTCGAACAGAATATCCCTGTCTATCGTATGCGCTGCCGTTACCTTGAGGGCATCGTTGTACAGAAAGCTGTTCTCATTCTTTAGCCCTTTAAGCTGAAGTGCCCTTGCCGACTGAAACCACGGGTAAGCATCAATGACCGAAGCCAAATCGGACAAATGTTCCTTGTCGATCGATTGCGGATTCGCGAGCAGGTATGTAAATGTATCCGTGTTCAAAGAGCTACCAGTTTGCGAGAGATTTATTGAAAATGTCCTGTGTTATACGATCGAAGATCTCGGTGAGTGCATCATCCCGAACTGATCCGGTTAGCTGCGCATTGCCGGGATAATCAAAGTAAAACGAAAAGCGCTGTTCAAAGTCTTTATCTTCTTCCTTGTTATTGTAAAAGCGAACATTGACCCCAATCGTAATTCGGTTTTGGGCTGCTGTACTTTGGGCTGTGGCTGTAATAGGAGCGATGTAGTACTCCACAATTTCCCCTTCATAAATAAGGTCGCCACCGTTGTTGACAAGCTCGAGACTCGTTTGATTTTGAATGAGATCCTGCAATTCTATGGTGAAATCCCTTCCCAAACCGGGCTCTACAAGTGGCGCGTTGTTTTGAAAGAGGTTCACCTGAAAGGTCTTCGTGGTGGAATAATTGATATCCGCCCCTGTAAAAGAGTAGTACTTACAACCTTGTAGTAGTAATACAAAGCTAAGAAGCGCAATAATTTTCGTGAGGTGTTTCATTAGTAGTATAATGCGCTTTTACAGGTTATATTGTTTGATCTTACGATAGAGGGTTCGTTCTGAAATACCCAACTCTTCGGCCGCCGCTTTGCGTTTTCCGTTGTTCTTTTCCAGGGACTTTCGGATAAGTTCCAGCTCTTTTTCCTGAAGCGACAGGCTTTCTTCTTCCTGCACTTCTTCTGCGAAGTGGTATTTGTCCTTGGCTTCTTCTGCCGTGTGTTCGGGAATGGTTAGTACCTCCACATCTGCCGCCGGGCTTGGTGGTGCCTCGTCTACAATGGATGCCAGGGTTTCCACGGAACTCTCATCTTCTTCCGCATAGATCTTATTGATGAGGGTTGAATTCTCCTCACGGACCTGGGCGGCGTTTCCGGACTTCATAAGCTCCATGGTGAGCTTCTTGAGATCGTTCACATCCCGCTGCATGTCGAACAGTACTTTATACAGAATTTCGCGTTCACTGCTAAAGTCGCTTTCTCTTTTTCGGGGACCTACGACGGCTGGCAGGTTCCCGCCCACATCGGGCAGGTAACTTCGCAGGGTTTCGTAGGATATATTGCGATTCTGCTCAAGCACAGAAATTTGTTCGGCTATGTTTCGAAGCTGGCGAATGTTTCCACCCCAGCGGTATTTAAGCAGCAGATCGACCGCAGGATCGTCCAAGCGAACCGTAGGCATTTTGTATTTCTGCGCAAAGTCCGAAGCAAATTTTCGGAACAGCAGATGAATATCTTCGTGTCGTTCTCTAAGT
>CAZTLE010000254.1:0-4933 GCA_964614415.1 uncultured Aureitalea sp. | reverse complement strand
CCCATGCTCCGTTTGGAGGGAATGTAGTTGGATTGGAAACGGCTTCATGGCGTTATTTTGGAATTCCCTCATATGAACTTAGCTGGGGACAGGCGGCATCACTCGCCGTTCTTCCAAACGCGCCCTCTTTGGTATTCCCCGGAAAGAACGAAGCTATTCTTAAGAAGAAACGTGATCTGCTACTCTTAAAGCTCAGGGATAAAGGGATCATAGATGACATGGCTTATGAACTGGCATTGTTAGAACGTTTACCGGGAAAACCATTCCCGCTCCCCGATCTGGCTCCTCACCTAATCGAGAAAGTCAGGAAAGAGCATATTGGGCAGCGAGTGAAAAGCACGGTGGATGTATCCCTCCAGCAACAGCTTACTCTCGTCGCTGAAGAGCACCATTTTCAATTACGTCAAAATGAGATTCACAATCTGGCCATTCTCGTCCTGGATGTCAATACCAGGGAAGTAGTGGGTTATGTGGGAAATGCCCCTACCTCCGGGGATAACGATCGCTTCGTAGATATCATTCAAAGCCCCAGAAGCACCGGAAGTATTTTGAAGCCTTTTCTGTATGCTTCGGCCTTGCATAGTGGGGAAATTCTGCCGGACATGTTGATTGATGATGTCCCTACTGTTGTAAACGGGTATAGTCCTGAAAATTTTGACAGAAAGTTTTACGGATCGGTCCCGGCGGGCGAAGCGCTCTCCCGGTCCCTAAACGTTCCTGCGGTGCGGTTGCTGCGCTCTCACGGCCTTCCCAGATTTCGAAATACACTCGAAAAACTCAACCTCAGCACTATTGATAAACCGGCCGATCACTATGGGCTTTCCCTGATTCTGGGAGGTGCAGAGAGCACGCTTTGGGATATCACAAATGCATACGCTGCCATGGCATCGACGCTGAACTACTTCAACGATTCTTCTAGTGAATACCTAAATGACGAGTTTGTAACCCCCCGATTTACCTCATTGAAGGAGGTCGACCGGGGTACTGTGCAATTCGATCCGGAAGTATTTGATGCGGGATCGATCTATCTCACTTTTGAAGCCATGCGACGTGTGAATCGGCCGGAAGGAGAAGTGAACTGGGAGTATTTTACCAATTCCAGGAATATTGCCTGGAAAACGGGGACCAGTTTCGGGTTTAAAGATGCCTGGGCCGTGGGCATCACCCCAAAATACGCCATCGGAATATGGGTGGGTAATGCCGATGGTGAAGGACGTCCGGGGCTCACGGGGATACAGGCTGCGGCTCCCGTACTTTTTGATGTGTTGAATCTGCTTCCAAACTCCGACTGGTTCGACATCCCTTATGATGAATTGACCGAAGCTGAGGTCTGTTCAAAAAGTGGTCATCTGGCAGGTGTTCATTGTGGGGAAACAAGTACCGGTTGGATTCCTTCAAAAGGAACCCGAACAGAAGCCTGTCCTTATCATCAGCAAGTATTTCTGAGTTCGTCTGAGAGCTTTCGGGTAAATTCTTCCTGCTACGAATTGGGTGATATGTTAGCCAAAAACTGGTTCTCGCTCCCACCGGTTCAGGAGTATTACTACGCAGCCCAGCATCCGGAATACAGACCATTGCCTCCTTTCGATCCACAGTGCCTTCGGGAGGAAGAACGGACGATGGAATTCGTTTTCCCACGGCGGAATGAAGCTATTATATTGCCTAAAGATTTTGACGAATCCGTTAATCCTGTGGTCTTCAAGCTAGCCCATCGAATCCCCGAAACCCCGGTATACTGGTACCTGGGCGAGGAGTTCATAGGTACTACCGAGACCTTCCATGAAATTACCCATACCCCAAAACCGGGCAACTACCGACTCACAGTCATGGATAAAAACGGGAATGAGATCTCTCAATCCATAGAGATCGTAGGAGGTTCGGACTGAAGCGAATTGCGTACATTCGTACTATGAGATTCTTCATTTTCGCACTAACCGTTCTTTTGTTTTGCTCCTGTGATAAAAATCCGAAAGAAGTGGAAATTCTTCCGCTGATCCCCAAACCACAACATTTTGAACTCAAAAAAGGCAGTTTTGAGTTGGTTCGGGAAGGGCATATACATCTATATTCAGACTCCATTTTCAACAACACAAGCCATTTTCTGATCAATCACATGTCTCCGGCCGGAGAGGGGGTATTGGTAGATTCTATATCGGCCAGAATACGCATTGTTCGCAATTCGACCCTTCCGGATGAAGGTTATACGTTGTCCATTTCCGAAGAAAAAGTGATTATTTCGGCTAAAGATCCTTCAGGCGCCTTTTATGGAGCACAGACATTTCGCCAATTGCTGACACCCCAATTGGAGGCCCGGGCAACTCCATCAGATAAAGTGTTCCTCCCTCTTGTTGAGATCAGGGACTTTCCAAAGTTTAAGTATCGTGGCATGCACCTGGACGTAGGCCGTCATTTCTTTCCGAAGGAATTTATCAAAGAGTACATTTCTCATTTGGCCATGCTCAAGATGAATTATTTTCACTGGCACCTTACCGAGGATCAGGGATGGCGTATTGAGATCAAAAAGTATCCCAGATTGACGACACATGCGGCCTATCGCGAAGAAACCCTCATCGGACATTACAGTGACACCCCACATCAATTTGATGGTGAACGATACGGTGGTTTTTATACCCAGGAAGAAGTAAAAGAAATTGTGGCCTTCGCAGCACAACACAACGTGACGATTATCCCGGAGATTGAGATGCCTGGCCATGCTCAGGCGGCCGTGAGTGCCTACCCTGAGTTGGGATGTACCGGTGGGCAGGTTCCGGTGGCAACCAAATGGGGCGTTTTTGAAAATATCTATTGCCCCAATCAAAAGACCTTTGCCTTTCTTAAAGATGTTCTTACCGAAGTTATAGAGCTATTTCCCGGCGAGTACATTCATATAGGAGGAGACGAAGCCCCTAAAGCACAGTGGAAATCCTGTAGTCATTGTCAGAAGCTAATTCGGGACCTTGATCTGAAGGATGAAAACGGACTTCAAAGCTATTTCATCAAAGAGATTGAAACATTTGTAAACAGTAAAGGCAAGAAGATCATTGGTTGGGATGAGATTCTGGAAGGCGGCCTTGCTCCTAATGCCACGGTAATGTCCTGGCGTGGTACTCAGGGTGGTATTGAGGCGGCCAAAGAAGGACATGATGTGATCATGACTCCCACTTCCCATGCGTATTTCGACTACTACCAAGATGATGGTCCTGACGAACCTTTGGCCATTGGCGGATTTTTACCATTGAAGAAAGTCTATAGTTTCAATCCCATTCCTGCTGAATTATCTGAAGAAGAAGCAAAGCACGTTTTGGGTGCTCAGGGTAATGTCTGGACGGAGTATATGAAAGACCCGGACAAAGTGGAATACATGGTATTTCCCCGCATCCTGGCCATGGGTGAACTTACATGGCATGGACCTACTACCGATCTTGAAACAGATTATCCGGAGTTCCTGTCACGGGTCGAACCCTTCTTCAGGAGACTACACCTGTTAGGTATAAATCATGCAAATCACCTGTACAAAGTTGATGGCCAGGTAACCAAAGAAAATAATGAAGTCCGTTTCGAACTGTCTACACCTACCACTGGGAAGGAGATTATCTATCAACTGAATAACGGAGATTCCCTAACCTATAACGGACCCATTAGTATTACCGAAAACTCCACAATTAGCTCAGCCGTCTACAAGGACGGCCATCCTGTGGGTCCTACACGCCGTGATACCATCGTGTATCACAAGGGTGTTAAGGGAACCATTACCTTGAATATTGATCCGCATCCCTCCTACGACGCCGGCGGGGTTGCCGCCCTGAATAACGGAATCATAGGAAGTAATTCCCGCTACGGCGATGGAGAATGGTTAGGATTTTGGGGAGATGACATTGAAATAAAGATAACTTTTACTGAACCGACCAAGATCAATCACCTGAAACTACGGTTTCACAACGGCAACGGACAATGGATCTACGCACCCCTTACTGTTGACTTTAGAGGTAAGTTGGGAGAGGGCGCTTCAGTGGTTGAAAGTATCCCGGTAATTAAAGAGGCGACTAAACCACTTGCCACAGCTTCCAGAGACTATACTCAATATCCACGATTAATAGTAACTGAGCTTGTGTTAAAGATTCCTAGTTATGGAACTATCCCCAGCGGTAGACAAGGAGCCGGGAACCCCGCCTGGACGTTCATCGACGAAATCATCATCGAATAATGAAGATTGAAATTTGTGCCAATTCGGTTGCAAGTGTATGGAACGCCGAAAATGGCAAGGCCGATCGCGTTGAGCTGTGTGAACACCTTTCTGTAGGTGGACTAACTCCCGACCGTTATACCATAATGGCCGTTGTTAACACCTCACTTATTCCGCTACATGTGCTTATTAGGCCAAGGGCCGGTGACTTCAATTATTCAAAAGAGGAACTGGAGCAAATGCACGATGACATTCGGTACTGTAAAAGTGAAGGCTGTGAGGGCGTTGTTATCGGTGTATTGACCCGGGAAATGGAAATCGATGTAGATGCCCTGTCAGCACTCATGAAAACCGCAGCAGGAATGCATATTACATTTCACCGTGCTTTTGATGAGGTCATTGATCCCGAACATGCCCTCGACCAACTTATCGAACTGGGCGTGGACGGGGTGCTCACTTCGGGACAACAAGCTACTGCCATTGAAGGGCTACCCTTGCTGAAAACATTGCTTGCCCGGGCTAAGGGCAGGATTGAGATTATGCCCGGAGCCGGAATTGGAAGCAGCAATGCCCTCTTGTTCAAAGAGGCCGGCTTCCCGAGCATCCATCTTTCCGCAACCCTGGGCATCCCTGATGGAACATCTAACCTCGAAGAAATTAAAAAAGTTGTGTCTTTGGTGTCTTGAATTACCGTAGCGGAAAGCCTTTGGCCGCCCACCAGGGATGGACTTCGATGACCAATCGGCCTGC